>JAKLLR010000012.1 GCA_022014175.1 Gammaproteobacteria bacterium | reverse complement strand
GCGCCACGGCATGAGGTGACAGCAAAACTCGACTCGGGGGCCAGGACCTCCTCGATCAATGCCCGCAACATCGACGCCTTTGAGCGAAAGGGCAAGCCCTGGGTGAAGTTCGAGTTGGTTCTCCGTGACAAGGAGGACCATCTTGAGGCTGTGGCCATGGAGCGGCCGGTCACTCGATATGTGCGTATCAAGGAGCACGATGGCAACCACGACCGGCGGACAGTGGTCGAGCTGGAATTCTGCTTTGTCGGGCGCTGGCACCGGGCCCAGTTCTCCCTGATCGACCGCTCCGAATTCAACTACCCCATCCTGCTCGGGCGTCGATTCCTCGCCGGTACCGCAGTGATCGACCCCGGAGAGACCTTTCTCACCGACCCTGGCTGTGAGGCTTCCGTCGCAGCGGACGCGGGATTGTGAGACATCCGGCGGTCCCGGTCTGGGTGGTGGTGCTGGTTCTGGCGGGTTTGGCCATCTCCGCCTACAAGGCGGTGATTCTCGGCATGCCGGTGCGGCCCGACCAGGAAACCGAGGTCTGGTCGATCCAGGCGCGCATCGGTTTTCAGGCCGACGGCGGGCCTGCAATCGTCGACCTGGCGGTCCCCTCTGTACTCCCCGGCTTTCTCAAACTGGAGGAACACTTCATCGCCAACCGTTACGGCATGGCGATCGAGGAGGACGGCGACCGGCGTAAGGTGGAATGGGTGAAACGTCGCACACAGGGCAGTGAAACCCTCTACTACCGCATCTCGGTCACCCGCAGCGAGCAACCTGCGGCCTGGCGTGATCGCCCCCGCTTTCCCTCGCCCCCGGACTACGAGGAGCCCTACGCTACCGCCATCCGCGTGATCATCAACGACGTCCGCCAGGAATCGGCGGATGTCTTCACCTACACCCGGGAACTGCTGCGCCAATTGAATGCGCGCCGGGACGAACCCAATGTGGCCCTGCTGCGCGAGGCGGCCGATTCCCCGGCGCAGTGGACCCGACAGATCATTGAGATCCTCAAGGGCGTACGCATCCCGGCGCGCATCCTCTGGGTGCTGCCCCTCAAGGAGGCCGCCAGCGATATCCGCCTATTGCCGCTGCTGCAGGTGCACAATGGCGAATCCTGGCTGGCCTTCGACCCGGAAACCGGCGAGCCCGGAGTTCCGGACCACCTGCTGCCCTGGCAGGTCGGCGATGACCCCCTCTACAGCATCAGCAGCGGTGGCCGAGGGGACGTCAAGTTATCGGTCACGCGCAGCGACCGAAAACTGATCGAAGTGGCCCGCGACAGCGCCCAGCGCCTCGATTCCGTGTTTGCCGATTTTTCGCCGCTGGCGCTGCCGGTGGACAGCCAGAATGTCTACCGCGTGCTGTTGATGGTTCCGCTCGGAGCCCTGATCGTGGTGCTGATGCGCACCTTCGTGGGTATCAGCTCCTTTGGTACCTTTATGCCCGTCCTGATCGCTCTGGCCTTCCGTGAGACCCAGCTGCTGTGGGGCATCGCGCTGTTCACGCTGATCGTCTCCCTGGGCCTGATGCTGCGTTTTTACCTGGAGCGACTGATGTTGCTGCTGGTGCCCAGACTCACGGCTATCCTCATCATCGTGGTCGGGCTGATGCTTCTCATCAGCCTGGTCACCAACAAGTTGGGAGTGGAGCGGACCCTGTCGGTGGCGCTGTTCCCCATGGTGATCCTGGCCATGACCATTGAGCGCATGTCCATCACCTGGGAGGAAAACGGTGCCCGAGAGGCCATTCTCCACGGCCTGGGCAGCCTGTTGATCGCCGCGCTGAGCTACCTGGTGATGAGCCAGCCCGACCTCGTACACCTGATGTTCGTATTCCCCGAGCTGTTGCTGGTGGTGCTGGGGGTCAGCCTGCTGACGGGCCGCTACACCGGGTACCGGCTTTCGGAGCTGCGCCGCTTCCGCAATTTCCGGGACGGAGATCAGGCATGAGTCTCCTGGCTTCGCCGCGCCGGTTGACACGCATGGGCGTACTGGGCATGAACCAGCGCAACGCCGATTTCATCATGCGTTACAACCCGCGCCGTCTCTATCCGCTGGTCGACAACAAACTGCTCACCAAACCGTTGGCGATCGACCACGGTATTGCCGTGCCCGCGCTCTATGCGGTGGTCCGGGAGCAGCACGAAGGCAAGGAGCTGGTGCGGCTGCTCGGTGACCACGAAGATTTCGTCATCAAGCCGGCACACGGTAGTGGGGGCAACGGTATCCTGGTGGTGAGCGGTCGCTTTGGCAACAGCTTCCGCAAGCCCAGCGGCGACCTGATCACCCTGGAGGCCATGCAGCACCACGTCTCTAACGTGCTCAGCGGCATGTACAGCCTCGGCGGCTTGCCCGACCAGGCGATCATCGAATACCGGGTGCGTTTCGACCCCCTGTTCGAACATATCAGCTATCAGGGCGTGCCCGACATCCGCGTGATCGTGTTTCGGGGGGTGCCGGTCGCAGCCATGGTGCGACTGCCGACCCGGGCCTCGGACGGCAAGGCCAACCTCCACCAGGGTGCTATGGGCATCGGTATTGACCTGGCCACAGGTACCAGCCGGGGCGGCGTGTGCCGTGGACGGGTCGAGGCCCTCCATCCGGACACCGGAGCCTCGACTGCGGACATCCGCATCCCCCACTGGGAACGGATCCTGCACTTGGCCATGCAATGCGCCGATACCGTCGGTCTGGGCTATCTGGGCGCGGATATCGTCATGGACCGCGATCTCGGGCCCCTGATGCTGGAGCTCAACGCTCGCCCTGGCCTGACGGTGCAGGTTGCCAACCAGCGCGGCCTCTTGCTCAACCTCAGGCAGATCGAGCAAATCCACAAACTGCCGAGTTCCATCGAAGCACGTATGGCGTTGGCGCAGACCTTGCGCGGACCGCCGACGACCCAGGTATAAGATCGGGAAAGGGCTGCGGAGCAAAGGTTCTTTTGTGTTGCAGGCGTTCGTGGTGATTGAGGGGGGTGCAGGGTAGCGAATACGGCTCCAACCCGGCCGTTAGGTGGGTTGGGATGCTCGTCGTCAGGTCGGGGTCACCCAGCCTGATCCTCAAAAGTTGCCTCCCTGCCCCTGTCGAGCCATGCTGTGGCGAGTGCGGTTGCTGCTGCGCGCACATAAAAAATAATCAGGAGGAGAAACTGAAATGAGCCGACAAAAAGTAATTGATTGCGACGTGCACACCATGGAACCGCTAGATCTCTGGGAGAAAAACCTGCCGGAACCCTGGCGCTCCAAAACCACCGTACGGGCAGTCCCCGCAAAGCCGGGAGAGATCGATCAGGGCGGGCTGGAGGTTGAGATTGATGGCCAGCACTGGCCCCTCTATTACTCCGGCGATCTTGAACTGGTGGCCGCCCAGGGCAAAGCCCGTATGGTGGAGACGCCAGAGCTGGCGGAGGCCACCGTCAATCCTACCCCTGAACTCTATCTCTCGGCGATGGATGAGGAGGGCATCGACATCGCCGTGCTGATGCCCACCTTTGCGTTCTTTCTTGCCCGGGTCGATAACATCGATCCCGAACACGCTCTGGCCATGGCTAGAGTCTTCAATGACTACGCTTATGAATTCTGTCAGGCCAACCCAGAGCGACTTAAATTCTGGGCCTGGGTGCCTCCCCATGATGCGAATCTGGCCGCCAGCGAAGCCCGCCGCTGCGTTCAGCAGCTTGGTGCTGCTGGTGTTTCAATGACTAAAGGCGCAGTCAACGGCAAGCTGTTGAGCGATGATTTTTTTGATCCCCTGTGGGCCGAGATCGTACGCCTGGATGTGCCGTTCGGTCTGCACGGTCTCTCCGGCGCTGACTTGTTGGCAGACAACATTGCCCACCGTTATCACGGCCATGAGGACACCGGCTTCACCATTCACTCGATTCTTGCGCCGTTCTACGCCCATACTTCGGTGGCCGAGCTGATCTTCGGTGGTGTGCTGGAGCGGTTCCCCACCCTGAAGATATTGATCATGGAATCCGATACCGGCTGGGTGCCCTGGCTGTTGCAACGGATGGACGAAAAATGGGAGACCTATGGCCCCTATCAACCCAACGCGTTGCCGAAGCCACCGAGTGATTATTTCCGCCGCAACTTCTACATGGTGACCGAGCCGGAAGACGAGCTGGTCCACTACATGATCGATAAATTCGGTGACAGCAACATCCTGTTTTCCGGCGATTATCCCCACCATGATTCCGCCTGGCCCAACGCCGTCAGCACCCTGTTGGCCGCTGGCCATCTGAGCGAGCAGAACAAGCAGAATATTCTGTGGAATAACGGTCAACAGTTCTTCGGCTGGGACTCACTTAAGTCAGCCTGAGTCGAAGGCGTCGCCGCTGGACGTCATCGGTTCACGGCGGAGCCAGACAGGCTCGTTGACCTCACGGAGCGCCTGGCTGCCTTCCCTCTCGGCCCCAGTGCGGCGTCTCTTTAACCGAAGAGATGCCCCCTGTTGCCTGTTAGTGGTATTTTGAGTGCGGGGCTGCGGCGTTCACCTCCGACCAAAGCCTTGGGACTGCTGTCTGTTTTGTTCCCATGGTGATGCCCGGTACCTACCGGTACAGCTAGGGTAAAACTGCGGCGAGTAAGCCCCCTTCCCCCTCGCGTCCTGTTAATCTAACAGGCTGGTTAATTCGGCTCACCAAAGCCACAGAACGGAACGGAAAGATGTTGGTCAGAGCGGTCAGAGATTTCATGCGGTTAGAGGCGGCCAGCGGTATTTTGCTGTTCGTCGCGGCAGTCGTTGCCATGGTGGTGGCAAACTCTGCGGCGGGTGGCTGGTACGACGCGCTGCTGGCGACCAGGGTCCAGGTGAGTGCTGGTGAATTCAGCATCGCTAAGCCACTACTGCTGTGGATTAATGATGGCCTGATGGCGGTCTTTTTCTTTCTGGTTGGGTTAGAGATCAAACGAGAAGTCCTTGCGGGGGAGTTGTCGGACCCGGCGCGCGTCGCCCTACCGCTGTTTGCGGCTTTGGGGGGCATGGCGGTTCCAGCGTCTATCTACGCGTTCATCAACTGGGGCGACCCGGTTGCGATCAAGGGCTGGGCAATTCCCTCCGCGACCGACATCGCTTTTGCGCTGGGTGTGCTGGCGCTGCTGGGCAGCCGTATTCCCCAGTCCCTGAAACTTTTCCTGATGACCCTGGCAATCGTCGACGACCTGGGTGCCATTGTGATTATTGCGGTGTTCTATACCTCAGATCTGGCACTGGGTTCGCTGCTGATCGGGCTTGGTGCCGTCGGCGTTTTGTTTGCGCTCAACCGCCGGGGGGTATTGGGGATGCCCGCCTATCTGCTGGTGGGACTGATATTGTGGATTGCGGTACTGAAGTCTGGGGTTCATGCCACCCTTGCGGGGGTGGTGACAGCTTTCTTTATTCCCTTCAGGGCGGAGCCTGGCGAGTCCCACACCCAGCTGGAGAAGCTGGAGCATGACCTGCATCCAAGCGTGGCCTACGGAATTTTGCCGCTGTTTGCCTTTGCCAACGCCGGGATCTCGTTTGAGGGGTTATCGCTGGACGCCCTGATCCATCCGATCCCACTGGGTATTGCCCTGGGGCTCTTTTTTGGTAATCAGATCGGTGTCTTCAGCTTTAGCTGGCTGGCGATAAAGCTGGGCCTGGCCAAAATGCCCGACGAGATCAGCTGGTTGCAGCTCTACGGCGCTGGCCTACTCTGCGGCATTGGCTTCACCATGAGCCTGTTCGTGTCCTCTCTGGCATTTGAGAAGGGCGGCGGCGCGGTAGATGAACGCCTGGGCATTGTTTTAGGTTCGCTTGTCTCAGGCCTGTTTGGTTATTTTATGCTTCGCTATTTGTGCCCGGTTCGCACTACGACGGTGCAGTCCGGTAATGAGTGACGGGCACCCTAGTCACAAGCAGACGATCAGACGGAACGCGGGCACAGATGCCGAGAGCGTCCAGATGTCGAACACCCCCAACCCGCTGGCCGAGATGACAGATGGTGCAGCTACGGTGGGTAAGCAGCCAGATCGGCCCAACCCATCGTTTGAGCAGAGCGCCCTGCCCGGCTTTAAAAAGGCCCTGCTTGGGCGGCGCTCAATCCGCGGGTTTGACGGCCAGCCACTGCCCGAGCAGACCATGCGAGACTGCCTGCGAGACGCCACCCTTGCCCCCAGCTCCTCAAATCTGCAAACCTACGAGCTTTACTGGGTCCGCGACCCCGCCAATAAATCCGCCGTCACCGCCGCCTGCATGGGCCAGCCAGCAGCCACCACCGCCGGGGATCTGATCGTAGTTGTCGCCCGGGGTGATCTCTGGCAGGTTAATCGGGACAAACTGGTCGATCTCATGACCCAGGGTGGGACTACACCGTTGCCTGACCCCCTGGCGGAGTACTATCAGAAGATCGTACCCATGACCCTGAAGAGCGATGCCCTCGGATTTAACAATCTGGTGCGCCGGTTCATCTTCTGGCGCAAAGGCCGCAACAATGCATTTGTCCGCACGCCGGTTACAAAAGGCGATCATCAGGTTTATGCTCACACCCAGGCCGCCCTCGCCGCCCAGACCCTGATGCTCTCCCTCGCCGCCCACGGCTACGAGTCCTGCCCTATCGGCGGCATGGATGCCGACCGCATCAGCGCCATTCTGGCGCTACCTAAACAAGCGGAAGTCTCCATGGTCATCGCCGCCGGTCGCGGCACCCCGGAAGGCCTCTACGGGCCGCGTCTGCGTCTGCCGGAGAGTGATCTGATCAAAGAGGTTTGAGGATGCGTTGGCTGTGGCGGCAAATGGCCCGTCAGGCGTGGTCGAATCGGTCATCCGCTCTGTCATCCCGCCTGGTTAATTGTTATGTGTCACCTATGTCAGTCTATACTGAGGCCCTGAGGAATCCATAATATGAATAAGGGCACCATCTCTGAAATAAACGAAATGATCGTCGAGCAATCCCCGGATGCCATTATTTTTACTGATCAGAAGGGGATAATTCGTATATGGAATACCTCAGCTGAGCGCGTATTTGGATTCTCAAAAAAGGATGCCATCGGTTCAAGCCTAGACATCATTATTCCGGAGTCATTTCGTAAGGCCCATTGGCAGGGGTTCGACCGTGCAATCACTGATCGAGTGACAAAGTACGTCGGGCAGTCTTTACCGACGAAGGCCGTTCGGGCGGATGGATCAACGATATACGTTGAACTCAGTTTTTCTATAGTACTCGACGCTTCTGGTGGTGTTCTCGGAGCGCTTTCTACGGCCAGGGACATAACAGTTCGTTTCGAACGAGACCGCCGAGACCGAAGACGCTTGAAAGAGCTTGAGGAAAACGCAAAGTAGTTCTGGTAGATCAAGCGCGAAATTTAAATAGACGCATAGCAATTGGCTGCAGTGGGCGCTTACGCACTCCCGATATTGCTGCCGCAAGCCTCCTGGTCTGCAAACGATTCTGAGCAAGGCGTTATGCGGGACGCCACCACAATCAGTGATTAATAGAGGAAATATTATGTCAAATGAAGGTTATCATGAACCAATTTCTGAACTCTCTGACGAGACAAGAGATATGCACAGAGCGATCACCTCTCTTATGGAAGAGCTTGAAGCGGTAGACTGGTATAACCAGAGGGTAGACGCGTGCAGGAATGGGGATTTGAAGGCAATTCTTGCTCACAATCGAGATGAGGAAAAAGAGCATGCAGCGATGGTGCTTGAATGGATCAGACGACAAGATTCTGACTTCGATAAGGAGCTTAAAGACTATCTGTTTACAGACAAATCGATTGCTCACAAATAAAATTCATAATAAGACACTGTCGGCCGGTTAATGGGAACCCTGGCGGTGGTTGAATCGCCCGGCACAGGATATGGCAAGGTATGAATAATGTATTGCTAATCAACGCGCACCAGATTTATGAAGGCATGTCCGGGGGCGAGTTGAACCGCTACCTGGTAGAGGTGGTGGCATCGGAGCTGGAGTCAATCGGGTCTGTGGTGAAGCACACCACTATTGAGGCGGGTTATGAGATTGAGGAGGAGGTGGCTAAACACCTCTGGGCTGACCTGATTATTGTGCAGGGGCCGGTCTACTGGTTCAGTCTGCCGTGGATTCACAAGAAGTACACCGATGAGGTGCTCACCGCCGGGTTGCTGGATAAACGCTTTGTGGAGGATGACGGCAGAACCCGCAAGGACCGGGGCATGCAGTACGGCACCGGGGGCAAGATGACCGATAAACGCTACATGCTGTCGCTCACCTGGAACGCCCCGGCGGAGGCGTTCGGTGACCCCGGGCAGTTTCTGTTTGAGGGCAAAACGGTGGATGATATTTTCGTCGGTAACACCGCCAACTATCGGTTTTGCGGTGTGCAGATCCTGCCGTCGTTCTCCTGCTATAACGTGGTGAAGGCGCCGGAAATCGCCGCAGATGTGAGCCGACTAAAAGCGCACCTGAAGCGCTATTGCCAGAGCGTGCCAACCGATCAGCCAATGCCAGCCGAAACAGACACTTCCGCTGGTTAGAGCTCTTTAACGGGGGTGGACTGCCAGGCCACCAGTTGCCAGCGGTTGCCTTGTTTGCGGTAGACCGAGGTGAAGCGGATGTTCAGGTCCAGGTCTCGCCCTTTGTACTCCACCACCACATGGCTGCTGCCGGTGGCTACGGCAACGGGACCATAGGCAATCACTTCAACATCGTCGGTGGTGACCTGTTTATGGATCACCTTACGACCGATGAAACTGGCCATGTAGCTGGCTTTGCTATCGACCATGCCGTTGGCGTGGGTGTAGCGCAGCTCGGGGGCGAGGAGCTGATCCAGGGTCTCAGAGTCCGCAGTGAGCAGGGCGGTAACCCGGCGCTGGTCCGTGGCTTTGACTTCTTCCGCCGGGTCGGCGTTGACGGCGGTAGTGGCAAGAGCAGATAACAGTATGAGAGTGATGGATATCAGATGTTGCATGAAGAGTCTCCTTCTTGGGGTGGAGGTCAGGCGTTGGCGGCTGCCGGGTTTAGCAGCGCAATGACTTCATAGTCGCCGATCTGGGGGAAGTCCCGGTAGAACTGGCCGACAGCCTGGAACTCCGGTGGTGTGAGCAGGCAGCAGAACCGGTCCGTCGCCAGTTTGATCCGCTCGACTGAGTCGGGGGCCGCCACCGGGGTGGCGGCGATCAGCGCTCTGGGGTGCTGCGCCCGCAGGGTTTGAAGGGCGGCCAGCATGGTTGAACCGGTGGCGATGCCATCGTCCAGCACCACAACGGTGCGGCCGGTCACAGATATCGGTGGCCGGTTCGGGGTGTAGCGCAGGCGGCGACTCCGGATCAGGGCCAACTGTTGTCGCTGCTGTTCCTGCAGGTGGCTGTCCGAGATCCCCAGTCTGGCTGCGTGGGGGGCCAGATAGACGCGGCCCTGCTCGTCGATGGCGCCGATGGCAAATTCAGGTTGACCGGGAGCGGCGAATTTGCGGACCAGTACGACATCCAACTCGCCCTCCAGTCGCTCTGCCAGCAGCGCGCCCATGGGGACTGCACCCCGGGGGATGGCCAGTATCAGTGGGTTTTGGCCCTTCAGATCAGACAGTGCCTCGGCGAGCTGTTCAGCGGCGGCCTGTCTGTTTTTGAACACGGGGTCGTTTCAGGCTGGCTGGATGCGGCGCTGGGTCCAGGCGGGCCTAGTCGAAGAACGGGGGCGGACTGTCCAGCCCCCAGAACAGGTTCTCGCTATCGTAGCGCCACCGCTGCTCCTGCCGCAGCGAAGCTTCTGCCTGGGTCTCTTCGTTGATGTAGCGAATTATGGCAACTCGGGTGGCCGTTTCCGGGGTATCCATCTGGGCCGCCCCGAGCTCCTGATAGGCGGTCACGCGAATGGTCTTGATCGCTTCCGGGGGGATCTTTGCTTCGTTCAGGGGCAGGTGCATGCGGTACACCGTGTTCCATTCACCCCAGCGGACCGCAGTGGCGTAGCGGTTCATGGCTGTGTCGAGGGCCAGGGCCTTTTTCTCGATCCCGTAGTGGCTACAGGCCGTGAGCAGCAGGATCAGGGTAACTGACGTCAGCAGTTGAATCTGTTTGTTCATTGGCGCCATGGTAAGGGGGTCTGATTTGAGTTGGCAAGAGCCTAGTTTAGTTCCCGGATATCAGGGGCCTCGGGACGGCCTGCCCGAGGGGTGGGCCCGACAGAGGCGCTGCGGGCGGGGGCAGAAACACCGGTAAGGCTCTACCCCGTCCGGGGCTAGTCCCGGCTCGTTTGCCGCTCAGGCCGGAGCTAGCCCTCGGCGCCAACGATGCAAATGGCGGCCACATTCTGTTGCGGTTGGCCGCCAAGATTGTGGGTCATGCCGAGCTTCGGGTCGGGCAGCTGCCGTTCCCCCGCCCTGCCCTGCAGTTGCAGATACATCTCGTAGAGCATGCGGATGCCAGAGGCGCCTATCGGATGGCCGAAGCACTTCAGGCCGCCGTCGATCTGGCAGGGTACGGCCCCATCGGCGTCGTAAACCCCGTCAAGCACATCATGCACCGCCCTGCCCTCCTCGGAGATGAAGAGGTCCTCCATGGTCACCAGTTCGGTGATGGAGAAGCAGTCATGCACTTCAAACATGCTGACTTCTTCTCGCGGGCTTTTGATGCCCGCTTCATTGTAGGCCCTGGTTGCGGCAATGCGGGTGGTATGGAAATGGGTGCTGTCCCAGTCGTTATAGGATGCTTCGGAGCCGTTAGAGAGGGCCAACTGCAGTGCTTTGACCATGACCAGATCGCGCTTGCCCAGTTTGCGAGCCAATTCAGGGCTACAGACAATCGCTGCGGCGGCACCATCGCTGACACCACAGCAGTCGAACAGGCCCAGTGGCTCGGCGATCATCGGGGCGTTGATCGCCTGCTCCTCGGTGATCACTTTGCGCAGGTGGGCTTTTGGATTCTTCGCCCCGTTGGTGTGGCTCTTGACCGAAATATGGGCCATGGCCCGTTTCAGGTCGTCTTTGTCGACGCCGTGTTTGGTCCGGTAGGCGGCGGCAAGCTGGGCAAAGTTCCCGGGGGCGGAGCCGGTGGCCACCCATTGTGACGTGAAGAGACCGGTATCGGTTGGGGGCAGCCCGCCGAAGCCGGTATCTTTCAACTTCTCAACTCCGACGGCCAGAGCGATGTCACAGGCCCCCGATGCAACGGCGTAGACCGCGCCACGAAAAGCTTCGGTGCCGCTGGCGCAGAAATTCTCCACCCGGGTGACGCCGATATTGGGCAGCCGCAGGGCGATGGAGAGGGGTAGACCGCCCTTGCCGGAGCCGATGGTATCGAGATGGGTTGAGAACCAGGCCGCGTCGATCTGCTCCGGCTCAATTCCGGCGTCGGTCATCGCTTCACGGTACGCCTCAACCATCAACTCTTCGGGGCCAGACTCCCAGCGCTCGCCGAATTTGCAGCAACCCATCCCAAGGATGGCAACTTTGTCTTTGATTCCACTAGCCATTAACGCTCTCCTGAATCTTGTGTATCCCGAACCGGGACGGCTTTCCAGAAATAGCGGACAAAACCGCGCTGAGTATCGAAAGCCTTGATGCGAAACACCATTCTAACCGGGTCGCCGACCTCAATTTCCCCCGGCTCTACATCGGTAAAGTCAGTCATGAAACGACCGCCGTTATCGAAAGTGATCATGCCGTAATGGGAGGGCGGGCTCTTGGTAAAGGTGAGGTAATCTGCCGACCAGCTGAGGATCTTGGCCCGCTCTTCGCGGAAGTTGTAGGGCTCCAGCTGGCTGTCGGCGTGACACTCCGGATTAACGCAGATGTCACCCTGGGGAATCTGGGGGGTGCCGCAGGCCGTACAGCGGCCGCCGACCAGCCCCAGCAGCATCCCCCGTTTGCGATAGAGCACGGTGAGCGCGGTGCGGTTGTCCCGCTCGCCCCGCATGCCTTTTTCCCACTCCACTGTGTCGTTGAAGGTGAGGAATTTCTGGTAGCTTGTCTCCGCCTGGCGATTGGCCAGTGCGCCGCGAATACCGGTGCCGGGCCGGTAGCTGGCCAGCGCTGGAGTGGCTTTGAACAACAGCACATCACAGCCCTGCCCGAACCCGACCACCATCACCCGCTCTCCGGGTTTAACGGCACCTTCGAGGGCGTGGGCCAGCATCACCAGAGCGTGGGCGCTGCCGGTATCGCCGCACTCTGTGTGCAGGCCGGTGTAGGCGGCTTCGGCAGCAATGCCACTCTTCTTTGCCACCAGGCCGGCGGCCTTGCCAGCCAGTCCAGGCATGATCAGGTGGTCGATCTGGTCTGCCCTGAGACCATGTTTTTCGAGGGCCCCCTGGACCGCTCGGGGTGCGATCCCGGCGTAACCTTCGTCCCGGATCCAGCGATCCTCCCAGGGGTAGTCGTAATCTTCGTGTTCGGCCCGGAAGTGGTCGACGAAATCGACGGTGATCGCGTGTCCACCGATATACTCCAGCAAGGGGTTCTGGTCAGCCACCAGCAGCGCGCAGGCGCCGTCGCCGAAATTGAGTTCCTGGGGTGAACCCGCACGACTTTTACGATGCTCTGAGCCAATCACCAGTCGCTGGCTGCCGGGGGTGCCAGTGGCCGCGTCCAGCGCCTGCATCAGGGCGGAGGTGCCTGCCCGCTGGGATGCCGTGACATCCATCACCGCTGTCGCTTCGCCCAGATGCAGCGCTTCGACGACGATGCCGGCGTTCTGGCGATCTGAAAATGGCAGGCTGGTTGAAGCCAGGTAGAGGCTGGTCGGGGCTGAATTAATACCCTGCAGACAGTCTCGTGCCGCTTCGACGGCCATGGTGATTGAGTCTTCGTCCCAGTTGCACATGCTGCGCTCGGCTTTGGCCCGTTTGGCCACCGAGGGGTCGTACCAGCTGTGCGCGTCGGCGATTGCTTTGTGCTCCAGTCGAAGCCGCGGCACATAGCCGCCAAAGGCAGTGATCCCAGCCATCTTAAATAACTCCTATCCGAATGATGTGGGTTTTAGTGATGCGCGGCGGGTCTGGCGTTAAGTTGCCGACCCCAGGCTCTTCAGGCCTGTCTTTCGGGTTCGCATCGGGTCGGCAAGTATAACGGGAACAGAGCCGCGATGATCCGGCCAGCCGCTAATTGCGGATCCTCAGGTTGGGGTGCCCTGCCCCGGTCGCCTGTCCGCCATCAACCGATGCAACTGGCGCAAGGTTTGCAGCGTTGTTTTGATTTCCTGGGGGGAGAGCGGAACCGCAAGCTCTTCACTCAGTTGGGTTTGCTGGGCAATCAGGCGGTGAAGGAGTTTGCGGCCCCGATCAGTAATTTCAATATGGGCAGAGCGGCGATGGTTGGGGTTGGTTACACGGCGGACGGCTTTCTGTGCAATCAACGTTTCAACCAGCTGCTGGGCACGTTGACGGCTGCAGTCGAGACGTTCAGCGATCTCGGGTAGTCGGCCTGGACCCCGGATGCTCAGGCTCTCCAGGCAACGACTATGGGCGGGGCCGAGTCCCGGTGCATCTATTGGGCAGGCGGTCTGCAGCTCGCGGCTGAGCAGTTCGGCTTCCCGCAGCAGATTTTCGACCATGACACCGGCGGGCGTTCTAATATATTTGTCCATGAGAGCGGTGCTAGAAGGGATTAATAGCAAGACTATTTACATAAATTTTCAGGTCGCTGCAACCCCGTTTTCAATGAGTGTGGCTCATTCGTTGACAGGGTTGCCCTCTCCGGGGCTTGCACCCGTGGGAAATTGCACCAGAATGGTGGTTGTCTGCCCCAAAACGGAATTAATTGATAATGTCTGAGTCCACAGCCGCCCCGACAATAACGCCTTTCAAACGGGTTTTGGTCGCCAACCGTGGGGAGATCGCGATTCGGGTTTTCCGGGCCTGTACCGAGTTGGGCATTACCACCGTTGCGATCTACTCCGATGAAGATCGGCTGACCCTGCACCGTTACAAGGCGGATGAGGCCTACCAGATTGGTGCCGGGCTTTCGCCGATTCAGGCCTATCTGGCGATTGATGAGATTATTGCGCTGGCGTTGGAGAAGGATATCGACGCGATCCATCCGGGTTACGGCTTTCTCTCGGAAAATGCGCACTTTGCCAGGGCCTGCGAAGCGGCGGGCATTGTCTTTATCGGCCCCCCTTCCCGGGTTTTGGACGAGCTGGGAGACAAGGTCTCTGCCCGCGATGTGGCGATCAAGGCTGGCGTGCCCGTCATCCCCGGCACGGATGGCGTCATTGAGCGGGACCAGGACGCTCTGGCATTTGCGGTGACTGCGGGTTATCCGCTGATTGTTAAAGCGGCTCTGGGTGGTGGCGGTCGTGGTATGACCATTGTCAACAGTGATGATGAGCTGGTGGCGGCGATGAGCCGCGGTCGGGCAGAGGCCCAGGCTGCATTCGGCAGCCCCCGGATTTTTGTGGAGAAGTATCTGGCCAGCCCCAAGCACATTGAGGTGCAGGTGCTGGGAGACGCCTACGGCAATCTGGTGCATCTGTTCGAGCGGGACTGTTCCGTCCAGCGGCGCCACCAAAAAGTGGTGGAGATCGCCCCCTCTCTGACCCTGAGCAAGGCCCAGCGTGAGGCCCTCTATGCGGATGCCCTCAAAATTGCGGGTTCTGTGAGTTACCGCAACGCGGGCACCGTGGAATTTCTGGTGGATGGCAGCGGGCAGCACTACTTCATTGAAGTAAATCCCCGAATTCAGGTGGAGCATACTATCACTGAGGTGATCACCGGACGGGATTTGGTGCAGTGCCAGATCAAGGTGGCGGAGGGTTATGCGCTGGGTTCAGAGGCGATTCGCATTGCCTCTCAGGGGCAGGTCAAGAAGAGCGGTTACTGCATCCAGCTCCGGCTCACCACTGAGGACCCCGCCAACGGTTTTGCTCCGGATACCGGTCGCATTTCGACCTTCCGGCCCGGCGAGGGCTTTGGTATTCGGCTGGATACTGGTGCCGGGTTCACGGGTTCCGTGATCACCCCTCACTACGACTCTCTGCTGATGAAAGTCTGCTGTTGGGCGCTGGATTTCGATCAGGCGGCAGCCAAGGCTCTGAGGTCGTTGCGAGAATTTCGGATTCGGGGGGTCAAGACCAATATCCCGTTTCTGGAGAATCTGCTGCAGCACCCGGAGTTTCTCAGCGGTGAATTTGACACCAATTTTATTGATCAGAATCCGGAGTTGCTTCAGTTTGCGCCCCGTAAGGATCGTGCCAATCGTCTTCTGGAGTATCTGTCGGAACTGGTGGTGAACGGATTCCCTGGCATCACGACAGCGCAGATTCCGAAAGGGTTGCCGGAGCCGATCCTGCCTCGGGTCGCGCAGACCACCCCTCCCCCGTCTCCGGCTTATTCGGTATTCAGTGAGAAGGGTCCGGAGGCGCTGGGCAAATGGCTGCTGGAGCAACCCCGGCTGCTGCTGACGGATACCACCTTCAGGGATGCCCATCAGTCTCTGCTGGCGACCCGGGTTCGCAGCCGTGATCTCTATCGGATTGCCCCGGCGACCGCCCACCTGGCCGGTGATCTGTTCTCGTCCGAAATGTGGGGCGGCGCGACCTTTGATGTAGCTTACCGTTTTCTGCATGAAGACCCCTGGGAGCGGTTACGTCAGCTGCGGCGGTTAATGCCAGGCACCTTGCTGCAGATGCTGCTGCGCTCCGGTAACGCGGTGGGTTACACCAACTATCCCGATAATGTGGTTAATCACTTTATCGATCAGGCAGCCGACAATGGTATTGATGTATTCCGTATTTTTGATTGCCTGAACTGGGTTGAAGGGCTGCGGCCCTGCATCGCCAGGGTGATTGAGACTGGCAAGATCGCGGAAGCGGCAGTCTGCTATAGCGGTGATATCAACGACTCCAGCCGGACCAAGTTCACCCTGCCCTACTATATCGAGCGGGCCCGGGCGCTGGAGCAGGCGGGTGCCCATATTCTGGCGATCAAGGATATGGCGGGTCTGCTGAAACCGGATGCAGCTCGCATTCTGGTGACAGAGCTTAAAAACAGCCTCACCATCCCGGTTCATCTGCATACCCACGACACCAGCGGCAACGGGGTTGCGACCCTGTTGGCGGCCAGCGCCGCCGGGGTTGATGTGGTGGATGCGGCGATCAGCTCAATGTCCGGGGTGACTTCTCAGCCCTCTCTGAATGCGTTAGTCACCGCCCTGCAGGGCAGCCCCCGGGATACCGGTCTGGACCCCGACGGTTTGCAGCAGCTGGCCGATTACTGGGAGAGTACCCGAGAGGCCTACGCACCGTTCGAGAGCGGTCTTAAAGCGGGCACAGCGGACGTCTATCACCATGAAATTCCGGGTGGTCAGTACTCCAATTTGCGGCCCCAGGCGGTCTCCGTGGGGCTTGGGGCGCGTTGGGATGAAGTGCGGCGGGCCTACCGTACAGTGAACGATATGCTCGGTGACATCATCAAAGTGACCCCCTCATCCAAAGCGGTGGGTGACATGGCGCTGTTCATGGTGCAGAACGACCTGACCCCGGATGATGTGCTGGAGAGGGGCACCGAGCTGGCCTATCCGGAGTCGTTTGTCTCCCTGCTCGGGGGCATGATGGGGCAGCCGGATGGAGGCTTCCCGCCAGAACTGCAGAAAGCGGTGCTTGGCAGCCAGGCGCCGATTAAGATACGCCCCGGAGCGCTGCTGGAGCCTTACGATTTTGACGGTAACCGGGTCGCACTGAGTAAAGACCTGGGGCGGGAGGCGAGCGAAGACGAAGTAAGCGCTTACTCTTTGTATCCGAAAGTATTCACGGATTACACCCGTTTTAACGAACGCTTTGGGGATGTCTCGGTATTAGAGACCGCGCTGTTTTTCTACGGTCCGAAAATCGGTGAAGAGCTTGCTGTGGAGATCGAGCCCGGCAAGACCCTGATCCTGAAGCTGCTGGCGGTGGGGGAGCTACAGGCCAATGGTAACCGGGAAATTTTCTTCGAGCTGAACGGCCAGCGCCGGGCTCAGGTTGTGAGCGACCGCTCCGCCAATGTCGAAGTGGCGACAAATCAGCAAGCGGATCCGGATGATGTTAATCAGATCGGTGCGCCCATGGCCGGCATCCTGGCAGAACTCTACGTCACCGAGGGTGATGAGGTGACCGAGGGTCAGAAGCTGCTCAGCACCGAGGCGATGAAACTGTTGAACCAGGTGTTGGCACCCCGTGACGGGGTGGTCAAACGGTTACCCCTGAGTGCGGGGGCTGCGGTGGGGGCAGGAGACCTGGTCTGCGAACTGGCGTAACCCGTTTTTTCGATGGAGCTACCCCCGCTGGTCAACGGCCGAATTCAGAGGCGTTACAAACGCTTCCTGGCTGATGTGACGCTGGATGACGGCCGGGAGGTCGTCGCCCACTGCCCCAACACTGGCAGCATGACCGGCTGCTGGGCACCGGGTGCGCCAGTACAGCTCTCCCATAGCGATAACCCCAAGCGTAAACTCGCCTGGACTCTGGAGCGAGTCGATATGGGGGGTGGATGGATCGGGGTCCATACCGGCCGAACCAATCCAGTGGTGGAAGAGGCCTTGCGAGCCGGATCTGTCAAGGGGATTGACGATTATCTCCGGGTGACCCCGGAGGTGACTCTCGACCTGCCCGGTCATACCCGCTCTCGCCTGGATTTCCGGCTTGCAGCGGCCAGTAAACCGGATCTCTGGATTGAGGTCAAAAACACGACGCTGTTAACCGGTAACCGGGTCCGATTCCCCGATGCGGTGACCGCGCGGGGCCGTAAACATCTGACCCTGCTAGCTGAACTGGTTGCCCGGGGAGAGCGGGGAATGATTCTGTTCGCGGTCAATCGGCCGGAAGGCGATGGCTTTGAGGTTGCCGCAGAGATTGACCCAGACTATGCCACTACCCTGGCCGAGGTCATGGCCCAGGGGGTTGAGGCCATTGCAGTGAGGATTAATCATCACGCTACCGGCATGCAGATCCACGACAGGGTACCGTTATGTTGCGAATCGCCCTGGCTATAGCGAGCTGCTCGGCGGAAGAGACTGACCCCGCTGAACAGCAAAATAATGAGGGGATGAAAACGTGGAACTAAAACGCAAGATCGGACTGCTCGCCGGGATCAGTCCAATGTCATCCTGTTTGCAGTTCGCCGCCGAGATGGAGGGGCAGGAGTACAAGCCGGAAGAGGTTCGCTTCTTCGACCCCACTAAAGATCTATTCCAGGTGGGCACCGAAGCAGGGCTCTCTCTACGCCACTGGAACGGCCCGAACATGACTTATATCGGCCTCAGAGTGAATGAGGGGCTGGGCCATATCATCCCTCCCAGCATTAGTCGCCACGGTGAAGACGGCGGTTATGTAATTAGGGGCAGCATATATTACAAGGCGGGTTACGACGGCGAATATACCAAGGTACTGCGGGCCGGTGACGCCTTTATGGTGCCTGCCTGTGCGCCCCACGCGGTAATTTTTGGCTGGGATAACAACGAAGAGACCGTGCTCGTCGCCAGTACAGCGGATAAAGCAACGGAATATGGGGAGGAGGGGCAGCTGCCCATCGGTTTTAGCAGTAAGGCGACCGCTGGGGAGATCAACGCTATGGTGGTGACGCCGGAGTGCCGGGCGATGAAAAGTACGCCACCGGTTACCTGGACAGCCGTAGATATGCCGCGCCTGGGTTCGGAGGAACGATCGGTTCAAACTGTTTTGAGCCGGGCGGTGTCACCGTTGTGTTTTTGATCTCCGCTTAGGGCGTTCAGTCGTCATTGCAGGTCGAGGCATGGGGTGATTCCGCAGAATGGATCTGGTTGAATCACTACCGGTAGCGGCCATCCGGGTTCATAGTGGTCTGCGGCCGATCTAACTGAATTTTATAAATAATGAGGAGAATTGAGCATGCAGATCACATTGAAGAGTGGGCTGGTTGCCCTTGTTTTGGCCCTGTCATCGGGGCTGTTACTGGCGAACGAAGCCGCCGAGTACAGACCGGAAGACGTTCGTTTTTTTACCCCAACTGACGACATGTTTGAAGTTGCGCCGGGCTCCGGCCTCTACCTTCGCCATTGGCACGGGCCAAACCTGACCTATATCAGTCTCAAGGTGGACGCTGGCAAGGGCTGGAGTATTCCCGCCAGCATCAGTCGGCATGACGAAGACTCTGGCTATGTTGTCAAAGGCAGCATGTATTACAAGTCGGGTTACAACGGCGAATTTGAGAAGGTGCTGCGCGCCGGTGATTCGTTCATTGTGCCCGCCTGCATCCCCCATGCCGCTATTTTTGGCTGGGATGACAACGAAGAGACGATTCTGGTCGCCAGCACCGCAGGCAAGGCGGTCGAGTATGGTAAAGAGGGTCAGTTACCGCCTGGCCTGAGTAGCAAAGCCTCTGCCGGGGAGATCAACGACATGGTGGTGACCCCCGCATGCCGGGCGTTGAAAAACGCACCGCCGGTGACCTGGACGGTAGAGGATATGGCCCGGCCTGGCCCAGAGTGACGGCGCCTTACTTCCGTCTGAGTTTGAATGCGTACTGCCAGCCGATCATCAGCCCCCAGTCCGTTTCGAGTTGGGGGCCGTTGAGCTTCTGATAAACGGGTTGGCTGAATTCGATCGCAATTCGATGTCCTTTCAGGGCGCCTTTGAGGGCGTGATAGTTCAGGCCCGCATGTAAATCTGCCCGTCGCCGCCCCTGTAGATTCGGTGCTGCGGTGGGCACCAGTGCCGGGTTGAGGGCGGGGTCGGCGCCATCAACCTTGTCCTGATCGATTCCGCTCAGGCGCAGGGAGGCACTCCATTCCGGATGCAGCGGTTTGCTGATCCAGATGTCCGCGTTGTAGCTATCGCCCAGACTGTAATTGTTGCTGTTGCGTCCCAGTCGCATGGTGGCTCGGGCTTGCCCGCCCCAGGAGAACATATCCCGTTGCTGCATGTAGGTGAGGCCGGGTAATAGATCGAAGGTGCCTGACCCCAGTTGCATGGGATAGGGCAGTCGAGCACGACCAGCGGGGGTCCGGTCGGACCGGTCGATGGAGCCGGTTGGCAGCGAGAGCCCCAGGGTCAGATGGAGTCGTTTGCGCCCGGTCTCGCGCAGCACAAAAAGGGCAGCCGTCGAGAGATCTCCGATGCCGCTCGCGTCGGTGCGGAAGCGGGCACCGCCTGCGGTGAGATGGTCCATCCGCAGCTGCTTCACGGGCAGGCCGAGCATGAGAGTCATCCCCTGCACCGGGGCGTACATCATGCTGAACATGTGGTGCTCCATGCGCATCGCAGTGGGTGTGATCGGGAAGTCGGCGAGTACCTGCTGTGTGCTCAGGTGGTCGGTGCCGTCCCGCAGGCCGCGCATATCGGTCAGGCCGTAGCGGTAGGCGAGCATCACACCATCCTTGTTGTGCCAGTGGTCGCCCATGATGCCGATGGGAGCATGGCTGTCCGGTCGGGCTGACTCCCACCGCCCCTCCTGCCAGTCTTTGCTCCAGGCGCCGGGATGGACTGCAAACACGGGTGTGGCGAGGCTTGACAGCAGCGCGAACAGCCAGATTTCTAGATGGTGTCTCACTGTTTTACGCGAGCCAGTCAAGGCTGGCATGAGCCTCCCTATTTTGACGGGTTTCGGGTTCACTCTAGCAGATCCCCGAAGGCCGCTAGCTCCTCTCCACCGGGGTCGGTCGCGATACCGCCAAGCTCGTTATCGTGGCTTTCGGCTGGTCAGCCCGATAGAGGTGCCGCGAGATTCGCCAGAGGTGGTGGGTCACTCGTTGCAGCCAGCGAATGGCTTCAAGCTGACGGGTTGCCTCCGCAGAGGTCAGCCCGCGGATCGCTTGCCATAGCGGCTTCAGCCGAAGGCTCTCCTGGGGGCGCTCAGCACTACGCAGCCAGATCAGCATCTGCTGGAGCTGGAGTCTGAGTGGCCAGGGTAATGCCGCCACCGATTGCGACCAGTAGCAGGCAGCCCCATAGGGTGTCCGGCGGGAACGGTCCGGCGTCAGCGTCCCCTCCAGGCGGAAGCCGAGCGGTGGCGAAAGCCTGCCTCAGTCCCCGTTGCGGGGTTTGATGCCTATCAGCTCCCGTGGGCAGCCATCTCTTTGAGCCTGGCAATCTCTACCGGCCAGTTGTCGGAGTTCGGGGTCTCCAGCACCAGGGGAATTCCGTCGAAGCGGGCATCCTGCATGATGTAGCGAAACACCGGCCAGCCTAAACTGCCGGCGCCGAGGCTGGCGTGGCGGTCGACATGGCTATCCAGAGGCGTCTTTGAGTCGTTCAGATGCATGGCGCTGAGGTATTGGAAGCCAACAACTTGTTCGAATTCGGCGAATACGGCGGTGGCACTGGCTTCTGTCGAGAGGTCGTAACCGGCGGAGTGGGTGTGGCAGGTGTCGAGGCAGACGCCGACTCGGGAGGTATCGTCAACTTGATCGATGATGCTGGCGATCTGCTCGAAGCGGAAGCCCAGATTGCTGCCTTGCCCCGCCGTGTTTTCAATCACTGCGGTTACGCTTTCGGTCCGCTCAAGCGCGAGGTTGATGGAGTGGGCAATGCGGCTGAGGCAGTCGGCTTCACTGATCTGCCGCAGATGGCTGCCGGGATGAAAGTTCAGCAGCCTGAGCCCGAGCTGCTGGCAACGCTCCATCTCATCGATGAAGGCGGCCTGTGATTTGGCCAGAGAGTCCGCTTCAGGATGCCCAAGGTTAATCAGATAACTGTCGTGGGGCAGGATCTGTGCGGCGCCATACCCCGCGGATTCACAGTTGTTTTGAAAGGCTTCGATCTGTTCGTCGGTGAGGGGTTTGGCCTGCCACTGGCGCTGGTTTTTGGTGAACAGGGCGAAGGCGGTGGCGCCGATGGCCTGGGCGTTCAGAGGTGCCCGATCAACCCCCCCGCTGGCGCTGACATGCGCGCCAATATATTTAGTCACTGTAGCTTCTCCCGTTCATTTCGATTATGAGTCATACAGAGGGTGGCACTTTGCCGTCACCGGCAGGGCCTGTTTTAGTCGGCCACTAATTCCACAACCTCGCACATGGTGTCGGTGAGGTGTGCCAGGTCGTTACTGTCGATAATGTAGGGTGGCATGGTGTAAAGCAGCTTGCCGAACGGGCGGAGCCAGACTCCCCGTTCAACCAGTGCGGCCTGGGTGCGGGTCACATCCAGTGGCTGTTTCATCTCAACCACTCCGATCGCGCCCAGTACCCGAACATCCGCGACCCCGGGCAGCTCCGAGACCGGAATTAACCCGGCTTGAAGGCCCTGTTCAATGGTCTGGACTCGCGCCCGCCAGGGGCTCTCCAGCAGCAGGTCGATGCTGGCACTGGCCACCGCGCAGGCCAGGGGGTTGGCCATAAAAGTGGGGCCGTGCATAAAAACCCCAGGATCACCCTGGCAGATGCCGCTGGCGACGGCCTCACGGGTGAGGGTGGCGGCCAGGCTCATATATCCCCCGGTAAGCGCTTTGCCGAGGCAGATGATATCTGGCACCACGCCAGCTTGCTCGGTGGCAAACAGACTGCCGGTACGGCCGAAGCCGGTAGCGATTTCATCGAAGATCAGCAGCAGACCCTGCTGGTCGCAGAGCTGGCGTAGTTCGCGCAGATAGTCTGGATGATAAAAATGCATGCCCCCGGCACCCTGAACCAGGGGTTCGATGATGATACCCGCCAGCTCCTCGCGATGGTCTGTCGCTGTTTTACGGAGTTGCTCCAGCTGCCGGGAGTCGAAGGCAGCGCTGGCACGGCTTGGAGGGCGCGGCGCAAAGAGTTGTTGGGTGAGGGTGCCAGAGAACAGACTGTGCAGTCCGTTTTCGGGATCGCTTACGGCCATCGCCCCGATGGTATCACCGTGATAACCGCCCCGGAAGCTGAGAAAGCGGGTTCGCCGGGTTTCGCCGCGGGCTTGCCAGTACTGCAGTGCCATCTTCAGCGCAACCTCTACCGCGACTGAGCCGGAGTCCGAAAAAAAGACCCGGTTTAGGGGCGCCGGGGTCAGCTCAATTAACCGTGCTGCCAGCTCTGCCGCTGGTCGATGGGTCAATCCGCCGAACATCACATGGCTCATATCGGCCAGTTGGGTCTCCGCAGCGGCGTTCAGCCGGGGGTGGTTGTAACCGTGGATGGCGGACCACCACGAGGACATGCCGTCGATCAGTTGCCGGCCATCCTCCAGCTTGAGCCGCACGCCGCTGGCGGACGCGACCGGATAGGCCGGTATCGGCTTGACCATGGAGGCGTAGGGATGCCAGACGTGCTGTCGCTCAAAGGCTGGCCAGTCGCTGGGGAGTTTTTGGATCAGGTCGGGCACGGTCTGGGGTCGATCAGACCCAGCGGGTGGTCTGGGTCATCACCCGGGCGGAGTGCCGCATTAACTGCTGGAGAATGGTCGGCAGCTCTGCCGCGCCGGCGTTGGTTGCGGTCTCCGCGTGGCGGATTTCATCCGCTTTCATCTGCTCAAGAATGGCCCGGGAGCGGTGGTCCGCCGCCGGTAATTGCTGCAAATGCTGATCCAGATGGGCCTCGACCTGTCGCTCGGTCTCGGCCAGAAAACCGAGGCTCCAGCGATCCCCGGCCAGTCCGGCCAGGACCCCGATCGAAAGGGCGCCGGCGAAGAACAGGGGATCCAGTCGGCTGCTGTGGTCACCCAGTTCAGAGAGCCTTTGCTGACACCAGCGCAGATGGTCCGCCTCCTCTCCGCCCGCCTCTTGCAATTGGGATCTGATGGTAGAGTCCCGTGCGGTGAGGGCCTGCCCGAGATAGAGGGCCTGGGCGCAGACTTCGCCGCAGTGGTCGACTCTGAGCAGCTGAGCCGCAGTGGTTTTCTCTTCCGCTGTCAGTGGAGTTTCGGCGATCTCGGCCGCAGGTCCGGGGTCTTGGTGCTGGCCCGGCAAGAGGGTCTGAAGACCCTGATTGAGGGCGCCTAAAAACTGATCTGTCAGGCTCAGGTTCGCTCTTGTCATCTGTAGTTTAGGTCTGTGGGCGCGGGCAGCTGTCGGGCCAGCAGGGTGACCGGGTGGAGGACCTGGAGATCCAGGCCCCGTTCCTTGGCTGCCCTTAGCAGGTGCAGGCCACATCCGTAGTTAGCGCTCACTATCATTGTTATGCCGGTCTCGGACAGGTTGTCCAGCTTAGCATTGACCAACTCGTCGGCGGTGCTGCGGTGGCTGAGATGGTAGCTGCCCGCTGCCCCGCAGCAGAATCGGTTATCGCCAACAGGAATCAGGCTGAGCCCTGGGATTCGCCGCAACAGCTGGGTGCTGGCATCCGGGGTGTGCAGTACATTGCGTTGGCTGCAGGGTAGGTGCAGGCCGATGGTCCGGTCCAGTCGCTGTGGCACCAGCCCCTCAGGCCAGCTTTCGAGCAGCAGCGTCTGGATATCCCGGACCCGGTCGCTGAAGCCATCACCACCGGGTTCGTGGCGGTAGTCAAGTAGTTGGGCTGCACAGCCGGTGGCGCTGGTCACAATCAGCGGGTCGTCGGCAAATGCTTGCAGGTTTTGCCGGAGGAGGTCCCTGGCCAGGGTGTGGTTTCCACTGTGCCGGGGCAGGGCGCCACAACAGCGCTGTTGTGGTGGCAGGGTGACATTAAAGCCAAAGCGGGTGAGCAGCATTTCGCTGGCCCGGAGGGTATCACTGTCGAATTCGGTGGCGGCACAGCCGGTAAACAGGGCGACCGCCGGGTTACTATTAGGGCTGTGACTGACCGGTTTGGCGCCAGCCCGGAAGGGTGTGGAGAGTCGGGGCAGTTCGGCATCCAGCCGTCGCAGCGACTGGATGCCGAAAAAACCCATGGTCTGGGCCAGTCTCTGCAGACCGCTACGCTGGTAGAACCGCAGCAGTTGCCCGATTCGCCGGATGCGATCGGGGTAGGGCAGCAGTCGGCGGATTGCCAGGTTGCCGAGTCGACCGACCGGGGTCTTCTGCTCATCGGCAGGTCGGAGGAGAATCCGACGGCTGAGCTCCAGGGTTCGGCTGTAGGGCACTTTGGATGGGCAGGCGGTTTCGCAGGCCCGGCAGTCGAGACAGCTATCCAGGTGCTGCCAGAATCGGGGGGAGCCTTCCAGGGCGCCGACAGCGGCGCCCTGCATCAGGGCCAACCGCCCCCGGGGCGACTCCGCCTCACTACCGCTGAGTTGGTAGGTGGGGCAGGCGGGCAGGCAGAGTCCGCACTTCACACACTGCTCTGTGTTGCGGGCAATCTCCGCCAGGGTCGCTTCCATCGTGAGTTCCGATTCGAGTAGAGTTTGGCGGGGCTCCGTATAATTCACCTGAAGAGATCGTCACAGTAGAGGGGCTCAACATTGTATCAACAGCATGTTTTTGTCTGTACGAATCAGCGCAGCGATGGCCGCAAGTGTTGCGCAGACGGCGGGGCCGTTGAACTGCGGGACTATGCGAAACAGCGGTTAAAAGAGTTAGGGCAGCATGGTCGAGGTAAGGTCCGTGTAAATGCGTCGGGCTGCCTGGACTACTGTGGCAGGGGGCCGGTGTTGGTGATCTACCCCGCAGGGGTCTGGTACAGCTACGAGACCCAGGCCGACATTGATGAAATCATTGATACTCATCTGCTCGGGGGTGAGATCGTTGAGCGATTGCGCCTGCCTTCGGCCACGGGGTGATAGCTTAATGAGTGGCCGAAGCGATGAGCGGTTTACGATTCCGGGCCCTGCTGGCGCACTGGAGGTCTGGCCGACCGGTGGAGTTGACAGGGCGGGTTCCTGTGGTGTGATCTGCCATCCCCACCCTCTGCATGGGGGGAGTATGGACAACAAGGTGGTGTTCACCCTGGCCAAAGCGATGGCTGAGATGGGCATGACCAGTGTCCGTTTTAATTTTCGCGGCGCAGGCACCAGTGAGGGTCTGCACGATGAGGGTCGGGGGGAGCGGGAGGACCTGGTCGCCGTATGGGACTGGCTGCGCAGTCAGTCGCCTGGTGCTGAAATATGGTTGGCGGGTTTTTCGTTTGGCTCGGCGGTGGCGTACCACAGCACCGGGGGGCTACCGGGTCTGACCGGCCTGTTATTGATCGCCCCGCCGGTAAATATGTCGTATTTCCAGCCGCAACGCCGAATTTCGGTGCCCTGGGGGGTGGTTCACGGGGGGCAGGATCAGTTGATCCCGGAGCCGGGAGTCCGGGCATGGTGCGGCGCACACCCGGACCGGCCCCGGTATCGCATGTTAGCCGGAGCGGATCATTTCTTTCATGGCCAGCTTAAGGCCCTGCGTATGACTGTGAGGGGGTTGATGGAGGGTGGTGATGCCTGATTATCGCGGCGCAACAAAATGATGTTGCAGAGCACAAATGCTTGGCTTATACTTTGCGGCGTCGCTGCTTGCAGCGGCCCATTAAGTCTTCTTAATGGTACTTCTCCTCCATCATCCTCAAGGATGATTTCAGCGTGGCACCCCTGCCACGCTTTTTTTTGGCCCGGATTTCGTCCGTGAGCGGGGTAGTTATTGACAGTCCTCCTGGGCCTACGTACCATCCGCGGGCTCTGTCGGCGTAAGCCTGTTTGAGCTGCGCTAAAACTATTCAAACGTGTTCGGAGCGAACCGAGTGAAAACCGAATTTCCCAACCCTGCTGATGTTCAGCGCGAGTGGTTCCTGGTTGATGCCGATGGCAAAACTCTGGGTCGTCTGGCGACCGAAGTGGCGAGCCGTCTGCGGGGCAAGCATAAACCGATCTATACCCCCCATGCAGACACCGGCGATTACATCGTGATCATCAACGCCGAGAAAGTGGCGGTTACCGGTAACAAGAACGAGAGCAAACTCTACCAGCACCATACCGGTTATGTCGGCAATCTTAAGACGACGACTCTGGGGAAACTCAGAGAGAAGGCACCGACCCGCATCATTGAGCTGGCGGTTAAAGGAATGTTGCCGAAGAACTCCCTCGGGCGTTCAATGATTCGCAAGTTAAAAATCTATGCGGGCAGTGAGCATGGCCACCAGGCCCAGCAGCCACAGCCGCTTGAGTTATAGGAAGTCAGGCTATGAGTGAACCGGAACAGTATCAAACCACGGGTCGACGCAAGAGCTCCACCGCCCGGGTGTTGGTGCGCCGTGGTAGCGGCAGCATCACTGTCAACAAGCGACCGCTGGAAGAGTACTTCGGCCGTGAGACGGCTCGTATGCTGGTGCGACAGCCGCTGGTGCTGACTGATCGCGAATCCCAGTTCGATATTACTGTGAACGTCACCGGCGGAGGCCCCAGTGGTCAGGCCGGAGCGATTCGCCATGGCATCACGCGAGCACTGTTGGCGCATGATGAATCTTTCCGACCGGTGTTGCGTAAGGCCGGCATGGTGACCCGGGATTCCCGTGAAGTTGAACGTAAGAAAGTGGGTTTGCATAAGGCGCGTCGCGCGACCCAGTTCTCCAAACGTTAATTTTTTGGGGGATCGTCTAGTGGTAGGACAGCGGACTCTGACTCCGCCAACCAAGGTTCGAATCCTTGTCCCCCAGCCAAATAGCTAGTGTCGCGACCTGTTTCGTGTCCGTTACCCCCCTTTAATAGCCCCTTCTTTCCCTGACGCCGGCAGATCCGGTCGCGTTCCCAGATCCGCGCGCCGGCGCACGTTTATCGTAAAGTTGTGCCCCTGCCCTAGGCCCCAGGAAGGTGGGATCAAGGGGGTGGTCTTGCATCACCCTCAAAAAACTTGACATGAACGGTCGTTTGTATGCTCTAATCTCAGAGCCCATCCCGAGCTGATAAAGCGGGTTTGGTGCAAGTTGCGGCTCTGGTCTGTTTGGCGAGTCGGCTACAAAAATAATTTCTGAGTTTCTTTGGAGTGGAGGGAGAATGCTTATGTACACTCGCTTTGTTTGCGGGCGGGCGCAAGTCCTGCTGGCAGGTTTGATTTTTATCTTGCCTCTGGCCGCCCAGGCGGTGACGTTCAGGCACGGTGATTTGACCGGGAGCTTTGACACCACAATTGGTTACGGTGTGTCTGTCCGGGCAAAAGATGCGGATCTGGGGAACAACAACAGTTACGGTAACCGTAACTTTGATCAGTGGGACATCACCACCAACACCCTTAAGGCCTCCCATGAGCTGGCTCTACAGCAGGGCAATTTTGGTCTGTTCGGGCGGGGTAACTACTTCTACGACTTCGAGATGGCCGATCAACGGCTGGTGACGGCGGCAGAAGATCGCGCGGTGCAGCACGGGGACATCACCGACTTTTTTGTTTATGGCCGGTTCGGGGACAGCCAGCAGCTGACCCTTCGACTCGGCAAGCAGGTGATCAGCTGGGGTGAAAGCCTCTTTATTGGCGGTTCGATCAACGATATCAACACGATCGACATCACCAAGGTACGGACGCCCGGCGTGGAGTTGAAGGATGCTTTTGTCGGCAGCCAGGCAGCCTATCTGCAGTGGAGTGTGACCCCGGTGATCTCGTTCGAGACCTTTTACCTGTTCTCTTTTGATGAACTGAAGCTTGATCCGTCCGGCTCATTTTTCGGTACCAATGATTCGATCATTGATGGTGGTGGTTTTGGGCCAACGCCCGACGGATTTTCGACGGCTCTCCTCGGGTTTCTCCCCCGGACCGGTGACAACCTTCCGACTTCCAGTGGTCAGTGGGGTGCGGCATTGCACTACTATTCGGAGTTGAATGGCGGTACCGACTTCGGTTTCTACTACCAGAACCTGCATGATCACAATCCACAGCTCTCGACCACCCCGGGCAGTGGTACGTTTTTCCTCGATTATGCTGAGGACGTCGAGCGATATGCGGTCAGCTTCAACACCCAGCTGGGTCGGCTAGCCACCTTTGGTGAAATCTCCTACCGCCGCAATGCCCCTATGCAATTGACTGATTTCGTTGGCGTGGCACTGGGTGCTCCCGGCACTGGCACCGGCTTCAGTCGCACGGGTCGTGGTCAGGCACAGGCAGGCTTTCAATCGGTCTACGGCCCTGTCTACTGGGCCAAGTCCCAGGGTTGGGATACCCTTTTTGAGGTGGCTTATGGCTGGAACGAAGATGCACCTGCCAACAGTTTGTTCGGTGCTACCAGCGACTTCTGGCTCTATCAGTTCAGTACCAACCTGAATTACCCCAGTCTGTTCACTGTTTTCAATACTGCTGTGAATGTAAAGCCAAAGCTAGCCTTCAAGCATAGTGTTCGCGGTACCTCTGGCGACCAGCTTTTTGTCGATAACGCTAAATCTGTCACCGTCGGCATGGATTACGATTATCGGGTTTCCTGGAAAGGCTCGTTGACTTACACCGATAACTTCGGCGACGGGTCCAGTACAGACCGGGACTTCATCGCATTCAGCCTCAGTTATGCGTTTTAAATAGCCGCCGCGGTTGAGCCGAATTAGAATAAGGAGGACGATTGATGTTTGGATTTTCAAGAAAGTTTGTCTCTAGGAGTGCGGGCCTGCTTGCAGTCGCCTGTGCCAGTAGCTTAATGATTCCGGTCGCGAGTGCGACCCTGAGTCAGGAAGAAGCCGCGCAGCTTGGGATTGAGGGTACGCCTTTAACCCCTTCGGGGGCGATCCGGGCGGGGAATGCCGAGGGTACTATTCCCGCCTGGACCGGCGGAATTCATCCCGACAGCAAGTATTTCGGCCCGGCCAACTATCCTGATGGTTATCAGGAGGGCGGTCGTTACGTTGATCCTTATGCGGATGACGAAATACTGTTCACCATCACTCCGCAGAACTACAAGCAGTATGCTGACAAGCTGCCGGCCGGTGCCATAAAGCAGTTCGAAATGTTCCCCGAGACGTTCTTCATGAACATCTATCCGTCTCGTCGTAGTGGCGCCTATCCGGACAAGGTTTACGAGAACACCCTGCAGTCGGCACCGCAGACCGAGACCTGCCCCGATAACCCCCATGGTCGGTGTATTCAGGGGTTTGCGGAAGACGGGGGCTCGGTGTTATTCCCCATTCCCAAGCATGGCAACCAGATTTTGTGGAATAACCTGATGCAGCATCAGGCGGATAACTGGACCGCGCCAAACCACGCCTATATCACCCATCCGGGTGGTGATTACACCATCACCACGGTGATAGAGCGGGCGATCAACCCGTTCTGGTGGGATGCGGAGAAGAAAACATTATTTGAGGGGCGTGAGCGGTTCGTCGGAAATGGTGGGGCGATGCTCTGCATTTCGCAGGAGACGGTCTATCCGCCTCGCAGTGCAGGACAGATATTCGGTAGCTGCATGTATACCGAGAAGCCGGTTAACCATGCCTATATCTATCTGCCGGGTCAGCGCCGGGTGCGTAAAGCACCGGAGATTGGTACCTGGGACAACCCCGCAACGAACTCAGATGGTTTGAGGACAACTGATTCGGCCCGTGGCGGCTGGGTCATGACCGGTACTGAGGAGCGTTATGATTTAACCGTGCTGCCGCGTAAGGAGATGTTTATTCCTTACAACAACTACGCCCCGCAATTGGCTGGTGTGACATTCGACGATCTCTTGCTGGACAAACATCTGAATCCAGAACTGATTCGTTATGAGTTGCACCGGGTTTGGGGTGTCGAAGGCAAACTCAAATCGGGTGAGCGCCACCTTATTCCCCATCGGATCGCCTATTTCGACGAAGACAACTGGGCGAACGCCTATGCCGACATGTGGGATGCGGAGGGTCAGATGTGGCGCCACGTGGTTAACCTGACTATGAATATGTACGACGTGCCGACCTCCGGACACTTCTGGGGTGATGCCCATTACGACTTCAAGGCCCCTGGGCGCTACGTCGGCATGAATGCCTGGTATGGCATTGAGCGTCATGTTGATGTGGCTATGCCGAATAACGATATTCCCGATCTTGAGGTTTTCACGCCTCAAGGACTGCGGAAGTACGGACTGCGGTAGCGGGCCACAAGATGGCACACGCTCTTCAGTCTTTAACGACTGGTTAGCGTGTGCCCCGACCCTTGTGTGCATAGATTGCGTGGGTCAAGTCATTAATCGCCTGTCTGGTAGATCAGCACGGTTGATTTAGTTGGTCACCGCAATTTGAATATCATTTCCTTAACACGGCACTTCGTCTCTACGGGGTGCAATGCTAGCGGAGCCGGCATGGTGAGCACGAACACAGTAGTTAGGTTCTTGGGTGGGCTGGTTTTATGTGGCCTATTAGTGGTTATTCAGCCAGCGGCAGCGGCCGAAGAGCCGCCGGTAGGTTTAGTCCAGGCGGCGCCGATTGTGGGGCAGCCATCAAAATCATTTCTGATGGACATCGCGAATACGGGCAGCCGTCTGGTTGCTGTAGGTGAGCACGGTGTGGTTATTGTCTCTGAGGATGGTGGCGAGACCTGGGATCAGGTTCCATTCCCAGCGGACGCAACCTTAACTGCAGTAGATTTTGTGAGCCCGGAAAAAGGCTGGATTGTGGGGCATGACGCGGTTATCGCAGCGACAGAAGATGGGGGCAACAGCTGGGTTTTACAGCAGTACCGGCCCGATCTGGAGCGCCCTTTGTTGGACGTATGGTTTGCGGGGCCGACTGAGGGTTATGCCGTTGGTGCAAATGGCTTAATTTTAAGGACGCATGACGGTGGCGCCAATTGGGAGCTGGATACCGTTATCGCGGACGACGGATATTTCGACCCGCATCTGTTCTCTCTGACTCAGGTGGCAAGTGGTAAGTTAATGGTAGCCGCTGAACAGGGCATGATGTTCTTTTCGGATGATGAGGGCGCGACCTGGTCCCAGTTAGAGGACTCGCCGTACCATGGCTCCTTTTTTGGAATTATCTCGCTGGGCGGAAATGAGTTGCTGGCCTATGCGATGTTGGGACACGTTTATCGCTCCACCGATGGGGGAGGCTCCTGGGCGGCGATAGAGAGCGGTATCGAACACTCGCTATTGCAGGGTAAGAAGCTCTCCGACGGCCGCGTCGTGCTGGTCGGACTGGCCGGCAGCATTCTGGTCAGCGATGATGGTGGTCAATCGTTTGTGGTGCAATCGCTACCCGTGCGGATAGGTCTTACTTCATTCGCCGATCTGGGCAACGGTGAAATCGTTGTAACGACGGCCCGCGGTGTCATGCGCGCTCCGATTAACTGAGTCGTTCGCTTTGAATTTGTAGGATTTTCAGATGGAAGCAGGTTCTCTAAGCGGCTACACAAAGCGGATGGACAGTATCGCTAGCCATCTCGCGGGGTGGCTTATTCGCTGGCGAGTCGTAGTACTTGTAATCACAGCCCTGCTCACCCTCATCGCGGGCTTTTTTGCCCTGCGGCTGGAAATGGACCCGGGGTTTGATAAATCAATTCCGTTGGCCCATGAGTACATGCGTACTTACAGTGATTATTCAGAGACCTTTGGTGGTGCTAACACCGTACTTATCGCACTGCAAAAGAAGTCCGGAGATATTTTTGACTCGAACTTCTTTCATACCCTGCAAGGAGCAACCGAGGATGTGATGTTTATGACCGGGGTTACTCCGGCGACAGTCACTTCTCTGTTTACGCCAAACGTCAGCTTCGTCGCAATTAACGAAGAGGGATTTACCGGGGGGCGGGTGATCTCGTCCGAGTTTAAAGGCACTCCGGACGAAATTCAGACGGTTAGAAGCAACCTGTTAAAGTCAGGGGAGATTGGTCGTACAGTTTCCCGTGATCTGTCTGGGGCACTGATTATTGCCCAGCTGGTTGAGCATGACCCGGTTACCGGGGAGCGGATTGACTACCGCCGTGTAGCGTCTGAGCTTGAGGCGATACGGGCGAAGTACCAGAGCGATGAGATTGATCTGCACATTATTGGGTTCTCCAAGTTTATCGGTGACGTTATTCAGGGCGCCAGTGACGTCCTGTTCTTTTTCCTGATCGCCACAGTGATCACCGCG
>JAKLLR010000100.1 GCA_022014175.1 Gammaproteobacteria bacterium | reverse complement strand
AACTGCGCGGGTAAATTGCTCGAAATATCCCTCAAAACCACCCCAGATCTCTTCGCCAATATACTCCCTCAAGCTTTGGGTATTTTCAGGGTTTACGTTAACGAAGATAAACCCCTCCCACACCTCACAATCAACTGCTGTCAAGCCGTGGTCACATTGATCAAAATCCGGGAACAGATCCGGCTCTGGCAGATGAATCAGCGCACCATCCAGACCGTAGGTCCAGGCATGGAACCGGCACTTGAAAGTCTTGGTATTGCCCTTTTTTTCATAAGCAACTCGGTTGCTTCGATGAGAGCACATATTATGGAAAGCCCGAATCTTTTTATCCTGTCCCCGGGTAACAATTAACGAGGTGTCACACACCTCAAGCTCGACAGTCTGGTAATCCCCAATATTCGGTAATTCACAAGAAAACCCAACTCGCATCCAGGATTTTTTAAAGATTTTCTCTTTCTCTTCGGCAAAGTATTCAGCGGTGTAAACTTTATCAATCGCGAGAGGTTTATTACCTAGCTCCGGATATAGTTTATGAAAACTACCTTGGCCCGATATATCATTCATAATTGTCGCCCTGTCAGTAAACTCTGGTGAAAATTCTATTGTAATTTTTAGTATGCGTTGACCCGTTCCAGGTCAAACACATTGGGTTCTTCCGGTGCATCAAACAGCTCAATTGCAATTCCGATTTGCATAAAGGATTTAGCCAGGCTAACTAACCGTCGAACCTCCTTGGGCTGCTCCTCTTCGGCTGCGGGGAATCCAGTCAGATACTCCATTATCTCGTCCATGCGTGGGGAAATTACATCGTAGAATGCATGCAGCTCCTCCATTGTAGAAGCGGCCCGCGCCCGAGCCCGCTCTTTCAACGAGCCCAGCGCCCAATTATCAACAAACTGTTCCAGATCCTTAAACTGGGCTGGCAGGGATTGTTCACTCACTCTCACTCTCCTTAGTTAAAAGCCACCGATAGAGTCGACAGTATTAACAGCAGTGCCCAACAATTTTTCTGTCAGACAAAAAAGCCGGCTCGTGCCGGCTTTTTTTGAAGCTTAAAGTACCGCTTCCATCCGTTCAAAATCGAACACGTCCGGCTCATCCGGTGCATGAAACAGTTCGACCGCGAGACCTACTTCCATAAAAGACTTGGCCAGATACACCAGCTGCAGTACGTCCGCCGGCATCTCTTCTTCCTTCGGTGGATAACCGGTCAGGAACTCCATCACAGCTTCCATGCGTGCCGAGATCACCTCGTAGAACGCTTTGAGCTCGTCCATATTGCTAGAGGTCCGCTTGCGCAGCCGCTCCTTCAATGTCGGTAATGCCCACTCCGCTACCAATGGCTCCAGGTCCGCAAATTCCGCGGGCAACGATTGCTTACTCATACTCTGTTCTCCTCGTTCTCTTTTAGACGCTGTAGCCGTAACCGAGATGGTCTGCCAACACTTTGTAACCGTGCCGGACCATAATCTCCTGATCTCCCAACTGCTGATCTCTCTTCGCTCCGGAAGCCAGGGTGCTCTGAATCATCTCAAGGTTATTCAGATCTTCCCGCACCACATCGCGCAGATAGGCCCGGTTGTACTCGACGGCAATCTCCTCTGCGGCATTGGTCGGTGGAGTCTGAAAGACCATGAACTCCCAACGGGTCTTGTCATGGGCGGTCGGCCAGTAGTTCTGGCTGACATAAAACCCCTGTAGGGCCTGCAGATTGCACATGGGAAACAGCACCAGAATATCGGTGGACCAGTTATCCATGCCCGCCGGGTTCAACATTGGCGGTAGATCCAGGCCCGCTTTAATCATCTCCAAATCAGGTGCCAGAGTCGCACTACCACTGTATTTACGGGCCAGCGACTCCGCAAAAGTGGGGTTGTACTCAATGTTGGAGTCTGCAGACACCGTGCGGTGCCGCTCAAACAGACGGGCAGCATCCAGGTAACCGTTGGGATTAGTCGTACTATTGATCACATCACCCGCTGAAGCGGCATGTACGGTGGAGAAGTGATAGGTCTCAATGAAGGCATCGATAAAGACCATCCAGTTGCAGTTCACCTCAACTTCGTACTTGGCAACCATGGGGTATTTTGCCCAGAAACCGTTGTACCCATTGTAGATTTCTGGCCCCAGATACTCTTCCAGGGTCCACTGTGGCTCGGGGTCAACGTTGACGAAGATATGACCCTCCCACACTTCACAGGCGACCTCGCTCAAACCGTGGTCGCACTGGTCAAAATCCGGAAACAGGTCAGGCTCGGGTAGATGAATCAGGGCACCATCGAGACCATAGGTCCAGGCGTGAAAACGACATTTGAAGGTCTTGGTGTTGCCCTTCTCTTCATAAGCCACCCGATTACTTCGGTGCGAACACATATTGTGAAAGGCGCGGATCTTGCCATCCGCTGCGTGGGTTACGATCAGTGAGGTGTCGGCACACTCCAGCTCCTTGACCACATAATCGCCCACGTTGGGAATCTCACAGGCCGGCATCAGCCGCAGCCACATCTTCTTCCAGATCTTCTCTTTCTGATCTTCGTAGGCTTCTGCGGTGTAAACCTTGTCAATCGGTAACGGCTTGGTACCAAGCTCCGGGTAGGCTTTGGCAAAACGGCCAGCAAAAGGCGTGGGGTTGTTCATTTATGCGTCTCCAATTTTTACGTGTAAATCTGTATAGAGGTGCCTCGGACGGCCTGAAAGATTCAGAACATCTGCGTCACGCACTACAACTCAGTTAAATGAGAGGGAGCTGATCGCGTCGGTGTTCGTCGGAACTTCAGCCCGACCAGCACCGCCGGCAGCACTCAAGCCGCCATCCACGACAAAATTCGCGCCAGTCACATAGCTTGCATCATCGCTACTCAGGTAGAGCGCGCAGTGGGCGATGTCTTCACCCAGCCCAACCCGCTTAATCAACTGGGCATTCATGTAACCCTTTCGGAAGGGGCTCTCGGGGTCACCCACCAGCGGCTCCAGTCCAGGGGTCAGAATCAACCCCGGGGCAATGCTGTTAACCCGGATATTCTGCGGCGACAGCTCACAGGCCAAAACCCGGGTCATTGCGATTACGCCAGCTTTAGTCACCGCATGAGCCAGGCCACCCGGCACATTACCTGGCATAGCGCCAGCGCCGGTCATCCCGGCCACAGACGCGGTGTTGATAATTACACCGCCACCCCGTTTCTCCAGCACCGGCGCCCCATGCTTGACCGCCAGAAAAATCAGGGTCAGCTCGTTGTCCAGGGTGAAATCCCAGTCTTCACGAGAGAGTTCGGTGACCGGACCAAAACGACAGCCGGATGCATTGTTATAGAGAATATCGAAACCGCCGTAGGTCTCCACAGCAAAATCAATCAGCTTTTTGACTTCGGCTTCATCGGAGAGGTTGAGCGGCGCCATGGAGACCATCTCGCCACCTGCGGCCTTAACCATTTCGACGGTTTCGGCCGCACCCTCCACTTTCAGGTCGCAACCAACAATCTTCGCGCCCTCTTTGGCAAACAGCAGCGCCGCATCGCGACCCTGGCCGCCACCGGTGCCGGTAATCAGCGCAATTTTTCCGTCTAACCTACCCATCTGCATCTCCCTCAGTTCTGCTAATAGTCTTGAGATAACCTCTTTGCGGGCTATCCATCAATTCAACCGGACTCTTCAAGCCCGAGCAGGCTATCTTCCCGATTTTGGATGCATATGCAACTGTCAAATGCCGCAAACCGCAATTTGCTCACCAATCGAGCGACGCTGAGCACTAGGAGAGGCGCGTTATAACCTCTCTGAGAATCGCCTCTCCCCGCTCTGGACCCTCTGCATCCAGCCCCTCGGCCACGATCTCCCGATAGTCAAAATCGAGAAATCCAGCGAGGGTTTTCAACAATGGTGTCTGGTGATTGTAGGGAGAATCACCAATCACTCCTCCACGGGTAGTGACCAGGGTCAGGGGGCGACCTCGTCCAAGCCCTTCCGCACCCTGTTCACCATAACGAAATGCAATGCCGGGCTGTGCCACCACATCAAGATAGTGTTTTAGTTTGTAGGGCAGGCTGAAATTCCACATCGGCGCGACCAGAACCACCTCATCTGCGGACATAAAACGGGTGGCGATCCCGCCAATCTCCGTCCAGACAACCTGCTCTTCTGGCGTCAGTTCAACCCCGCCAATGGTTTTGCTTTTAGCCACAGCAGCCAGCAGACCGATATCCGGCAGGCGGGCCACCTCAAGATCAACCTGCTGCACCTGCAACTCCGGATATATGCCCCGCTGTTTAGCAAGGTAAGCATCCGCTAATCGACGGGTTCTGGATAGCGCCTGTTTGGGACAAAAACTGACTTCGAGCAAAACGTCCAATTTCACATCTCCTCATGGTTGCATTGTCTGCCCAGAATCTAACCCGCCAACCGAAGCTGCCGCCAGATCCTGAATCGACGAGTTGCGGCCAGCCAACTGACCACAGGCGGTTCGAATCGCCTGTTCGGAGCCATACAGGGTAAAACTCGATCTGGCCCGTGTCACCCCGGTGTAGAAGAGCGCGCGCGAAAGCGCTTTCGGTGGGTCGTCAGGAACCACCAGAGCCACCGATTCAAATTCAGATCCCTGGGCGCCATGCACAGTTACAGCCCAGGCGGGGGCCTGTTTCGGCAGCTGCTCCACCGGTACCCGCAACTCCCCGCTGGTCGCTCCGGCAAACCAGACCTCAAAGCCGCCACCCGGCGCCGAGCTCGCCTCAACAATCCCGATATCGCCGTTAAACAGACCAAGGCGGTAATCATTCTGCTGCACAATCACCGCCTGCCCGTGATACCAATACCCGCCGCCCACGGCTTCACGGATCCGCTGCTCGATAGCCCCGTTCAGCCAGTCGATGCCGACCGGGCCACGCCTGATCGCGCCAATCAGCCGAAACTGCAGCAACAGCTTGTGCAATCTCTCAACCGACTGCAGCGAGGCTGCGGCATCGATGTACCTCTGATAACCCTGGAGGGCCAACTCAACGATCCGTTCCTGATCCGCCTTTGCGGGTCGGTTTACCCACTCCACTCCCGGGTATCGACGACCGGACAGGCGGGTAATGAGCGGCTCGGGCTGACCATCCAGGATGTCTCCCGCCAGACTGCTTAGTCCGCCGCGGCTGTCAAATCGATGAGAGGCGGTCAACCGATGGACTTGTCGACCCAGCCTGGACCCCGGTTCGCTCTGGCAGAGATCTCCGAACACGGAGCCGGCTCCGACTGATGAGAGTTGCGCAGCATCCCCCATCAGCACCAGGCGGCAGTCGGCAGGCAGCGCCTCCACCAGACGGGCCATCAGTACGACATCAATCATCGACGCCTCATCAACGATAACCAGATCAGCCACTACCGGGTTGTCTCTGCCGTGGCGAAAATCGTGGCCACTGCGAGACGCCCCAAGCAGACGATGCAGGGTCAGCGCTTTCACTCGGATCTGACTCTCTTCGCTGCCCCCGTTCGCACCGCTGTCCGTGGCGGACAGCACACGTTCCAGACGAGCCGCTGCCTGCCCGGTGGGGGCCGTTAGCAGAATCCGCTGGGGCCGGCCCGAACCACCCACAGCCTGAAAGCCCCGGACGATATAACCCGCAGTAGTGGTCTTGCCTGTGCCTGGCCCGCCCGTAACCAGGGTCAGCCGCTGGCTCAGGGCAGAGCGAACAGCCTCAGCCTGCTCAGGGGTTAGCGAACCCCTGCTATCCACCTCTGGATTCGTCACCCCTGTCGGAGCAGCCTCTTCACAACGCCGTAGCAGCCCCTCAACCAGACGGATCTGAGCCACCCAGTAACGCCGCAGGTGCAGGCGGTTCCAGGGGTCCAGAACCAGCAGGCTGCGTGACTCCGGCGGGCCCACCAGGGGGCTGTCATTCAGCTGCTTCAGCCAACGCTTGATCGGCGGGGGTGTCATCAGCGAAGCCAGCCCGGGGCTGGCACTCGACTCACCCGCAACAGCGAGATCAAGACAGAGATGCCCATCCCGCTCCGCCTGACTCACCAGAGCCGCCGCAAGGGTGACACCCGACACTTCGCCACCGAGGCGGTCGACCAGCTTGGCGAAACGTCCGCTCAAAGGATGCAGCTCACCTCGCCCCACGGCCGCGTCGAGCTCAGTGGTCATCAAACTACTCACCGAACTGCCGCTCCAGGGTTTCGATCACGGCGCTTGAAGGCCGACGAAACCAGACCCCGTTAGCCGGCCCCCGCTCTGGCGACATGCCCCTCAGGTAGAGGTAAAACACCCCCCCAAAATGAGCCTGGTAGTCATAATCAGGCAACCGCCAGCGGAGCAAGCGATGCAACGCCAGGCTGTAGAGTAGATACTGCAGTCGGTAGCCCTCCCGATCCATCGATGCGGTCAGTCTCGGCGGGGCGTAGTCCGAATAACAGAGACCCAGCCAATTGGATTTAAAATCCGCCAGATAATAACGCCCCTCATACTGAAAAAGGAGGTCGATATAGCCTTTCATGTAACCAGGCCAGCCGACCTGGGGCAGACGGGAAAACAGCCCAGCGACCGCTTGTTGATCGGGATTCTCGCCCGCTCCCATCGCGAGGTCACCAGCTATCCGAGAGGCCAGCGGATACCGGAACTCCAGTTCATTCACCCGCTCCTCCACCGCAGCCAGCGTCAGGTTACAACCGGCCAGCAGCGGCGTCCGGAGCACGTCATGTATGCCATGGGTGACGACCTCACTCCACTCCGGACCAAAACCATAGTGCACAAGCCCCCGCTCCACTTCTCCACGGATTTCCCCGGGGTCGAATCGGTAGTCCACGCTCTCGAGGATCTGATGCAGACAGTTGCCAGCAACAGCCCCCCGGGGGAAATCCATTATCGGACTCTCGGGAACCTGGGTCGGTTCCAGAGTATCTACCCCGGAAAACTGGTGGGGCGACAAATGCACCGCCCCGCCACTACGCTGCAGAGCCGTGAAGCTGGTGATGCCACCGCCGGGCGCCAGCGCGCGCCTGGCTACCCTGGCCAAACCGACAGCAGCTGCTCCCGTGCCGGGCGCGGCTGAAACCTGGTCATCATAAGCTGGCTCCACCACTGAGATACCCCTGGCGGACCCGGCGGCCAGATCGGACAACTGCCGCAGCCCCTCTTCCGCGCTCATACCCTGCACCCGGGTGATAAAATCGCTCAGGCTCTCCTGAGCCTGCCCTCCAGCATGGAGCAGCCAGGCGGCGGCGGAGCAACCTATATTGCCTCTGCTTTTCCCGGCTAAAGCCCAGCTGAAATAGCAGCGGTGTTCCGCCCGGGTCAGCGCCACATATAACAGCCGCAGGCTTTCCGACCAGCGCTCCAGTTCGGCCTGGGCCACCACATCCCGCTCCTGATCCGCAATCGGGCGTAGGTCCAGCACCGCGCCCAGGCCGGCTGGCCCCTGCTCGCCAGGGTGATAGTAGCTACCCTCACCCTCCCGATCCGTACCTTCCGACGTCCATAAGAAAGGCACAAACACCACCGGGAACTGCAACCCCTTGCTGCCATGCACAGTCATGATCTGCACCAGTTTTTCGTCACTCTCCAGGCGAAGCTTGCGGTTCTCCCGCTGCTGCTTTGCATCCCTCCGCTGGTCCGCGAACCAGTCATATTCGGCGTGGATATCACCGGTATGCCGCCGGCTCTCGGCCTGCATCAGTTCCGCCAAGTGGCGTAAATTAGTCAGGCGCCGCGCCCCATCGGGCAACTTCAAGAGGCGTTGGGGAACCCGATAATCTGCGAGCAGTGCGGTGAACATCGGATAG
>JAKLLR010000162.1 GCA_022014175.1 Gammaproteobacteria bacterium | reverse complement strand
GAGAGACCACCGGCCCGGAGGGGCACTGATCCAGTCCGCGCACGGTGTAAGCCACGCCGCAGATGAGTCGCAGCCAGACGATATTGAATGTGGCCCAGAGCGAGAGCCAGCGCGCCCGCAGACGCTGGGGCAGCAGCAGGGTAAAGGGTGCCGATAGTGCAATCACCATCAGTACCAGCACCGAACCGGTGGTGTAGAGCAGGGAGCGGAGCCAGTTGAGCCCCCGGTTGAGCCCGTGACGAATGGGGCTGCCCCCGTTCACCGCCGCTAACCCTGCAGGCGAGAGAGATCGCTAACCCGCAAAAACAGCTTCCGGATCTCCATCAGCAGCCGAATGCGGTTGTTGCGCAGGGCGATCTCCTCATCCATCACCATCACCGAATCGAAGAACCCATCCACCGCAACCCGCAGCGCCGCCATACGGTGCAGCGCTTCGGTGTAGTGACCCCGGTCCAGTAGCGGGATGACCGCTTCAGAGAGCTTGCGCAGTTGAGTTGCCAGGGTCTCTTCCGCAGCCTCCCGCAGCAGCTCCGAGTCGACTTCGCCAGCGGGCAGGATCTCGATCTGGCGCAGGATGTTGCCAATCCGCTTGTTGGCGGCAACCAGTGCGGCGGCATCCGGCAGTTTGCGGAATTCAGCCACCGCCCGGATCCGGCGATCCGCATCCCACAGGCTGGCGGGTTTGAGGTGCAGCACCGAGTCGATCTCATCCGGCCCGAAGCCCTGGCTCTGGTAGTAGCTCAGCAGCCGCTCCAGCACGAAGCTGTAAACCTGTTCGGGGGTCTCGGGCAGCAGGTGTCCCGGAGCATAACCACTAATGGCCGCATTGAGCAGCACCGGCAGATCAAGTGCGAGTTCGCCCTCAATGCAGATCCGGGCCACGCCGAGGGCCGCCCGGCGCAGGGCGAAGGGGTCTTTGTCCCCGGTGGGCGCCTGAGCGATGCCAAAGATGCCGACCAGAGTGTCGAGTTTGTCCGCCAGGGCCAGGGCCTGACCGGTTTCGCTCCGGGGCAGATCACCGCCTGCCTGAGTGGGCAGGTACTGTTCGCGGATGGCGCTGGCGACGGCGGCGGATTCGCCATCCCGCAAGGCGTAATGACCGCCCATGATGCCTTGCAGGGCATCGAACTCCCCGACCATGCTGGAGATCAGGTCTGCCTTGGCCAGCTGGCCTGCCCGTTCAGCCGCGGTCTGGTCGCTCTCCATCGCTGTGGCGATGAATCGAGCCAGCTGGCTGATCCGGCGGGATTTGTCGGCCAGGGTGCCAAGTTGTTGCTGGAACAGCACGGACGCCAACTCAGAGGCCATCGACTCCAGGGTGCGGTTGCCATCGCTTTGCCAGAAAAAGCGGGCATCCGCCAGCCGCGCCCGCAATACCCGCTCATTGCCGGCGCGGATGGCACTGTCGTCGTCACAGGCCAGATTGCTGATCAGAATAAAGGTGGGCAGCAGCTGGCCCTGACCATCCACCACCGGAAAGTACTTCTGGTGATCCTGCATCGCCGCGATCAGGGCCTCTGCGGGGACCTCCAGAAATCCGGGGTCAAACTGCCCGGTCACGGCCTGGGGCCACTCCACCAGGCTGGTGACCTCGTCCAGCAGGTCTGGATCGATCAAAGCGGTGCCACCAGTGGTTTCCGCCGCCTGGCTGATCTGCTCAAGGATGAGCTTGCGACGCTGCTCGAAGTCCGCAATCACGCAGACCGTCTCCAGTGCTTTGGGGTAGTGGCCGGGTTCGGAAATCTCGACTCCATCTTCGGCCAAAAAGCGATGACCGGGACTGCTGCGGCCCGCCTCCAGCCCAAACAGTCGGCAGGGAATCAGGTCATCACCAAACAGGGTGATCAGACTGTGCACCGGCCGCACGAAACTCTCTTCGCCCGCCCCCCAACGCATCCGCCGATCAATCGGCAGCTGCTTCAGAACCTCCTGCAGAATCTCCGGCAGCAGGGTGGTTATCGACTCCCCGGGTTGGGTGCTGAGATAGAAGAGCCAGCTCCCTTTATCGGTTTCGCGCCGCTCAAGCTGGCCGATCTCAACGCCGCAGGAGCGAGCAAAGCCTGACGCTGCTTTGGTGGGTTGGCCGTCTGCCCCAAAGGCGGCCTGCACCGCTGGTCCCCGGCGCTCCTCATTCTGCTCCGGCTGCTGCTG
>JAKLLR010000099.1 GCA_022014175.1 Gammaproteobacteria bacterium | reverse complement strand
GATTCTAGCACGACCGCCCCCTTTGCCAGGCCGACTGCTAAAATTGCGGCGCTCAACCCGCACCCTTGACCCCAGCCCTGGCCGAACAGACAAATGACACAAGCTGATTCCATCGAACAAGCCCTCGAACAACGCATCCTGTTGCTGGATGGGGGCATGGGCACGCTCATTCAGAGTTACGAGCTGGAGGAGGCCGATTATCGCGGCGAGCGCTTTGCCAACCACCCCCAGGACCTGAAGGGTAACAACGACCTGCTCTCCCTGACCCGGCCCGATATTATTCAGGCGATTCACCGGGCCTATCTGGAGGCCGGCGCAGATATTCTTGAGACCAACACCTTTAACAGTACCAGCACCTCCCAGGTGGATTACGCGCTGGAGGAGCTGGCCTACGAACTCAATCGTGCCGGCGCGGAAATCGCCCGGCAAGTGGCCGCAGACATCACCGCCAAAACACCGGAGAGACCCCGCTATGTCGCCGGGGTGCTGGGTCCGACCAGCCGCACCGCATCCCTCTCGCCGGACGTCAATGATCCCGGATTTCGCAACGTCGATTTCGACCAGTTAGTAAGCGCTTACTCTGAAGCCGCCCGCGGTTTGATGGACGGTGGCAGCGACCTGCTGCTGGTGGAAACCATTTTCGATACCCTCAATGCCAAGGCCGCACTGTTCGCCCTTGAGAGCCTGTTCGAGAGCCGGGGGGAGCGGCTGCCGGTTATGATTTCCGGCACCATCACCGACGCCTCGGGGCGCACCCTGTCGGGCCAGACAACCGAGGCGTTCTGGAACTCCGTCTCCCACGTCAGTCCGATCTCGGTGGGACTCAACTGCGCCCTCGGTGCGGCGCAGTTGCGGCAGTACGTGGCTGAACTGTCGCGGGTGGCCAACACCCGGGTGAGCGCCCACCCCAACGCCGGCCTGCCGAATGAGTTTGGCGAGTATGACGACTCCCCGGAGCAGATGGCGGAGCAGATCGGCGAGTGGGCGGAGTCCGGCCTGATCAACATCGTCGGTGGCTGCTGCGGGACCACCCCGGCACACATTCAGGCCATTGCGACGCGGCTCGCGGGGCATCCACCGCGGTCAATTCCGCAGCCCGAACCCGCCTGTCGGCTGAGTGGTCTGGAGCCTTTCAGCATTGGCACAGAGAGCCTGTTCGTCAATATCGGTGAACGCACCAACGTTACCGGCTCCGCCCGCTTTGCCCGGCTGATCAAGGACGATGCCTACGACGAAGCGCTGGAGGTGGCCCGCCAGCAGGTCGAGAACGGTGCCCAGATCATTGACATCAATATGGATGAGGGCATGCTCGATTCAGAGCAGGCGATGGTCAAATTTCTGCGGCTGATCGCCGCGGAGCCGGACATCGCCCGGGTGCCGATCACCCTGGACTCATCCAAGTGGTCGGTGATTGAAGCGGGCCTGAAAAACCTTCAGGGCAAGGGTATCGTCAACTCAATCAGCCTGAAAGAGGGCGAAGAGGCCTTCATCAAGCAGGCCCGGCTGGTGCGGCGCTACGGTGCGGCGGTGATCGTCATGGCCTTCGATGAACAGGGCCAGGCTGACACAGCCGCCCGCAAACAGGAGATCTGCGCCCGCAGCTACCAGATTCTGGTGGAGCAGGTGGGCTTTCCAGCGGAAGACATCATCTTCGACCCGAACATCTTTGCCATCGCTACCGGCATCGAGGAGCACAACAACTACGGTCGTGACTTTATTGAGGCCGCCGGCTGGATCAAACAGAACCTGCCCCATGTTCTGATCTCCGGCGGCGTCAGCAACGTCTCTTTTTCGTTTCGCGGCAACAACCCGGTGCGAGAGGCGATTCACTCGGTCTTTCTCTACCACGCCATTCGTGCGGGCATGGATATGGGCATCGTCAACGCTGGTCAGCTGGCGATCTACGAGGATATTCCGGAGCAGCTGCGGATTGCGGTGGAAGATGTGGTGCTGAACCGCACCCCGGAGAGCACCGAACGGCTGCTGGAGCTGGCGGAGGGATTCCGGGGTGACGGCACCACCGGCACCCAGGTTCAGCAGGACCTCAGCTGGCGGCAGTGGCCGGTACAGAAGCGGCTGGAGCACGCCCTGGTCAGAGGCATTGCTGACTACATCGAAGAGGACACAGAGGCCGCCCGCCAAGCAGCAGCCCGCCCGCTGGAGGTGATCGAGGGTCCGCTGATGGACGGCATGAACGTGGTTGGCGACCTGTTCGGGGAGGGCAAAATGTTTTTGCCCCAGGTGGTGAAATCTGCCCGGGTGATGAAAAAGGCGGTGGCCTACCTGCTGCCCTTTATCGAAGAGGAGAAGGGGGACGACGTCCGTCCGACCAATGGCAAGGTACTGCTGGCCACGGTCAAAGGGGACGTGCACGACATCGGCAAAAATATCGTCGGCGTGGTGCTGCAGTGCAATAACTTCGAGATTATCGATCTGGGGGTGATGGTCCCCTGCGAGAAGATTCTGCGCACCGCCAGAGAGGAGCAGGTTGACCTGATCGGCCTCTCCGGCCTGATCACGCCATCCCTTGATGAGATGGTCAACGTCGCCAGAGAGATGGAGCGACAGGGCTTCACTGTACCGCTGCTGATCGGAGGCGCCACCACCTCACCGATGCATACCGCGGTCAAAATCGAGCCCCAGTACTCCAGCCCGACGATTTACGTTAAAGATGCCTCCCGCTCTGTCGGGGTGGCCCAGAGCCTGATAAGCCTGGATCTGAAAGAGGCTTTTGTCGCCAAAACCCGGGGCGACTACGCTGAAAAACGGGCTCGCCACGCGGGTCGCAAAAAGCAGAGCAAGCTGCTCCGGCTGGAGCAGGCCCGCAGCAATCGGCAGGTGATTGACTGGGCAAATTACACCCCGCCCACTCCGGTTCAAACCGGCGTTCACAGCCTGTCGAACTACCCCCTGAATGAGCTGGTAGAGGTGATCGACTGGACCCCGTTTTTCCAGACCTGGCAGCTCGCCGGACGCTTCCCCGGCATTCTTGAAGATGACACCGTGGGTGAAACCGCGAACAAACTCTTCGCAGATGCCCAACAGATGCTGGAACAGATCGTCAAGGAGAGCTGGCTCACCGCCAATGGGGTCTATGGGCTGTTCCCCGCCAATGCAGTGGGGGACGACCTGGACGTAACCACCGACAAGGGGCAGATCAGGCTGCACCACCTGCGTCAGCAGTTCGCCAAACCGCCGGGGCGGCCCAACCATTGCCTGAGTGATTTTGTGGCCCCCAAAGAGAGCGGTATTGCGGACTATATCGGCGCTTTTGCAGTCACCACCGGCATCGGCATCGAACCCCACCTGGCCCGCTTTGAGGCCGATCACGACGACTACAACGCCATTCTTCTGAAAGCTTTAGCCGACCGCCTGGCAGAGGCTTTTGCAGAGCGGCTGCATCAGCGCGTCCGCACCGAATTCTGGGGTTATGCACCAGATGAGACCCTCAGCAACGAGGCTCTGATCAAGGAGAGCTATCAGGGTATTCGGCCGGCACCGGGGTATCCGGCCTGCCCGGATCACACGGAAAAGCAGCTGCTCTGGGCGTTGCTGGATGTGGAGGCCAATAGCGGCATACAGCTCACCGAGAGTTTCGCCATGCTACCGGCGGCGGCGGTCAGCGGTTTCTACTTCAGCCATCCGGACGCCACCTATTTTGGTCTCGGCCGAATTGGTCGCGATCAGGTCGCCGACTACGCCGCGAGAAAAGAGATGGATATTGCACAAATCGAACGCTGGCTTGCACCCAGCCTGGACTATGACCCCTAGGACTCCGCCGCCAGCCCGCACTCACCCGGTTTACGGTCCACCTGTCAGGGCGTGGTAGCGCATCCGATCCGTACGGCTGACAAAACCTTGCAGCGGGACAGTGGGCGACCAGACCCCGTGATTCGCCGGCATCACTGAAACCTGGTGTTTCGACATCAGGGGCAGAACAGACCTTTAAGCTGCCGGGTGGCGCACCCCGGCTCGACCTGAGGGCACGGCTGGAACTCTTTGCAGGTGGGCCGCTCAAAAAAGAAGCCGCTAAAAAGCGGCTTCTCTGTAAGCCTTATCATCGGGTCGACGGGCAGGCCAGCCGCTATCCCAGCAACGGTGCGATGACCAGGCTGACAATGGCCATCACGTTGATCAAAATGTTCATCGATGGACCAGAGGTATCCTTGAACGGATCGCCCACAGTGTCGCCCACCACACAGGCGGTGTGAACGTCTGAGCCCTTACCCCCCAGGTTGCCCTTCTCAACGTACTTTTTGGCGTTGTCCCAGGCCCCACCCGCGTTGGCCATAAACAGCGCCAACAAGACGCAGCCGAGTAGTGCGCCACCGAGCATGCCGCCCAGGGCCTGGGGCCCCAGACCGAAACCAACCACCACCGGCGCGGCAACAGCCAGAGCACCGGGCAGAATCATCCGCCTGAGGGCAGCCGTTGTAGCGATATCGACACAACGGGCGCTGTCCGGCTTGACCGTGCCCTCCATCAGACCGGGAATTTCCCGGAACTGACGGCGGATTTCATGAATCATGTCGAACGCTGCTTCACCAACCGCTTTCATGGTGATGGAGGCAACCAGGAAGGGAAACATGCCGCCCAGGAACAACCCAACCAACACCAGCGGATCATTCAGCCCCAGACTGAAGTCCGGGATACGGTGGGAGACGTCCTGCACGTAGGCAGAGATGATCGCCAGGGCCGCCAGGGCCGCCGCACCGATAGCAAAACCTTTACCGATCGCTGCGGTGGTATTGCCCAGCTCATCGAGAGAGTCGGTAATATCCCGGACCTCTTTGCCCAGCCCTGCCATCTCTGCGATACCGCCAGCGTTATCGGCTACCGGGCCATAGGCGTCGATGGCCATAGTGATCCCCACCGTGGCGAGCATACCCACTGCAGCAATACCGACGCCATAGAGTCCGCACAGGGTCGTCGACGCGTAAATCACCGCGCAGATGGTCATCACCGGGATCACCACAGACTGCATGCCGATGGCCAGACCACTGATCATCACCGTCGCCGGACCGGTCTTGCCCGCCTCGGCGATATTACGAACCGGTTTGCCACCAGTGTAATACTCGGTCACCAGGCCAATAATGACACCGCCCAGTGCCCCACTGACCACTGCGCCCCAGACCGCTGCACTCACCCCAGTCATTGTGACCACGAAATAGGCCACCACCACAAACAGCACCGCTGAGCCCATAGTGCCAACTCGCAGGGCCACTTCCGGCGACTGATTCGCAGCCATCCGCACCAGACCAATGCCGAGAATGGAACAACCCAAACCGGCGGAGGCGAGGGCCAACGGCAGGAACATCAGGCTTTGTCGATCACCCAGACCGGCGAGCAATTCCAGAGACATGGTCGAGGCCATGGCGATGGTTGCGATCATCGCGCCACAGTAGGATTCGAAAATATCAGACCCCATCCCGGCGACGTCGCCCACGTTGTCGCCCACGTTGTCGGCGATCACACCCGGGTTACGGGGGTCATCTTCAGGAATACCCGCTTCGACCTTGCCGACCAGATCAGCCCCGACATCAGCACTCTTGGTAAAGATGCCGCCACCCACACGGGAAAACAGGGCGACCACCGAAGCTCCCATGCCAAATCCGTGGATAACGTGGGCTGTCGCCGGATCACCGCCGAAAGCCAGATAGAGGCTGCCAAGCCCGAGCAGACCAAGGGAGGCCACCGTCAGGCCCATCACCGAACCGCCGAAGAAGGCGACGGAGAGCGCTGCGGAGGCACCACCTGTTTGTGCCGCCACCGTCGTCCGCACATTGGCCTTGGTTGCCGTGAACATGCCGATATAACCCGCCAGGGAGGAGGTCACCGCGCCGCAGACAAAAGCCACGGCGGTCTGCCATCCCAGCGGGGAGACAAATATGGCGACGAGAATCACCAGACTGAACATCCCCAGCATGGTGTATTCGCGGCGCATGAAGACCATCGCGCCTTCGTGAATGGCTGCGGCGATCTCAGTGACGGCACCTTCCCCGGCCGACACCCTTACGACGATACCGTAGATGATAAAAGCGAAAACTAGACCGACAACCCCCAGAACCGTCGGCAGCAATAGCATGTCCATGGACGAACCCCTCTCGCATATTATTGATATGGACCACAATGCCGACAGCCACTGAGCCGTTGGGAACAACGCCCAAAATCTCGGATCCCGCGGAACAGAAAACCGGGCTGGCAGCCGCTCGCGATGTTACGGGACCCCCCCGGTTAACGCAACCAGGGCGGGCCTTACGGTTGCACCGGGAGCACGATGCCGTTACATTTGCGGGCCCGGTCGGCATCACTACAGCACAGCTCAGAACCCCCCGCTTTGGCTGGTTCACCAGCCTCTGATCAGCTTTAAATTCAGGAAACAGCATGAGAATTGTTATGTTGGGTGCCCCCGGTTCCGGCAAAGGAACACAGGGCAAGAAAATCGGCGCCAAGTACGATGCGCCCCAAATTTCCACCGGCGACCTGCTGCGGGCCGCGGTCAACGCCGGCAGTGAGGTCGGCAAGCGGGCCAAAGCCGCGATGGACGCGGGCGAACTGGTCTCTGATGAGATAGTGCTCAGCCTGATCCGCGAGCGGCTCACCGGCGAAGATGCGGCAGCCAACTTCATTCTCGACGGCTTTCCCCGCAACATCACCCAGGCCGAGGCACTGGATCAACTGCTCGAAACCCTCCAGCTGCCAATTCAGGCCGCCCTGTTGATCGACATCCCCAGAGCCGAGCTCAGTCAACGACTCACCGGCCGCCGGAGTTGCAAAGCCTGTGGCGCAATTTTCAACATTTACACCGCGCCACCAGCAGTCGAAGGCGTCTGCGACCGGTGTGGTGGCGAGCTCTTCCAGCGCGCCGACGATGTGGCGGAGACCATCGATAACCGGCTGACCACCTACGAACAGCAGACCATGCCGCTGATTGCTTACTACCAGCAACAGCAGAAACTGGAGAGTGTTGAAGGCAGCGGTGAGGTGGAGCAAATCTTCGCCCGCGCCGATGCGGTACTCGCTGGCCTGGACTGAATTCCGATGAGCACTGATCGCTTGGCCGGTCGCGGCCATCCCTCCACCCGTCCACGGCGAATGCGGCGTGATGAGTTCAGTCGCCGCCTGATGCGAGAGAACCGGCTGAGCTGCGACGACCTGATCTACCCCCTGTTCATTGTCGAGGGCAACGGTGAGCGCCAGCCCGTCAGCGCCATGCCCGGGATCGAGCGGATCAGTCTCGATCTGCTGCTCAGGGAAGCCGACGAACTGGTGGCCCTGGGGATTCCGGCGGTGGCGCTGTTTCCGGTGGTTAGTGGCGGCAAAACCGCCCTGGCCGAAGAGGCCTACAACCCGGACGGGCTGGTCCAGCGAGCCGTGTCGGCACTGAAAGATCGACAACCCGATTTAGGCGTAATCACCGACGTCGCACTCGACCCCTACACCAGCCACGGCCAGGACGGCCTGATGGATGCGGAGGGTTATGTCCTTAATGACGAGACAGTGGCAACTCTGGTTAGACAGGCGGTCTCCCACGCCCGGGCCGGAGCCGATATCGTTGCCCCGTCAGACATGATGGATGGTCGGATCGGCGCGATCCGCAACGCACTGGAACGGGAGAACTGTCGCAATACCCGCATCCTGGCCTATTCAGCCAAATACGCCTCGGCTTTTTATGGTCCCTTCCGGGACGCGGTTGGCTCCGCCGCAAACCTCGCGGGTGGCAACAAAAAGAGCTACCAGATGGACCCCGCCAACAGTGACGAGGGCCTGCACGAATGCGCCCTGGACCTGGCGGAAGGGGCTGATATGATCATGGTCAAGCCCGGCATGCCCTACCTGGATATCCTCTA
>JAKLLR010000098.1 GCA_022014175.1 Gammaproteobacteria bacterium | reverse complement strand
AATCGAGCCCTGACCGAGAGCCTGACTGCAGATGAGTCGGTGATACTGATGGGTGAGGATATCGCCGCAGGGGGCGGTTCCTTCGGTGTGACCCGGGGTCTGAGGGATCAGTTCGGTGAGGCGCGGGTGCGGGACACCCCGATCTCCGAGGCGACCCTGGTGAGCGCGGCGGTCGGCGCAGCCTTGAGTGGCCTCAAGCCGGTGATTGAGATCATGTTTATGGATTTCATCACCCTGGGTATGGATGCGCTGGTGAATCAGGCGGCCAAGGCCCGGTTTATGTTTGGCGCGCAGTGCTCGGTGCCCATGGTGTTGCGCACCCCCCACGGCGGCGGGTTGAGCGCTGGCCCCCAGCACTCGCAGTGTCTGGAGGCCTGGCTGGCCCATATTCCCGGACTGAAGGTGGTCTGCCCCAGCAATTCGGCAGATGTTTACGGCCTGCTCAAGGCCGCCATCGCAGACCCAGATCCAGTCATTTTTGTAGAGAACAAAAGCCTCTACGCCCGTAAAGGCGAATTAGACGAACAACCGGAACCCATCCCCCTAGGCCGAGCTCGGATTGCCCGGTCCGGTAGTGATGTGACCATCGTGACCTACGGCGCAGCGGTTGAAATTGCCCTCTCCACAGCCAGCAAACTGGCAGAGCAGGGCATTGAGCTGGAAGTGGTGGATCTGCGCACCATCCAGCCCTGGGATGAAACAACCGTGCTGGCCTCCTTGGCTAAAACCCACCGCATGGTGGTGCTGCACGAAGCGGTTGAGGCTTTTGGGGTGGGTGCCGAAATCGTGGCTCGGATGGCAGATGTGGGTTTCGATGAGCTGGATGCGCCATTGGTGCGGGTGGGTGCGCCCTTTATGCCGGTACCGTTCGCCCGGGACCTTGAGCAGCAGTACCTGCCCAACGAAGAGAAATTAATCGCCGCAGTACAGCGCGTACTGGGCTGAAAACAGGAGAAGTCTGTGACTGAACAAGCGGTAGTGGTTTCCACTGAAGGTGCCGTTGGCACTCTTACCATCAATCGGCCTGAAACCCTCAATGCACTGGATGTGCCGACCCTGTTGGTGCTGGAACAGGCGCTGACCACCCTGGAACAGGATGACGCGGTGCGGGTGATTGTGGTCACTGGCGCGGGTCGAGCGTTTATCGCCGGTGGCGACATTGCAGATCTGGAGTCCCGCCGGGGCCTGACCCACTATCAGGAGTTCGCCGAGGTGATTCATCGGGTCTTTCGGCGCTTTGAGACCTGTGATAAACCCACTATCGCAGCGGTCAATGGCTGGGCGCTGGGGGGCGGTACCGAACTGATTATGTGTCTGGATATTCGTCTGCTGGCGGATGGTGCACAGCTGGGGCTGCCAGAGATCACCCTGGGGCTGTTCCCCGGTGCCGGTGGCAGCCAGCGAATCATCCGGCAGATGTCGCCTTGCCGAGCCAAGGAGCTGCTGTTTACCGGCAACCGAATCACTGCGGAAGAGGCTGTTGAACTCGGTGTCGCTAATCGGGTGGTGCCTGCCGCCGAGTTGATGGGTGAAGTGGGCAAATTGGCTAACTCAATCGCCGAGAAATCGCCGTTGGTGCTGAAACTCCTGAAACGCAGCTTGCTGTATGGCAGTGATATGCCCCTCTCATCCGCACTGCCCTATGAACAGGCCATGATCGGTCTGGTGCTGGATGCGGATGATTCTCATGAAGGCTGCACCGCCTTTTTAGAGAAGCGGCCCGCGGAGTTTAAGGGGCGCTAAAGGTGGCGGCAACAGAACTGCTGATGCCCAAGCTGGGGCTGACCATGACCGAGGGGCTGCTGGCGGAGTGGCTGGTTGAACCCGGTGTGTCGTTTGCCCAGGGTGACGTGGTGGTGGTGATCGAAACCGACAAGGTCGCCAACGAATTAGAGGCCCCCTGTGGTGGCGTTCTTGATGAGCAGTTGATCAAAGAGGGGGAGACGGTTGATGTGGGTACTCCAATTGCCCGCTGGAGCCTGAGTGACCCGAATGCTGTGATGGTTCTGCCGGTGGATGAGGATGAGCTGACTGAAAGTGTCAGTGAACCAGAATCTAAAGCTGAACAGGTGCTACAGGCTGATTCAAAACCAGACTCCGCAGCTAATGCAGCCCCAGCTCAAACTGGCTCTCAAAAGGGCGACCGCATTATTGCCACTCCCTACGCCCGTAAACAGGCTGAGGCCCAGGGAATCGATCTTAATCAGATCAAAGGTTCGGGACCCAATGGCCGCATTAAGGCCGCAGATTTGGGGATTGAATCCGGTGCAGTAGATGCAGACTCCAAACTGGACCTGGGCCGGCGTACTCCGGCCTCTCCGGCGCAGAGAGCACTGGCCCGGCGGCTGGCCCAATCCAAACAGAACACCCCGCATTTTTACCTCTCTAGCGAGGCAGAAATCAGCGAGCTGCTGACACTCCGCAAGGCGTATAACGAAAACCCCGACAAACCGCATCTGACCCTTACCCACCTATTAGTACGGGCCGCAGGGCTGGCCCTGAAAGCTCATCCTGAGAGCAACCGAGTCTGGGATGACGGCGAAATTGTGAGTTATGACAGTAGTGATGTGGGCATTGTGGTGAATCTGCCAGAGGGGCTCGCAGTGCCCCAGTTACGGGCTGCGGGGGATCTACCGTTGGCTGAAATTGCCCTAGCGGCAGATGTTTTGCTTGCCCAGGCTCGCAGCGGCAGTCTGGGTCATGACGAGCTGACCGGCGGTGCATTAAGTATCTCTAACGCCGGTATGTTCGATGTGACCTATCTAACCCCGGTGATTAATCCCGGGCAGGCGGCGATGCTCGGCGTGGGCAGTGTGCGAGAGCTATTTCGGCCCGATGAGGCTGGTCAGCCGACTCTGCGGCGTGAAATGGGGCTGGTGCTGGCATGCGATCACCGCATCCTGGATGGGGTCTCTGGGGTCGTGCTGCTTAATGCGATCAAGCAACAGCTGGAATGCCCCGAGAGTGAGCTGTTTAGCGATCTTCTGTCCAATTAGTGGAGTGCCAGGATGAATTTTGATCTAACCCCAGAGCAGCAGTTGATGGCAGAGAGCGCCCTCGCGATTGGTGAGCATTACGGCCTGGAGTACTGGCGGGATCTGGATGCCCGCAAGGCCTTTCCTCAGGCGTTCTGGCAGGCGGTTTGCGATGCAGGGCTGAGTGGCGTGGCACTGCCAGAGCAGTACGGCGGCGCCGGTCAGGGCATGTTGGAGATGGCCCTGATTGTGGAGAATCTATCGGCGGGTGGCGGCGGTGCCACGGTGGGCCAGCTGTTTATGGTCAACCCGATTTTCGGTGGGGTGTCGGTCTCAAAGTTTGCCAGTGAAGAGATGAAAGCGGAGCTGCTGCCCCGCTTGATTAGCGGTGATCTGTTCTTCTGTATGGCCCTCACCGAGCCAAATACCGGTAGCAACAGCCTTGAACTGAAGAGTTTTGCCAAAGAGACGGACGAAGGCTGGCGGCTCAATGGCCAGAAGATCTGGATCACCGCCGTGGATGACAACGGCAAGATGCTGGTGGTGGCTCGGACCAGGAAAATTGAGGAGGTTAAACGCCGCACCGAAGGGTTGAGCCTGTTTGTGATCGATGTGCAGCGGGAGGGGCTCACCCACCAGCCCATCGACAAGGTGGGCACCAATACGCTGCCCTCCAGCACCATCTTTTTTGACAACGTACTGATTCAACCCCACGAACTGGTGGGCACGTTGAATAACGGCTGGTACGAGCTGCTTGAAGTGCTGAATACCGAACGCATAGTGACCACCGCTGGACTGGTTGGGGCCAGTCAGCTGGCGATCAAACTGGCAGTGGAGTACGCCGCGGATCGTAAGGTTTTTAGGGATCAGCCTATCGGCAGTTACCAGTCGATGCAGTTTCCTCTGGCCCAGGCCCATGCAGAGATCGAAAGCGCCCGCTTGATGAACTACAAGGCGGCGACCCTGTGCGACAACGGCGAACCCTACGGCTCAGAGGCCAACGTAGCCAAACTACTGGCGGCTCAGGCTGCTGCAGCCGCTACGGAACGCTCCATGCAGACCATGGGTGGAATTGGCTACTCCAAAGAGGCGTATGTTGAACGGCTCTGGCGAGATGCCCGGCTGTTCCGTTTTGCGCCTGTATCCGAAGAGATGATTCTGAATTTCATCGCCCAGCACGATCTGGGCATGCCCCGTTCGTATTAGCGGATATAGATCAACTAAAACACTAAACCAATAACAGCGGGAGCGAGTCGGTGGATTTTTCATTTACCCCAGAACAGGACCAGCTGCGGGAGACCGTACGGCGGTTCTGTGATCAGGAGGTTCGACCCCTCATCGAAGAGGCCGAAGAGAACGAACGCTTTCCGGTGCAGCTCTTCCCTAAATGGGGCGAGATGGGGCTGATCGGCGTGCGTTACCCCGAGGCGGATGGCGGCGGCGGATTCGATAAGGTCTCTGAGTGCATCGTGCGGGAGGAGATGAGCCGAGTCTGCCAGGCCTTTGCATCCACCTGGTCCGCCCATTCGCACCTGGGTATCTGGCCCCTCTGGAAGGCGGGCACCCCGGAACAGAAAGAGCGCTTTTTCAAACCCGCACTGGCCGGTGAGAAGATCGCGGCTTTTGGTCTCTCTGAGCCGGATGGCGGGTCTGATATTCGCGCCCTGAAAACCCGGGCCACTAAGGTTGAGGGCGGTTATCGCCTCAGCGGCAGCAAGATGTACATCACCAACTCCCCCCACGCGGATTTCATCACCCTGGCGGCCCGCACCCGGCCTGAACCCACGGTGGATGCCATCAGCCTGTTTATTGTGGAGCTACCGAATCCCGGCTTTGAGATCAGCACCCTGAAAAAAGAGGCGATTCGCAGCTCTGAGACTGGCCTGATCTATATCGAAGATGCTTTTATTCCGGATGACTGCCTGCTGGGTGGGGTTGAAGGCACCTATCCGGTGATTCTGGAGTGTCTCTCCGAGAACCGTGTCGGTGTTTCTGCGAACTGTCTCGGCATGGCTATTGGTGCCTTTGAAGCGGCCCGAGATTACGCCCAGACCCGCGAGGTCAGGGGCCAGAGCATCGGCAAGTATCAGGCCATAGCCCACCATCTGGCGGATATGTCAGCGGAGATCGAGGCGGTGCGTTGGCTGGTCTACTACGGTGCCTGGCGGGTAGATCAGGGCACCATCGACGGGGCCACTGCCGCCAAGGTCAAGCTGGTAGCCAGCGAAGCGGCGGTAAAAATCAGTGAGATGGCGATTCGCATTCACGGCGGCGCGGGGCTGATGCGGGAGTATCCCGTGGGCCGTATCCACAAAGACTCGCTGGTCTATGTGATTGGCGAAGGCACTAGTGAAATTCAGCGCAATATTATTTCCCGGGCGATGGAGTTATGAGCATGACTTACAAGGCAGTGACCTATGAACTGCAGGACGGCGTGGCGATTCTGACCTTGAACCGCCCGGACCAACGCAATGCGCTGGATATGGATATGCGCACCGAGATCGGTGATGTGGTGACCCGGGTGCGGCAGGATGATGACGTTAAAGCCCTGCTGATTACCGGGGCGGGGGGCGCAGTCTGGGCCGGGGGGGACCTGAAATCCCTGTCGGAAGGTAAACGTCCGGCGGCGGTGAATCGGGAGCGGGTGCGCAGCCTGCACATCTGGTTCCACGAGCTGGTGAATCTGGAGAAGCCGGTCATCGCAGCAGTGGATGGCTCCGCGTTTGGGGCTGGGTTCTGCATGGCTCTGGCGGCGGATTTTGTACTCTGTTCTGATCGAGCCAAGTTCTGTGCAGCCTTCGCTAGAATTGGTCTGGTGCCAGATCTCGGCGGCCTGTTTCTACTGCCGCGAGTCGTCGGCCTGCAGCGGGCCAAAGAGATCTTCTTCACCGGCCGGGTGGTCGGCGTGGCCGAGGCCCAGGCGCTGGGTATCGCCCTGGAGGTTCATCCCCAGGCCGAACTAATGGAGCGCGCCCTGGAGTTCGCGGGGCGTTTCCGTAACGCTTCGACCCTGGCGCTGGGCATGGCCAAAGGCATCCTCAACCACTCGTTTGAGCTGGATCAACGCACCCTGGCAGAGCAGGAGTCCTATGCCCAGGCCATCTGTATTGAAACCGATTATCACCAGCAGGCGGTACAGCGCTTTCTGAATAAAGAGAAAACCCTGTTCGACTGGGATGCAGCGGCTAAGCAAGCGAGGCGCTCAGAATGAACGCGGTCATTACCGGTGCATCAGATACCGCTGTCGGGCGGCTTGAGGGCAGCAGCTGCATGGAGCTGCATGCCGAGGCCGCTCGCGGTGCGCTGGCCAATGCGGGGCTGGAACTAAGCGAGATCGACGGCGTGTTGTGTGCCTACTCCATGACTCAGCCCCACCTGATGCTGAGTTCGGTGTTCAGCGAATATATCGGCATGCAGCCCAATTTCAGTGCTGCGGTACAGGCCGGTGGGGCCACCGCCTGCATTTTGCTGATGAATGCGGCAGCACTGGTTAAGGCTGGGGTCTGTCGGCATGTGCTGGTGGTCACCGGCGATAACCGCCAGACCGGTCTCACCCGCGAGGCGGCTTTTGCGGCGCTGGCTGGGGTTGGCCATCCTCAATATGAGCGACCCTTTGGCATCAACGTACCCGCCTCTTATGGCCTGGTGGCCCAGCGCTATATGCACGATTACGGGGTGACTTCCGAGCAGCTTGCGGAGATTGCAGTGAGCCACCGCAAACATGCGAGCTTGCACCCCAAAGCGACCATGCGTGAACTGATTACGGTGGATGATGTGCTCAACTCCCGCATGATCTCCTCGCCCCTGCATCTGCTGGACTGCTGTCTGATTTCAGATGGCGGCGCAGCCGTGGTGGTGAGTGCCGGTGATGCCGCTAGCGATAGCTCCGCGATCCCCATTGAGATTCTTGGGGCAGGGCAGCACCATACCCACGAGCACATTGTGGCCGCTCCATCACTCACCGAGTTTGGGTGTGCCCAGTCGTCCGCCGAGGCCTTTCGACAGGCGGGGCTCACCCCGACAGATATTGACGTAGCCGAGATCTACGACTCCTTCACCATCACCCTGTTGGTTGAGCTGGAATCTATTGGATTCTTCAAAAAAGGCGAGGCCGGTGAAGCCGCCGCCGAGCAGCAGCTGGAGGTGGGCGGCTCGCTGCCCTGCAATACCCACGGCGGTCTGCTCTCTTATGCTCACTCCGGCGCGGCAGGGGGCATGTTTCATGTGGTCGAAGCGGTGCGTCAGTTGCGGGGCCAGGCCCTCGGTGCCCAGGTTGAAGATGCCCGCACCGCATTTGTTCACGGGGATGGGGGCATTTTGTCTGCCCACTGCTCCCTGGTTTTAGGGAGGGTTTGAAGATGGATAAACCAGCACCGTTAGTGACCTCGGACAGCCGCCGTTTCTGGGAGGGCTGCCAGCAGAACGAACTGCTGTTTCAACACTGTATGGACTGCAACGTGGCCCAGTTTTACCCCCGCACCCACTGTGCCAACTGTCAGAGCGATAACCTGGAGTGGCAGCGTTCCAGCGGCCGGGGTGAAGTCTACTCCTTCAGCGTAGTCGAGCGGCCCACCACCAGCGCCTTCAAGGCCGACGTGCCCTACGTGATCGCCCTGGTTGATATGGCGGAAGGCTACCGCATGATGATGAATCTACGTCACTGCCCGCCAGATGCAGCCCATATCGGCATGGCGGTGAAGGTCTTTTTTGAACCGGTGGAGGGCAGCGAGTGGAGCCTGCCCCAGGCCGAACCCGCGGAGCCGCTCTGATGTACAACTTTTCGGGATTCACCCCGGGGGTAGAGATCGGCGCACGGGAGTACCAGCTTGATCAGGGGGTACTGGATGCCTGGGTCGAGCTGTTTCCAGAGGACGCCAATGGTGATCTGATGCCCGCAGGCATGGTCGCCGGGGTCACCATCAGCGCCTACTCATCGATTCTGCAGC
>JAKLLR010000097.1 GCA_022014175.1 Gammaproteobacteria bacterium | reverse complement strand
CCCTTCTCGCCGGTACCCACCATCATGCCGGCCATCGCCTGGGCAATGGGGTCAAAACTCTTGGCCTTCTGCAGCGGGCCGAACTGGCCAAAACCACTGATGGAGATATAGATGATGTCTGGCTTGACCTCCCGGATATCCCGATAACCCAGACCCCATTTACTCATGGTGCCGGGCGTGAAGTTTTCGATCACAAAATCGGCCGACCTGGCCAACTCCTTGAACAGCGACTGGCCGTCCGGGGTGCGAATATCCAGAGTGATGTTACGTTTTCCCCGGTTAAAGATATTGTGATAGAGCGTGGCATCAAGCGCTTTGTTATCGCCGACTAGCGGGCCTACGTGCCGTACCGGATCACCGATTCTCGGCATATCAATCTTGATCGATTCCGCCCCCAGATCCACCATCAAAGCCCCACAGATCGGAGCCGACCCCCAGTTCGTCGCCTCAAGGATCTTCAGTCCCTCCAGAGGACCACGGCTGCCCTCAACCGCATCCTGATAGAACTCCGCCTTCTCCATACCATGTCCCTTTGTTATAGCCTTAGCAGCCCGAACTATAAGGTAAAGGCCGACCTGCTACCATGGCGAAATTCCAGTTTTACATGGAGTACAAGAGTTATGACTACCGCTATCGCCAACAGTGAACAAATCCGCTACTGGAACGATGAGGCCGCTCTGCGCTGGCTGGAGATGCAGGATGAGCTGGACCGGATCGTCCACCCCTTCGGTGAGGCTGCGATGGTGGCCGCCGACGTGGCCGAGGGTCACCGGGTGCTGGATATCGGCTGCGGCTGCGGGCGCACAACCCTCGCCCTCGCCGCGCTGGTGGGGCAGCGTGGCAGCGCCACCGGCGTCGATGTCTCCAGCATCATGTTGCAACATGCCCGCAGTCGCGCCGCCGGTCTGGGCCAGATCCAGTTCAATGAGGCGGATGCCCAGACCCATGACTTCCCGGACAACTATTACCACCGCATCTACTCCCGCTTCGGGGTGATGTTCTTCGATGACCCCATTGCCGCCTTCAGCAATCTGGCTCGGGCCTTGATGCCGACGGGCATGATCAGCTTTGTCTGCTGGCAGCCGCCAGCGGAAAACCCCTGGCTGATGGAGCCGATGCAGGCCGTCAATGAATATCTGCCGCCGCCGGAACCCCCGGTGGCGAATGCTCCCGGACCCTTCGCGTTTGCCGACCCGGAGCGAGTCAAGGAGATTCTCACCGCCGCAGGGCTGAGTGATATCCGACAGGAGAGTCTGCAACACGGCATTAATCTTGGCAAAGATGCCGCCGAAGCCACCCGTTTCGCGGTCAGGGTGGGACCTGCCTCCAGCCGCTTTACCGATGCGCCAGAGGAGAAAATAACCGCAGCCACCCAGGGCATCCAGCGGGTTATGAGCGCCTACGAGACCGAAGATGGGGTGATCATGACCGGCAGCGCCCGGATAGTGGTCGCCACCAAGGCATGACGCCACCTGGAGCTGGGAGTGGCCTCCGAGCAGCAATTGAATCTGCCGAAGCCTGGTTAACGGACGCGGAACCCCGCTTCGCCCCAATGGTGGCGAGCCATGGCAGCTGCACCCTGGACAACTGGCAACGTGGCCCCTTCGACACCCTGGTCTGGGCGATTCTCGGCCAGCAGATTTCAGTGCGAGCGGCGGACGCGATTGAGGCACGACTGCTAAAGACTCTGGGAGCGGGCGCTTTCCAGGCCAAAGAGATCCACCAACTCGACGAACCGACCCTGCGCAGCGCCGGGCTCTCCGGCGCCAAAGCCCGCACAGTGAGTCATTTGGCGAAAACCGTGGTTTCAGGTGAGTTGAACCTGGATGAACTCCAGCAAACCAGCGAAGTCCGGATCAGGACTCAGCTCTGCGCCTTGCCCGGCATCGGCCCCTGGACCACCGAGATGTTTCTGATCTTCGGCCTGCAACGGCTGGATATCTTCTCACCGGGCGACCTGGGACTGCGCAAAGCGATTCAGCGGGTGTTCGACCATCCGGAACGACCCTCCGCAGCCCGCTGCGCCACTATCGCAAGCGCCTGGCAACCCTACCGCACCATCGCCGCCTGGCACCTCTGGCGGGAGGTCGACTGAACTCCACCAGAGATGCCTTGATCGGTCAGCCAGGCAGAGTGGCCAGAAACGCCTGCTCTGCCGTCAGGCAGGCCTGGAAGCTGGGCCGGGCCAGAACCCGCTCCACATAGGCAGCCAGCCTGGGCCACTGACGGGCATCCACGCTCCGCCCGGTGTGTTGAAAATTCACGAAATCGCTGACCACCGAAATATCCGCCAGCGAGAACCGATTGCCCACCAGATAGTCGTTATCACCAAGCTGAGACTCGAGATAGCCAAAGACCCGGGGGAGCCCCTTCTCCAGCGCCTTCTGGATGTTGTCGTGATTGGTCTCGGTCTTGAACAACTTCGGTTTACCGATCTCTTCCAGGAACAGGCCTGACACCAGCACATCCGCCAGAGTCGTATCCGCATACTCCTCAAACCAGAGGGCGCGGGCATAATCCGCCGAATTGTCGGGCAGCAACTCAGCGCCATGCCGCTTCTCCAGATAGGCCACGATCACCGAGGAGTCACAGAGCCCAATCTGCTCATCCCGATAGGCGGGTATCCGACCCAGCGGGCTGAGGCTGACAAAGGGCTCATCCTTGCTGTGAGGCGGCACCACCTGCAAATCATAGGGCAGGTTGCGCTCCGCCATGTAGACCTGAACCTTGCGAACAAAGGGTGAAATCGCCACACCGTAGAGCGTCGTCATCTGAATTCCTCCTGGATAATTCTTAATCGGTCGGCGAGTTTAAACTGTGCCCGAGTCACCACCAAGGCCCACCACTAATCGGAGAACCCCGCCATGCAACTCGAAGCCTCCTGCCACTGCGGCAAAGTCCACTTCCAGGCCCTTAGCCACACCCCCTATCCTTTTATGCACTGTTACTGCAGCATCTGCCGCAAAACCGCCGGCGGGGGTGGTTTCGGCATTAACATCATGGCCGAAGCGGATAGCCTGAAGGTCCGCGGTGAAGCGCACATAGAGATCTATCAGGCGGAACTGCCCCTGTCGGAGCAGCCCGAACAGACGGCCCCCAGTGAAGCCCGTCGACACTTCTGCAGGCACTGCGGCAGTCCACTCTGGATCGCGGACCCCCGCTGGGCTGAGTGGGTTTACCCCTTTGCGTCAGCGATCGACACCCCCCTGCCACTACCACCGGAACGCCACCACGCGCTGCTGGAGAACAAGGCCCCCTGGGTCGAGGTGCCAGTCGGCCCCCGGGAGTTTCACTTCAGTGGTTACCCGGATGACTCCCTGCTCAGCTGGCACCAGCGGCTTGGACTCTATCAAGCCTGAAACCGGGTGCCCCCACTTAAATTTGCAATGGATACCGGATCACCCACCACAACCCGGAGTTTGCCCCGGCTCTACTCCTTTCGACGCTGCCCCTACGCCATCCGCGCCCGGCTGGCGATCTACGCCAGCGGCAGCCAGGTCGAGTTGCGTGAAATTCTGCTGCGGGACAAACCGAAACAGATGCTCGAACTCTCCCCCAAAGGTACCGTGCCTATACTCCAGCTTGGGGACGGTCGCGTGATTGATGAGAGCCGCGACATCATCGACTGGGCACTCAGCCACCACGATCCCCACGACTGGGCGATGGCCGGACAGCCAACCTTGCGCCAACACGCTGAACAGCTGATTGATCGTAACGATGGCGAATTCAAAACCCTGCTTGATCGCTATAAATATGCAGTGCGCTTCCCCGAACAGCCGCCGGAGCACTATCGCGCAGGCGCAATGGAGATACTCACTGAACTGGACCAGCAGCTCGATTCAGGTGGTTACCTGCTTGATGACCGTGAAACCATCGCCGATATCGCCCTCTATCCATTCGTGCGCCAGTTCGCCCTTGTCGATAAAAACTGGTTTGATCAGCAGCCCGTTCCCGCACTCCAGGCCTGGCTGGAAAAGTTTCTTGCCGCCGATAACTTTGCCCGGGTCATGGTCAAATTGCCACCATGGTCACCCCCACAACCCGGGGTGCTTTTCCCCTGGGCAGCCGACTGATGTCCGGGTGAATTTGATTACGAGCCCGGTCGAAATTCAGTGCACAATAAACCTATGAATCTGCTCGATCTGAAATTTGACAACCGCTTTAGCAACAGCCTGCCAGCGGACCCCAACCCCGAGAACCGCCCCCGGCAGGTACACAATGCCGCCTACTCCTGGGCCACACCAAAAGCTTTCGAATCACCCCAGCTAATGGCCTTCTCCCCCGAGGTGGCCGAGCTGGTTGGTATCAATCCCGCTGAAGATCCGGCCACGCTGGCAAACCTCTTCTCCGGCAAGCAGTTACTGCCCGGCATGCAGCCCTACGCCATGTGTTATGGCGGACACCAGTTTGGCAACTGGGCCGGCCAACTGGGTGACGGTCGCGCGATCAACCTCGGCGAAGTAGTCAACAGTCAGGGCGACCACTGGGCACTGCAACTCAAAGGCGCCGGGGCGACGCCATATTCACGCACTGCAGATGGTTATGCGGCGTTGCGCTCATCCATCCGCGAATTTCTCTGTAGCGAGGCGATGTTTCACCTCGGCGTACCCACCACCCGCGCATTGACCCTGGTGGCCACCGGCGAAAAGGTCGTCCGGGATATGTTCTACGATGGGCGCCCCCAGCTAGAAATTGGCGCTGTAGTCTGCCGGGTCGCACCATCGTTTATCCGCTTTGGACAGTTTCAACTGCCCGCAAGTCGGGGTGACCTGGCCCTGCTTAAACAGTTTGCCGATTTCACCCTGACCAGCCATTTCCCCCAACTGGGTGAGCCCTGCTCCGAGAGCTACGCTGCAATGTTTGCCGAGGTCTGCCGACTCACAGCGGAGATGGTAGCGCACTGGGAGCGGGTCGGTTTTGTCCATGGTGTGATGAACACTGACAATATGTCGATACTCGGCCTGACCATCGATTACGGCCCCTACGGCTGGCTCGATAACTACGACCCCGAGTGGACACCGAACACCACCGATGCCGAACGCCGACGATATCGTTTCGGACATCAGGCAGAGATCGCCCTCTGGAACCTGTATCAGCTGGGTAGTGCCCTCTATCCACTGGTGGAGGATCTCAAGCCGCTAGAGGCGGGTATTGCACTGTATCAACGTCACCATGGGGAGCAGCGTCAGCAGATGATGCGCGCGAAACTCGGCATCGAGACGGCGGGTGAAACAACTGCCGACAGCGATTTTTTCGACGAGTTGCGACAGCTGCTCGCCGCGGTTGAGACCGACATGACCCTGTTTTATCGGGCCCTGGCCACCATGGATGTCGCCACGCTCTGCGACAGCAAAACCACTGATGAGTCTCTGCTGCAGCCCCTGGCTGACTGTTATTACCGGCCCGAGCAGCTTGGCGAACAGTACATGCAGCGCATGGGCAACTGGCTGCGCCATTATGGCACGCGCCTGCAGCAGGAGAACTCCGCCGACCAGCCCAGGCAGGCCCGCATGAACCGGGTTAATCCCAAATACGTGCTGCGCAACTACCTCGCCCAGCTGGCGATCGACAAGGCCGATCAAGGTGATCTCTCACTACTGCACGAACTGTTTGAAGTGATGAAGAATCCCTACGACGAACAGCCCGAGTTCGATCATCATGCGGGCAAGAGGCCGGACTGGGCGCGCCAGCGAGCCGGGTGCTCGATGCTCTCCTGCAGCTCCTGAGTTTGCCAGGCCGCAAGTTCCGGAGCCGGCCAGGACGAGTATCGCCTGATCAACATCACCATCTATCATCTTTCCGAGGTTGTGTTATCCTGCCGAAAGAGAAGCAAAACACCCGCGATCCCTCAGGTTAACAATTCACTTCCACAGCCAAAGCTCCCAAGCGTGTCAGGGTGCTGAATGAAGGTCCCTTGCACCCTGCAAAGGCCCGCATTAGCATAGTTAACCGTTAGGCATGAACAGGGCATTAATACCCGATTATTCGATCAATCCCATTTCTACCTCGAGCTGGTGAACTCGAGAGTGGAAAAATTCTGATAATTCACCATTAATTTTGAGTAAAGCAACATGAGCAAAGGTACAGTTAAGTGGTTCAGTGCGGACAAGGGCTATGGTTTCATCACCCCTGAGGATGGAAGCAAAGATCTTTTCGTTCATCATTCTGAAATTCAGAGCGGCGGAGAGTACGCAACTTTGAATGATGGCCAGGAAGTCGAGTTTGAAATCGGCCAGGGCCAGAAAGGCCCATGTGCCAATAAAGTTATTCCGCTTTAAAAATAAAAAAACAAATCCCTTGAGTCTGCGCGGGGCACCGCTCCGCGCAGGGCATATTTTTTAGCGCCCCGTTAACGGGGCGCTAAATATATTCCGAAGCCAGAATCAGGATACGGGACCGAACAGGAATGACCGCATCCAGGCCAGAAACACAGAGACCCCAGAATGGCAAAACCCAATTACGCGTTTGAAAAACGCCAGAAAGAGCTGGCTAAAAAGAAAAAGAAGGAGGAGAAACGTTTACAAAAAGCTGCAACAAATGGAAGCCAGCCCGAGGATACTCTACCGCCATCGGCCACTGATGACACCACACCTCCTGGAGGTTGAAAAACAAATTTTGTGCCGCAACAGCACCCTGTCGTACTGAAACAACCCTGATCCATTGCCCAACGACCTCGCCGCCCGGCCGAGGTGAATCGCGGTTGACCCGAACAGCCCAACCAAATAAAACCTGAGTGCTTGCCGAAAAGGGGGCAGGACCAAAAAACCAGGCTCACCCCCTACCCCCTTCAACCTTAGCCAAGGTCACGGTTAAACTGTGGCCCTGTTCGACCAAATACCCCCGACCCCTTCCGCTGTACTCCACGCCCAAGCCTGAACCAGCAGTTGATTCAGGTTGTATTTTAACGAGACGCTCAGTTCAATGTCGAAAACTCTGGTGACCGCCTTCTACCGATTCGTAACCCTCACCAATTATCGGGAGTTGCGCCAGCCCCTGCTCGATCTGATGCGACGCGAACAGATCAAAGGCACCATTCTGCTGGCTGAAGAGGGGATCAACGGCACAATCGCCGGACCCGCCCCCGGCGTGGCGGCTCTCTTTCAGTGGTTCGATAACGATCAACGGCTGAAGGATCTGACCCGCAAAGAGGCCTGGCATGACCAACCCCCCTTTTTCCGCACCAAAGTCAGACTGAAAAAAGAGATCGTGACTCTCGGCGTGCCGGGCATCGACCCGCTCCAGCACGCCGGTACCTACGTGCCGCCCAAGGAGTGGAACGCCCTGATCAGCGATCCCGAGGTCACTGTGATCGACACTCGTAACGAGTACGAGGTACAGATCGGCACCTACAAAAATGCCATTCAACCCCACACCCGACACTTCAGTGAGCTGCCTGCCTATCTTGAACAGCACCTGGGTAACGATAGAAACCAGAAAATTGCCATGTTCTGCACCGGCGGCATTCGTTGCGAAAAATCCACCGCCTACCTCAAACAGCAGGGCTACGAACACGTCTACCACCTGCAGGGCGGCATTCTCAACTATCTCGAAGAGGTGCCAGAAGCCGAGTCCCTCTGGCAGGGGGAGTGCTTCGTATTCGACCGCCGCGTCGCGGTAAACCACCAGTTGGAGCAGGGTGAGTTTGAGGAGTGCCACGCCTGCCGCATGCCCGTTTCAAAGGCTGAGCGACAAGGCGAGCACTACCGGCCCGGCGTAAGCTGCCCCCATTGCTGGGATCGACACACCGACGCAGATCGTCAGCGGTTTGAGCAACGACAGCGTCAGGTCGAACTGGCCGAACAGCGTGGAGAATCGCACCTGGGAGGCGATATCAGAACCCTGTCCGCACAGCGGCGGGCGGCGAAACAGTTGCAGAAAAACCAGCAGAAAGCGGCTGTCAATCACCATGATCCAGCATAGTAATGAGCTTGATGATGACGACCGGGCCATCAGCAAAAGTCAGATAAAAC
>JAKLLR010000096.1 GCA_022014175.1 Gammaproteobacteria bacterium | reverse complement strand
TTCAGCCGTTCGGCATTGATCAGGTTGCGGGTCTGATCAATCAGGGGCACGTGCAGGGTGACGAAATCAACCTGCCCCATCAACTCTTCAACCGTCGCCGCCTGTCGCACGCTGGATGACAGGGCCAGGGCACCACCAACGGTCAAACCCGGGTCAAACCCCACCACATTCATACCCAGCGCAATCGCGGCATTGGCAACCTGACTGCCGATGGCACCCAGCCCAATAACCCCCAGAGTTCGACCCGGCAGTTCAAAGCCGGCAAACTGCTTCTTGCCTTTTTCGACCTCTTTAGCCAGAAAAGCATCGTCACCACTCAGCGCCCGGCTGTAACTCCAGGCCTGACAGATGTTCCGGGCGGCCAGCAGCATGCCGGCCAACACCAGCTCTTTGACCGCGTTGGCATTAGCGCCGGGGGCATTAAAAACCGGAATGCCCAGCTGGCTCATTTTGTCCAGGGGAATATTGTTTACCCCGGCCCCGGCCCGACCCACAGCCATCAGGCTTGCCGGCAGTTCCATATCATGCATCTTGTAGGAGCGCAGCAGAATCGCATCTGGATGCTGGATCTCGGAGGCAATTTCATACTGCTCCCGGGGGAAGGTTTCAAGCCCCTCTAAAGCGATATTGTTAAGGGTCAGAATCTTGTACACAGAGGTTCCTTGATTGGCACCGGAACGGCGCTAGAAAGTGGTTGGGAGTGGAATCAGAGAAATTTGGTCACGCTTTCAGCCGCCCATTTTACCTCACGCAGCAGCTCTTCGAGGGCCACCGTTTTGCTGGCGCGTACCGCCAGTGCCTTATCCTCCCCCGCCCGGACCAGCACCAGGCGCGCATCCGCCGCCTCCAGCAGCAGATGTTCCAGTGCACCCGCGCCACTGGTGCCGCCGGCCAGCTCACCCAACGACAGGGCCGAACTGACCACTGCGCCAAACTGATCCTCATGCAGGCCGGACAGACCGGACCCGGCCATCACCGTGCCATCCGCATCAACCAGCGCGGCCAGATCGATATCGCTGCTGGAGTCACACAGCTCTGTGATCAACACCGTGAACATTTTATGTCGCACTGTTTTCCCCTTTTAGTCTGTTAACAGGATCCAGCTGTCAGACCCAGCCCCGCCATTATGAAAAGTAACGACGATCACCGCCAGCCAAACCCGCTCAACCGCCACCGGCACGAGACTCTGGATCGACCTGGAACAGTAGCGCACGGATCAGCATGATCAGATCCCGACTACTCTCCATCTCCAGATCAAACAGCGGAGGATGCCAGTGTTCACCCCTTGCCAGCCCGGCCACGCGCTGGGCAAAATCTCGCTCTGTCAGCCCCGGGGCTGAATCACCAACCAGGCCAATGGCCAGACGATTCTCCCGCACCAGGGCCGGAAATGATCTGAAACAGGTCTCCAGATCCGCAAACGGGTCTGCTGAGTGTCGGTCGAGCAATAGAATCAAAGCGAGCGACCCTCGGGCCAGCATCGGATCCAGCACCCGAAAGCGCGGCGCACCACCCGAACAGTAGAGATGAATCCGCTCCTCGCTGCCGAGGCTCATGCTCCCATACGCCATCACCGTGGCCTCCCGCTCGGAGGCGTTGATCGGCACTCTGAGCGGTTGCACCTCACTCAGCAGAGCCACCGCATCAACGGCGAGCCCTGGCACGGAACCTATAAGCATCAGCTTGTAGTTGTTGCTGGCCTGCTGGCGCGGGGCCTCAATCGCATCTGACCGGAGCTTCCCGGCGGCCACCAGATCGACAGTTCCGGCATCCCGAATGCCGAGGGCCTGAAGCACTTCCGAAACCGTCTGTGGCCGCTCTGACCCGCTCAGGCGCAGCATCCAGTCCACAACTTCGAGAAAACGGCGACTGTAGTCACCGCGCACCGAGGCGCCCAGAGACTCATAGGGATCCGGCTTGCCCACCAGCCGCGCTGAGTAGCGCTCGGGGGCGGCCACCGGGGGTTTGCCCTTAACACAGCGATAAATAGTCGCGCCGAGAGCATAGATGTCCGTCCAGGCGCCCAGAGTCTGATCGTTGCCATACTGCTCAATCGCAGCGTAACCCGGAGTGGCCACCTCCACCGCCTGATGCCCCTCCTCCCCCATGGCCGCGCAAGCCGCGCCAAAATCCAGCAGGACCGGGCGATCATCCGTCGTCCAGTAGATATTGGCCGGTTTGATATCCCGGTGGAGATAATTCTTGCGATGCACCTCCGCCAGGCCATACATGACGGGCACGATCCGGGCGATCAACCCGGACTCAGTGAAGGGGCTGGTCCGCTCCCGCAGCTCATCACTCAGGCTCTGCCCTTCGGCGTAAGTCATCACAAAGTAGGCGGTGCCGTTGGCCTTGAAGTAGCGCCGCACACCCACAATATTGGGGTGGCTGAACCGGGCCAGAATTTGGGCTTCGGCGATAAATCGCGCCATACCCCAGTCAAAAAAAGCCTGATGTTTAGCCTCAACCAGGGCGACTTCCGAGCCATTACCCCGGGTGGCGATACCTTTCGGCAGAAACTCCTTAATCGCCACCTGCACGTCGAGCTGGAGATCGGTAGCGCGGTAGGTCAAACCAAAGTTGCCGGCCCCAAGCACCGCATCAAGACGATACTCATCGAGCTGAGAGCCGATCTCCAGGGGTTGAATCGAGGCCTCAGTCATCGTCAGCCAATCCCCGCTCGCCACCACCCAGGGTGGTACGACCCAAATTTCTGATCAGATGGGCAAAACGGGATTTCGGGTGCCACTGGCCCTCGTCCGGCTGAAACAGAAAATCTTCACGACGACGGGCCGGGCCCGCCAGACCGATACTCCAGGCTGCGGTGTAGAGATCGTAGACCGACTGATGCGGGATCTTCAGAGTGTCCACCAGAAACTCCAGAGACATTGCCTGTTGCACCCAGAGCGCTGCGACCTGCATCGCGTAGGGGGTCTCCAGCAACCGGGGGAAATTTGGCCAGCGGGAAAGATAGACCCGTTGCGCCGGGTCGGCGCCCTCGGGCAAGCGGCCCCGGGCAGACCAGACCGCGACACTCCAGAGCAGAGGCTCCAGATTCCGGATTCCGGCGCTGCTCTGGGGGTTGGCCAGAACCGTTTCGACCTCGGCGTCAGTCAACCACTCCACACTGCTGGGGGCGTCCTGACGGCTCTCCTGACAGAGCCGGATCAGGCTCTCATTGTCAAAACTAGTCAACACCTGGTGCCGCTTTGGTAACACCAGAAGATAGCGCTCGCCAATATCCAGACGAATCGCCCGATCGCTCTCCAGCGCCTGCTCAGCGCTGTCTTTCAGCCAGCCCAATGGCGTAGTCTGGGGATCAAAATAGAGCCATGCCGGTGCAGTCTGGCGGGTTTTCAAGTCAACCAGCCCCGGTAGGACCTGGGTCCGGTCACTGTTATCAGATAGTGGATCGTTATCCGCTTCGACTTTGACGGCCGCCGCCCCTCCCAGTTCGGGACTCGGATAAATTCCAAGACTCGCCGCCAGCTCGATGTCCAGAATTAGAGTCTTGGAGAGCTCCCCATCCTCCGCCAGCTTCCGCAGGCGCTCTCCGATGAGATCCAGAAGACGTAGCAGGTTGCCCTTCTTGATCGGGTTCTGCAGAAAATAGACCCCGGACTGCTTAGGGTCCTGCTGGCCGATAACGATGGTCAGGCGCGATGGGAAACGGGCGCGGTAGTCGCTCCATTCGGCACCATCCGGAATATCGTCGTAGGTGACCAGCCCGACTTCCGCCTCAACCGCTTCAACCAACTCACACCGATCACCGGCGGCAGCCGCCAGGAATTGCTCCAGACGGCCCCGAACCCGGCTGTCCACCCCAAAGACACAGATTTTTATAGGCTTGCCGACTGTCACTGGTCCAGTCCCGCTCGATTCACACCCCCGATACCTGAGCCAACTCGACCGTAAGTGACCAAAAACCTTATGCCCGGGTTCTCTGGAACTCCTCCATAAACGAGACCAGGGCATCAACCCCGGACTCCGGCATCGCGTTATAAATACTGGCACGCATGCCACCGACCTTGCGGTGCCCCTTGAGTGATACCAGCCCCGCCTTAGCCGCTTCAGCCAGAAAGTCGGCATCGAGGGCGTCATCCGCCAGAGTAAAGGGCACGTTCATCAGAGATCGACTCGCCACCTCGACCGGCGAACCGTATAACGCCAGCCCCTCGATCGCCGAGTAGAGTTTATCGGCCTTACGACGGTTTACCGCCTCCGCTGCGGTCAGCCCACCCTGCTCCAGCAGCTGCTTGAACACTAGTCCCGCTACATAAATCGCGAAGGTGGGCGGCGTGTTGTAACGGGAGTCGTTGTCCGCATGAACCTGGTAGTCAAACATGGTCGGCGTGATCTCCCGGGCGCGCCCGATCAGGTCATCGCGCACAATCACAATCGTCAGACCGGCAGGGCCAATATTTTTCTGGGCGCCGGCATAAATCAAACCATAGCGAGAGACATCCATCGGTCGCGACAGGATATGGCTGGAGGCATCAGAAACCAGGGGCACACTGCCGGTCTCCGGCACATAGTGAAACTCGGTGCCGAAGATGGTGTTGTTGCCGGTGATGTGGCAGTAGGCCGCCTCTTCTCTCAGGTCCAGTTCCGCCTGGCTCGGCACCCGGGTAAAGTTGCCCGGCTCAGTGGTAGCAGCGATATGCACGTCGCAATAGCGCGCGGCCTCCGAGATCGCCTTTTTTGACCAGTTGCCAGTGTTGACGTAATCCGCCCCGGCTTTGTCGCCCAGCAGATTCAGAGGAATCATTGCAAACTGGGCGCTGGCGCCTCCCTGCAGGAATAGAACCTTGTAGTTAGCGGGGATAGCCATCAAGGTCCGAAGATCCGCCTCAGCCTGCTCCGCAATCTCATCAAAGGCCTTGCCACGGTGACTCATCTCCATCACCGAAGTGCCGCAGCCGTGCCAGTCCAGCATCTCGTCACGGACCTGCTCAAGAACAGCCAGAGGCAGCGCCGCAGGGCCCGCGCTGAAGTTATAAACACGGCTCATACTGCTCTCCAAAAACCGGTCAGATAGATAGCAAACAAAAGTGGATCCGGGTCGAATCAGGCCACGCTGGCGGTAAACTTCTCGGCATGAATGTCATGGTCTTCGTCCAGGCCGTGCTTCACCAGCCACTGGGTGGACGCATCAATCATCGGCGGCGGGCCGCAGAGGTAGACGTCCAGATCGCCGCCATTCAATCCACCTGCCGGTAACAGATCGGTGACAAAGCCAGTCGCGCCGGACCACTCCGGATGACGATTCACCAGCACAATATCAAAATCAAAGTCCGCGAAGGCTCTCCTGTAGCCCTCAAGCTTGTCCATGGCGAACAGCTCTTCATAGTTGTTGGCACCATAATAGAGCCTGATGGGCTGTTCCGTTGCGCCCTGATCCACCATCTGGTCGAGCATGCTCAGCATCGGCGCCAGCCCGGTCCCACCGGCAATCATCATGATCGGGCGGCGAATTTCCCGCAGATAGAAGTGACCATGAGGCCCCTCAATTCCGATTTGATCGCCCACTTTGGCACTCTGCCGCAGATAATTGCTCATCAGACCTTCGGGCAGGAGACGAACGTAAAAGACTATCTCGTCGGTCTCATAAGGGGGGTTGGCAAAGGAGTAGGAGCGGTAGTGCTCAGCCCCGGGAATGGTCAGATTGACATACTGGCCCGGATCGAACTGAAACACCTCACCCTCCGGCAGGGTCATGGCCAGCCGCGCCACGGTGTCGGAAACCATATCAATCGAGCTGACGGTACCCTGCAACGCCTTATTGTTTGACCCACCTAATGCCTTGTCCGAGTCATAGGAAAAGTCCACTTGGCAGTCGCTCTTCGGATGCATCACGCACGCCAGAACGTAGTTGCGCTTCTGGTCGAACACAGTCAGGGCGGAGGGGTCGAAATCCTCTAGTTCAAACGCCCCCTCTACGCAGTGCGCCTTGCAGGCACCACAAACCCCAAATTCACAGCCGACCTCCAGAGTGATGCCCTGGCGAGTTGCCGCCTCTACCAGAGTCTCTGCCTCGGTCACCTTGATGGTGACTTGTTTATCGTCCGCAAACGCCAAAACTACATTGTGCTCGCTCATCTCTGTTCCAATCTCTGTTTTAAGACCAGGGGACCGGAGTCCAACCCTGGATCGGGCCTGCAATAGGGGTGCGTTGGATTCGGCCCTGCCCGGCATCATTACCGATTCGACCGAATCCGGAATTCTAGCCCAAGCCACCCATTAGTGCATCGGATTCAGGGATTTAGACCTAGAATCCCTGCCCTGGAACGAAAAAAGGCGCCGAACCCAACCGGTTCGGCGCCTCGGGTTCAATCACTCCGCTCGGTCAGAACTGATAGGTTACCCGCAGATTCAGCTGGCTGTTGTTGGACAAGGCCCCCAACAAACGGGTGTCGTTACCACGAACAGTATCGCTAAGACCTGCGTTAAACCCATTGCCCACGACCCCCAGCTCGGCAGTGCTGGTATCTTCGCGAGGGAAGATAAAGTCACCCTCCAGCCGTACCCGCCAGTGGTCACCGTAGACCAGCTCCAGCGCCGGAATCAGAGCGAAGTCACCATTATAGAGATCAACCAGAGCCGCAATGCTGGGGTTAATCGTGTCGTTGCGGTAGTTCATACTCAACGCGGTGGACGCAATGGTGGTGTGCTCCGCCTTCGCGGCGTTGTAGCCCAGGATGTTGACGATGTCATCACTGGTTTTGAAATCAGTGATCCAAGTGTCAAAAATCTGGGTGGTCCAGAAACCAGGCTTGGTGGTACCTAGCAGGCTACGGGTGAACTCCATCTCCTTGTCGAAGCCAATCATTGTGATCAGAGTGTCTTTTTCAATGTAGTCACCCAACCCAGCCAAACCTGTAGCGACTACCGTTGGGGTACCGCCTAACAGCGGGTTGGGGTCGCGACCAATCTTGTTATAAGGAGTATCAGGGGTATATGCCAGTTCGCCACGCAGCACCAGATCCCACGGTTCAACGTAATAATTGAGTGTTACGCCAAAGGTATCCACTAGCGGGTAAACAATATCACCAAACAGGTTATTGGGCGGGCTGCCGGCCAGAGCTGACTTAGTATCAAAGGCCGAGTGCACCACCCCATCCAGGTAGTGATGGCGGTAGTAGGAGAAGGAGTACCCCACATCAAAGGCGCTACCCACCCAACGGAAGCCATAGTTGGCATCGTCAGTGTCATCACCGTAAAAACTGTTATTAAAATTGGACGCCAGAACCGGATCAAAGGTCAGGCCGTGAACACCGTTTAGAGTCCAGCGACCACCAAAGGTATCCGCCTCGTTAACCACGTCCTGATCTTCGTCCCAGCCGGGTTTGTAGATCAACTGCAAACTACCATCAACCTCGGGGAAATCGATGGTGACATTGGCCAGCCAGAGGGGATTACGCAGCTCTTCGTTTTCTGTCTCCAGAAATGAGCGCCAGCGCAAGTCAAAGCCGTGAATGATGTCGGTGCCACGGAGGAAGTCGGTTTCACCCCAGACCACCTGCTGCTTACCCAAGACCATGCTCACGCGATCCCCCACCGGGAAGGCGAAAAAGAACTCCCGAAGTTCCTCTTCGTTATAACGATCTTCGATGTGCACATTGCTGTCACCGCCAAAAATCGCTGCAAACGCGTTTGCAGAATCTTCGAGGCTCTCAAGGTAGTCGGTCATATACTCCCGACTAGCTCGAACCACACCGCCAATCTGCAGGCCACTGGAGAAATTCACCCGGCCTTCTAGTTTGACACTGGTGCGGGCCATAGAGACTTCGCCCTTGCCGCCAATTGGGCTTGAGCCTAGACCAAGAAAGCCGGTCGAATAATTCGGAGCGTCTTTATCCTCCAGATTCACCGCGGTATGCTCACGGACATAACCGGTGACGTTGTATTGAGGGTCAGAAAAGATGCCGGCAGAGACAGCACCCGGCACCACGACCGAGGCAGCCAGACTGGCGGCGACTAATGTTTTTGAAACTACAACT
>JAKLLR010000095.1 GCA_022014175.1 Gammaproteobacteria bacterium | reverse complement strand
GTCAGCAACTGCGCTACAATTTCTGCCGGGACGAATGCCTTAGGACAAAGCGATCATAGGGCTATAGCGTAAATGTAGCGATCATCACTATCGGTCGCGGCCCGCCATATTTAGAGTGCCCGCCTGATCATCTGCCCAAATGCTATTCATGGCTTGTCCCGACCGCCTGGTTTGTGGCCAGGTGACCGAGTGTGGGGCTGGCCAGGCGCGTTTTACCTCATGAAGATAGCCGACGGGGGGTTGGACTGGACCGCACCGCTTTTACCTTGACTGAAATGGCCGCCGTCTGGATACTTCTGCGGCTTGGGCGCCCGTAGCTCAGCTGGATAGAGTACCTGGCTACGAACCAGGTGGTCGGAGGTTCGAATCCTTCCGGGCGCGCCATACAAATCAAAGGCTTAGCGATTTTTCGTTAGGCCTTTTTTGTTTCTATCGGCACCTTATTGTTCCCGCACCCAGACTGAACCTAGTACCCGACCGTCATCATCACTGGTGAGCGTGGGGTAATCCTGTATTCGGATCAAACCGATAACTATCGGGTTCGCCCGTAGCCCGCCACTTCTCTGGCGGTGTTAGAGCGCCATTCACCGGCTAGCGGCTGACGGTCCGGATTAGAGTAAGCAAACCGCACGATCGCGGTGAGGGCGCCCGGGTTGCCGATATACTTCCTGCCAGTGGAGCGCAAACTGTTGGCTGTATCAGGGCGGAACCGGGGAAATCATGACCTTTGAATCTGGCGGGTTGATTGTCATAGTCGGGGTGGCTCTCGTCGCCGCTGCGGTTGGGTTCACTATCGGTAGGCTCCGTGCCGGTGGCGTGCTGGCTGTTGTTCGTCATAAGCTCGGAATTGCCACAGGGCGTCAGGCGGAGCTGGCCGCAGAGCTGGAGGGCAACAACGCACGGATCGACAGCTTGCAGCAGCAGCTATCGGAACGGGAGAAGGCTCTGTCTGCAGCCACCGCTAACCTGGAGTCCGAACGGCGGCGCCTGGAGGAGGCCGCCAGGAGATTCAGCGAACTGGGGGAAGAGCTGGTCCGGCAACAGGGCAAGACTGCCGCAGTGGAGCAGGAGCGTAATACCCTGAATGCTGATCTGGTCGCATTGCGGACCACGCTGGAAGCTGAAAAAAGACATACCGCGGAGCAGATTCAGCTGCTGCAGGAGAACAGGGACGCCCTGAAGGTGGAATTCAAACAGCTGGCGAGCGAGATTGTGGAGAAGCAGGGCAAGGCGCTCTCTGAGCAGAGCCGGCACTCTCTGGACACCTTGCTTACCCCTTTCCGTCAACAGATTCAGGAGTTCAAGGGTCGGGTAGAGAGCCTCCAGCTTGAGGGCACGAAGCAGCAGAGCGAGATGAAAACTGAGCTCAAGCAGTTGCAGTCCATGCATCAGCAGATGACCCAGGAGGCCCACAATCTGTCGACTGCGTTGCAGGGGCAAAAGAAGGTTCAGGGCAACTGGGGCGAGTTGATTCTGGAGAACGTGCTTGAGCGCTCTGGCCTGCAGTTGGGCAGAGATTACGATCGCGAGGTCAGCTTCAACAAAGAAGCGGGGGGGCGTAGCCGTCCCGATGTCATCGTTCATCTGCCGGATGACAAGCAGTTGATTATCGACGCCAAGGTCTCGCTTGCCGCTTACACCCGCTATGTGAATTCGGAAGACGAACTCGAACGCCAGCAGGCCATCAGCGAGCATGTTGCCGCGTTTGCCGCCCGAATCAAGGAGCTGGCGGACCGGGACTACTACAAGCTCAGCGGCCTGAACTCTCCGGAGATTGTGTTTATGTTCGTGCCGATTGAGTCCGCCTTTGTGGAGGCGCTGCGAGCGGATGAAACGCTGTTTCAGAAAGCCATCGAGCAGAATGTGCTGGTGGCCACACCGACCACCCTGCTCACCAGTCTCAATATCGTGCGCCAACTCTGGCGTTTCGAGGACCAGAACAAACATACCGCGGAGCTGGCGAGAAAGGCCGACTCGGTATTCAGGAAGCTGAAAACTTTTCTGCAGAGTTTTGATGGCATCCGGGGTGGTCTGGATAAAGCCCAAGCCGCCTACGCCACGGCTGAACGACAGCTGGTGAATGGCCCCGGCAACCTGGTCAAACAGGTGAATGAATTCAAGCAGCTCGCCCCCGCGATTAAGGATCAGCTACCGGAATACTTTGTCGAGAAAGCGGATCTGGAGCTGAACCATCAACCGCTGGATGACGATGTCGTGCCTGAGGATGAGTCCAGGGTGGGCCTGGAGGAGAAACCGGAGTAAGCGAATTTTAGGGTTTCCAGGCGGCTGGCTCCGGGGCGCACGCACCTCGGGGTTGTCTGTTTGCGACAGCGCGGCGATTCGGTCAGGTTTAGTCCGTCAAGGGGTGTAATCTGCCGGAATGGAATGGCTGGAACATCTACGTATTCGGCATACCCTCAGGCATCATCCGATTGCCCCTGCGGTGTGGCGATCTCTGATGCGCGAAACGGCTGTTTTCGAGCGGTTGAGCGCGGTGGAGAGAGCCCATCTGAGACTGTTGACGACGCTTTTTCTGCGCCGTAAGAGTTTTAGTCCTGTTCAGGGTCTGGTGCTGACCGAAGAGATGGCTGTGGCGGTAGCGGCCCTGGCGTGTCTGCCGGTGTTGCAGCTCGGGCTGGGCTATTACGACGGTTGGGTGGAGGTGGTGATCTACCCCGGTGCCTTTCGGGTAAAACGGGAGAGTACCGACGAAAACGGCCTGGTCTCCCTGGAGGATCGAGTGCTGCAGGGGGAGTCTTGGTCCCGGGGCCCGGTGATTCTCTCCTGGGATGATGTCGCGGCGGATCTCGCCGCTGACGAATCGGGTCATAACGTGGTGATCCATGAATTTGCCCATAAGCTCGACATGCTCAACGGTCGTGCTAATGGCATGCCGCCGCTGCACCCGGATATGGTGCGGCAGGCGTGGACGGATAGTTTCAGCGACGCCTTCGAGCACCTGCAGCGACGGCTCGCCCACCATCACCGTCCGGCGATCAGTGCCTACGGTGCCACCACCCCCGCAGAGTTCTTTGCGGTCGCAAGCGAAGTATTTTTCACCGATCCAGAGAGATTGCAGCACCAATTTCCTGAAGTCTATGATCAGCTAGTGCTGTTCTACCGTCAGGCGCCCGCAAATCGTGGTTAAAAGTGGCGCCCCATCAAGGGTGGCGGGTTTTGACGGTTTCTCATCGGGGCCAAGATCGGGTTGCCATCACACACCGCCTGCTCCAGGTCGTGTAGCGGAAACCGCCTGTCTGCAAGTCAAGTGAGTGTCTGGTCCGGCGCGTGCTGTTCAGAGGCAGGGGGGCCTGCACCCGAATCGGGGCGGGCTGGCGCGGATCTGTCGCGGTACCAGCCGGGGGCCTACCAGGGCGCGAGCAATATTTACCTTCTTTGTGGTTTCCAGTGGCCACTCGCGTTCTGCAGTCTTCTCTGTTTAGTGGAAGGGGTCACGCAACGTCAGCCTCGGGCCTCATCTGTTGCACCTCAAGAGAGGACAGGATTTTAATTTCCCGCTAGGCTGTCGTGGTGCCTGAATTAACCGACAGTCAGACCCCGCAGCATGAAGCCATCATCATCGGTGCCGGTGTATGCGGAATCTATCAACTCTACCGACTGCTCCAGCAGGGGATCGACGTCAGGGTTCTGGAAGCGGCCAACGGTCCCGGTGGCACCTGGTATCACAACCGCTATCCCGGTGCCCGGTTCGACTCCGAGAGTTACACCTACGGCTATTCGTTCTCTCGGGAGCTGCTCGACGAGTGGACGTGGAGTGAGCACTTTGCGGGTCAGCCCGAAACACTGCGCTACCTGAATCACGTTGTGGACAAGTTCGATCTGCGCCGACATATGCGGTTCGGTTGCAAGGTGAAGGCAGCTGTTTTTGACGATGCCGCCTGCCGGTGGACTCTGGAGCTTGAGGATGGCTCCCGGCTGACTTCGCGGTTGCTGCTGACTGCCATCGGCCTGCTCTCTGCGCCGACGATGCCGCGAATTGAGGGAATCGATCGCTTCAAAGGGGAGTCTTTTCACACCTACTACTGGCCGCAGGAGCCGGTGGCCCTTGAAGGCAAGCGGGTGGCCGTGATCGGCACCGGCGCCACCGGGGTACAGGTGATCTCGGAGATCGCAGACAAGGTGGCTGATCTGACGGTATTTCAGCGCCGCCCCAATTGGTGTGCGCCGCTCCACAATAGCCCGATAGATGAGCAGACCCAGGCCAGGATCAAGGCATCCTACGATGAGATCTTCGACCGGTGCCGTCAGACGCCGGGCGGCTTTATCCATGGCCCGGACCGGCGCAAGTTCGCCGATGTTCCGGTGCGGGAGCGGTTGGCGTTCTGGGAACAACTCTACGCATCTCCGGGATTTGGCGTCTGGATCGGCAACTTCCGCGATGCTCTGGTGGATCAACAGGTCAACGCTGAGTACACCGGGTTCATCGCAGACAAGATTCGCCAGCGGGTGGATGATCCGGAGATCGCGGAGAAGCTGATCCCGAAGGATCACGGCTTCGGCACCCGTCGGGTACCCCTTGAGACCCACTACTACGAAGCCTACAACCGTGACAACGTGCATCTGGTGGACATCAACGAGACGCCGATCGAGGGGGTAACCCCGACGGGAATCCGGACATCGGAGCGTGATCACGAGTTTGATCTGATTATCTATGCCACCGGATTTGACGCGGTGACCGGTGCCTTTGACCGTATCGACATTACCGGTTCTGGCGGACGCAAGCTGAGCAACAAGTGGCATGACGGTCCCATCACCTACCTTGGGTTGCAGGTTGCCGGGTTTCCCAATCTGATTACCCTTGCCGGACCCCAGAGCGGGTCTGTTTTGAGTAATTTCCCCCGGGGAATCGAGGAGGTGGTGGACTGGTCGACCAACCTGGTGAGGCATATGCGGGAGCGGGGCTACAGCCGCGTCGAGCCCACCCGGGAGGCCGAGGAAAAATGGACCCAGCACGTGAAGGAGACCTACAAGCTCTCCCTTCTGCCGACCGCCAAGTCCTGGTTCACCGGTTACAACTCCAACCTGGAGGGCCACGACACGCTCCGTTACATGATCTATAACGGGGGCGCCCCCCGCTACCGTGAACGGCTCGCCGAGGTGGTTGACAGCAACTACGAGGGTTTCCTGTTTCAATAGGGGAGAGAGACTGGCGGAGTCTCGGTCAACGAGACGAGGTCGTAGATTAAAAAACAGAGAGGAGAAGCGGGTGAAAAATCGATTTGAAAACAGAGTGGTGATTGTGACCGGCGCGGCATCCGGTATTGGCGCGTCAGCGTCGAAGCTATTTGCGGAAGAGGGGGCCAGTGTCCTGCTCACGGATATTGAGGATGAGGCAGGCCAGGCCGTGGTAGACGAGATCAAGGTCAGTGGTGGTGTCGCCGAATACATGCACGTCGACGTCTCCGACGCGGAACAGATGGAAGCCCAGGTTGCCAGGGTGGAGGCGTTGTGGGGCGGTCTCGATGTGATGTTCAACAATGCGGCCGGGGTGCGCCTTGGCGGGCTGCTCGAGATTCCAGTTGAGGACTTCATCTGGAGTATGGATCACGCCATCAAGCCCTATTTTCTGGGGGCGCGGTTTGCGGTGCCAGCTCTGCAACGGCGGGGTGGAGGTGCGATCGTAAACACCGCGTCAATCGCCGGTCTGGCGGCAGATCGTGGTCTGCCAGCCCATGTCACCTGCAAACACGCTGTGGTGGGTCTGACCAAGTCCCTTGCGGTCGATTTCGCCAGAGATAACATTCGAACCAACGCCATCTGCCCCGGCGCGACCCGCAGTCCGATTATGGCAACGATGCTGGATTCTGCGCCGAAATATGCGGATGCGGTTAACAGGGCGACCCCACAGGGGCGTGCCTGCGAACCGGAAGAGCAGGCCAAAGTGGCGCTGTTTCTGGCGTCGGACGATGCCTCCTACCTCAACGGTTGCGCCATCCGGGTTGATGGTGGCCTGCTGGCGCACAGCGGCATTCAGATTGACTGGGACGAAGTTGCGCCGGAGCGACACGGGGGTTAGGGTCCCGGCGCCGGCCCGGTCTACTGTGATCGGTTGGGGGTCAGCTCTGGGGTTCATTTTTTCGAACATTCAGATCCGAACCCGATTTTTCTCTTTTTGGCTTATATCAGGTAGGATGAGTCAAGGGGCTGAGATCACTATCCAGATAGCTACCCCTTGATTGTTTAACAGCTGCACCGACGGCCAATAAAAATATCCGGCCGCGAGTCAGGCCCACTCTTGGAGGAGTCGCGCAATGAACGCACCTGGAAAAAAGCTTTCGTTTCCGTTTAGTCCCACCCACGACATGGAGTACGGCACTGAAGTGCCGGATATGGGCACCGGCCCGATCTCCACCGAACCGGTTGTTTCAAGTGACTATTTTGAGCGGGAGCGCGAAAAAATCTTCAAGCGCGCCTGGCTGCAGGTCGGGCGGTCTGATGAGATCCCTGAAACCGGTGACTACTTCACCCGTCAGTTGGTCGTTCTCAACACCAATATCATGGTGGTCCGGGGCAAGGACAACGTCATTCGGGCCTTTCACAATATGTGTCCCCACCGGGGCATGGCGCTGGCTACAGAGCCCTGCGGTTCCGCCAAAGGTTTTGCCTGCGAATTCCACGGCTGGGCCTTTGGCCTGGATGGGGTGCTGAACTACGTACCGGCAGAGGAGTCCTTCACCAATCTGGATAAATCCAAACTGGGTCTTCGCCCCCTGGCCTGTGACAGCTGGAACGGCTTTATCTTCGTCCACTGGGAGACCGAGCCAGAACAGGGGTTGAAGGCGTTCCTCGGTGGCATGGGCGAGCAGATCGACGGCTTTCCGTTTGATCAGTGCACCAAGATCGCCCACTACAGCGCCACCGTAAAAGCCAACTGGAAGGTCTGCGTCGACGCTTTCCAGGAGGCCTACCACGGCCATCTGCACAGGACGTCAATTCCGGGGGCCGGTGATCCGGAGCTGGTATTACCCACCTCCGTGCGTTTGCATGGGCCGCATCGCTCCATTTCGAGCTGGATGAAACCGGACATGCAGCCGACACCGGCTGAACTGACTGCCTATATGCACTGCCCGGTCGGTTTTGCAAAAGATGCGGGGCAGAAGATCCCGGGCAGCAATCCCAACAATGACGAGAACTGGTGGTTCGATATCAACGTCTTTTTCCCCAACTTCTTCTGTGACATCGGTGGCGGCTGGTACTTCACCTACAACTTCTGGCCCATCTCCGTCAACGAGACCCAGTGGAACATGAATATCTACCAGCTTGAGGGGACCAGCGCCGGCGAACGGATCGTGCAGGAATTCACCCGAATCGTCATGCGCGATACGGTCTACGAAGACATGAGCACCATGGAGTTTTCCCAGAAAGCGTTTGATTCCGGCGTCATCACTGAGCAGGTAATCGGTGATCTCGAAATCCTGCTGCGGCACCAGTACTGGGTCACGGATCAGTGGGTGAACAAAGCCTGACCCTCTAAGCCCCGGCGGCGGATGTCACCCATTCGCCGCCGGTTTGTCGGTGTCCCGAGCCAGGCGGTTAAACCACGCTCTCCATACCCCCTCAGTGTCAAGCCGGGCCAAAGGTCTGGCTATTTGCGACCCCTTCACCGATCTGATCGGTATAGACCCGGATCAGCAGCTCCAGCTCCACACCCAGGCTCCGCGCTCGTCATCACAAGCCCAGGGCCATGTGGTCATTAGCCGGGTGTTAATCCTGGGGTAGAGACCCCGGGTGGGGGGCGCTTCGATGGCGAGTAAATGCGGTGATCTACAGGCCAGCTAATTTTTTCTGCCTACGATCCTCCTCCAAATCCAGAAATCATGATGTATTATCCCGGGTACGGGCGGTTGCCCACAGTCTCCTTAGCACTGACTGGATGGGCTGGAACGCTGGAACAAGGACGGTCTCAGTGTAGAATTATCAGTCCATTTGCAGATGGTTGGATCGGCGTCAGTCTGGCAGTTTTTTGAAATCCAGCTTTAATGTACCTGATATTAGCCTTCCCGTTTTGGTCGGGCTTTTAGGTTATGGTTAAATTTAAATCAAGCTCTTTAACCCGGCTGATACCCATGATAGTTACCAGTATC
>JAKLLR010000011.1 GCA_022014175.1 Gammaproteobacteria bacterium | reverse complement strand
GGTCATCGTCTACCAGGAGCAGGTGATGCAGATCGCCCAGGTTCTGGCCGGGTACAGCCTGGGCCAGGCGGACATGTTGCGCCGGGCCATGGGTAAGAAAAAGCCAGAAGAGATGGCTAAAGAGCGGGCGATCTTCATGGCGGGCGCGGAGAGGCGGCAGGTTGATCCTGCCCGCGCCGAATTTGTTTTCGATCTGATGGAGAAGTTTGCCGGTTACGGTTTTAACAAATCCCACTCGGTGGCCTATGCGCTGCTCTCCTATCAAACCGCCTGGCTCAAGGCCCACTATCCGGCGGCGTTTCTGGCAGCTGCACTCTCATGCGACATGGACAACACGGATCGGGTGGTGCTGCTCATCGATGAAGCCCGGCGAATGGAGGTGGTGCTGGAACCCCCCAATGTAGATCTCTGCGATTACCGCTTCGTGGCCTCTCAGAGCGGCTCAATTCGTTACGGACTCGGGGCGGTTAAGGGTGTCGGTCAATCCGCTATCGAGAGTCTGGTTGAGGCCCGGCAGGCCAAACCTTATGGTTCCCTGTTTGATTTTGTGCTGCGTGTCGATTCCAGGCGGGTCACTCGACGCGCTCTGGAGAGTCTGGTGCGGGCTGGCGCGCTGGACCACTTTGGTGGCCACCGGGCCGCTCTGATGGCATCCCTTCCCGGTGTGATTGAGGCGGTTGAACAGAGCCAGCGGGATCTCAGCAGCGGTCAGAATGATCTGTTTGGGGGCGTTCAGGAGCAGGTGTTGCCGGACCTCCAGCTGGTCCAGGTGCCGGAGTGGAGCGACGAGCAGCGGCTTCATGGCGAGCGGGAGACCCTGGGGCTGTTCCTCAGCGGCCATCCGATCGACGGTTATGAGGATGAACTCAGGCAGTTTGTCGACCGGCGAATTTCGGAGCTACAGCCGGATGAGAACAGGAGCTGCCGACTGGCTGGCCTGGTCACCGGCATTCGCACCATGAATTCAAAGCGGGGTGATCGAATCGCCTTTGTCACTATCGAGGACCGCAGTGGTCGGGTTGAGGTGGGCCTGTTTGGGGATCTCTACAACCAGAGCAAGGACCATCTGGTGCAGGATATGGTGATTGTGGTTGAGGGTAATATCAGTCTGGACGACTACGGCGGTCGCCTGCGGGTGCGGGCGGAAAAACTGTTCGACATCGAACAGGCGCGGACCGAATACGCTCGGGACATTTCCATCCAGTTGTGTCCGGGTGGATTGCAGGGGGATTTCAGCGGTCGTCTGGAGGCGGTGCTGGAACCCTATCGCAACGGCAGTTGCGGCGTCACCCTGGCTTACTGCAATGAAAAAGCCAGCGCACGAATCCGGCTCGGGCCGGGATGGCGGGTGAAACCCCGCAATGAACTGCTACAGCGCCTTGGTAAGCTGGATGGCGTGGCAGGGGTCGAGGTCTGCTACAACCCAACCCCCAGAACCACGGCAGTCCAAGGTTAGGCTAAAATCCCGGTTTAATGGAAAAAACTAGAGAGATCAATGGCATCTAATCTGCTGGAATTCGAAGCGCCAATTTCTGAATTGCGGGCGAAAATCGAAGAGTTGCGGCACTGCGTGGATGACGACACGCTGAATATCAGTCGGGAGATTGAGCAGCTTGAGACCAAGCTTCACAAACTCACCGAAAGCACCTATGGCAAGTTGACCCCCTGGCAGGTCACACAGGTTGCGCGTCACCCCGAGCGGCCCCATGCGGTGGATTACCTGGAACAGGTATTTGACGACTTCGAGGAGCTGCATGGTGATCGGGCCTTTCGGGACGACCCGGCCATAATCGGCGGTATGGCCCGACTCTCCGGGCGCGCTGTGATGGTCATTGCCCAGGAGAAGGGGCGCACAACCCAGGACAAGGTCCGGCGCAATTTCGGTATGCCCCGGCCTGAGGGCTACCGCAAGGCGCTGCGTCTGATGCAGATGGCGGAGCGATTCCATCTGCCGCTGATCACCCTGATTGATACCCCGGGGGCTTATCCCGGAATCGACGCCGAAGAGCGGGGTCAGGCTGAAGCGATCGCCCGAAACCTGGAAGTGATGGCGGGGCTGAAGACGCCGATAGTCAGTATCGTCATTGGCGAGGGTGGCTCAGGCGGCGCGCTGGCTATCGGCGTGTGTGACCGACTGATCATGCTTGAGTACAGCATCTATTCGGTGATCTCTCCGGAGGGTTGCGCCGCGATTTTGTGGAAAGAGGCGGCCCACGCGGATCTGGCCGCCGAGGCGATGGCGGTGAATGCCACCGCACTGCACGAAATCGGCCTGGTTGACCATATTGTGACCGAGCCGCTGGGCGGTGCTCATCGTGATCCGGAGGCTGCGGCGGAGTCCATTAGAGCCGCATTGAACGCTCAGTTCGATCAGTTACGGGGGCTGCAAACCGATGACCTGGTAGATCGCCGCTACCAGAAGTTGATGGGTTTCGGACGGTTTGAAGGGGTGTGAGGCTGCGGTCGTCAGGGTCGGATTAGCCCTGGAGGCGCTTTCGTCTGAAGGGTTAATCAAACCCGCCCCCAATCGAATCCGGGTGGCCTACAGTGGTGGGATGGACTCCCATGTTCTGCTGCATGCTTTGGCCCACTCATGCTGGCGTGATCAACTCTCCGCAGTTCATATCAACCATGGTCTGCAGCCTGAATCGGCTGAGTGGTCTCGCCACTGCGAAGAGGTTTGCCGGATGCTGGGTGTTGCCTTCGTCAGCCACTCGGTCAGAGTCAAACCCGAGCCAGGACAGAGTCTGGAAAGTTGCGCCAGAGAGGCCCGTTATGGTGCGCTGGCGGGGACGATGCAACCTGGAGATCTGCTCTGTTTTGCCCATCACCGTGATGACCAGAGTGAGACCGCGTTGATGCGGCTGCTGCGCGGCAGCGGTGTGCGGGGGCTGGCGGGGATGCCGGCGAGACGTGTTTTTGGGGTCGGACAGCTCTGTCGCCCATTGTTGCGGCTGCCCCGGAGTGATCTGGCCGGTTATGCCCACCACCATGGGCTGGCCTGGTTAGAGGACCCTAGCAACCGGAATATCAGATTTGAGCGTAACTTCCTGCGCCACGAGATTCTGCCACGTTTGAGCGAGCGCCGAGGAGGTGTGGCGGCCGCCATTGCCCGTAGTGCGGAACATCTGGCCGAAGCGGAACTGTTGCTTGAACGGATGGCAGCCAGCGCCCTGGCCAGCGCGCCGGGTGCAACCGTGGAGCAGATTCCCCTGGCGTTACTGCTCAGTCTTGATCGACCGGAGCAGAGCAATTTGTTGCGCTACTGTCTGGTTAAACTCGGGGCACCCCTGCCGGGTTCGGCCCGGCTGAAGAGCTTCCTGACCGCGCTGGCGGACCACCGGCACGACAGGGCCACATCAATGGAGTGGTCGGGATGGTCGATTCGCCTCTACGGCGGTACAGCTTATCTCCTGCCTGACCGCACCGAGTGTTCGGCCGCTGAATATGCCTGGAATGGGGCGGCTGAGCGCCACTTGCCGGGCGTGGGACGGATTTCACTGGTTCAGCAAACCGGGGGCGGCGGCGGGGTGCTGGACGCGCGCCGGTTGCAGCTTCCCAGTGATCACCTGCAAATCCGCTATCGCCGTGGCGGCGAGCGGATTCTGCTCGGTGGGATGCACCGCCCATTAAAGAAATTGATGCAGGAGTGGCGGATTCCACCCTGGGTGCGGAGCCGAACCCCGCTACTCTATCTGGACCAGAAGCTGGTTGCGGTTGTTGGTCACTGTGTCAGCGATGAGTTGCGTGCCGATGCGGGGCAGCCGGGCTGGTGGCCTCGCCTGGTGCGGGAGGGCTGATAGATATGAAGGCCATCTCGGTCTGTTTTGTCTGTATGGGCAATATCTGTCGCTCGCCCACCGCAGAGGGGGTGCTGCGCAAACAGCTGGAGATTGCTGGGTTGGGGCAACGGGTTCTGGTGGATTCCGCCGGTACCCACGCGCATCACCAGGGTCAGCCGCCGGATCCCAGGGCAACTGCGGTAGCGAAAGCCCGAGGGATAGATATCACAGGGTTGCGGGCTCGTCCCGTTGAGCCGGAAGATCACCTGCGGTTTGACTATCTGCTGGCTATGGATAACACCAATTTGCGTCAGTTATGGCAGCAACGGCCGGGGAATGCATCCTGCAAACCCAGGCTCGTTCTCGACTATGCCCGTGTCAGTGCGCGCTCTGAGGTACCCGATCCCTACTACGGTGGTGCCGATGGGTTTGAGCAGGTGCTGGAACTTCTCGGCGACGCAGTTGATGGTCTGATGGAGGAGATCAGGCAGCGGCTCCGGGATTAAACCCAACCCGGCTCAGGGTGCCGCTGCCGCATCCACATCAGGCGGTCAGGAATTCTCCCTGGGGTCTGGTCCAGCTGTTTCCACCTGTTTCACCACTGTGGGACTGGCAGCGCTATCCGCTGTAACCTGCCAGGGGGCCGGCTCCGTACGGCCAACTTTTTTCGGTGGTGCTGGAGGCTGCTGTGGATTTTCTGAGGCCGTAGTCTCCACCTGATTCGGGTTGCTTGCTTTGGCTGGATGGCGCTGCGGTTTGGCCTGGGGCGCAGCGGCTGTCGGCTTCTCTTCAGCCGGTTGAATGGTCTCAGTGGTGAGCACCGCGGGTTTCGCCTGGATGGGGGGGGCGATCTCGGCCGCAGCGACCGGCGGCCTGGTCGGCGTCGGCTGGCTTGGCGGGGTTGTTTCCGCCGCAGTGGCCGGTGGCATGGGCGGCTCCGACCGGGGCGGGGGTGTCGCCGCTTCGACCACCTCAGGGGTAGCCGGTTTCTCAACGGCGACAGTGGTCTCATCCATGACCCGTGGCCGTCTGCGGGGGGCAGCGCGCTCGTTGGGCTGCTTGGTGGCCGACTCAGTTGGGGTCGTCGCAGCGACCACTGGAGACGGTTCCTGGGGCTCAGCTGCGGTGGTTGTGCCCTCGCTGTCTACCCGCGTGCTGTTCTCTGCGCCATCCGGTGCCCGTCTACGCGGACGACGGCGTCTTGGGGTACGCTTCTCCGTTGCAGTTCGATCACCCGAGGGTGTGGTTGCCTGGGCCTGCTCACCCGGAGCCGTCGACTGGCTTGGGGTGGTCTCCGCCGGTTTCCGTTGAGCGGTGCGGTTGGACTGTGGTTTCCCTTCAGCCCCCGCTGTTTCCGGCTTGGCGGAGCGGCGTCGGCTTGGCTGGCGGCCACCGCTGCCATCACGCGCCCGGGGTGAGCTCTCCCGTCGCCCGTCCCGGCCGCCTTGATTGGCCGGGCGCCGCTGTTGTGAGCCCTGTTTCTGAGAGGTCTGCCGTTCCCGGGGTTGTGGTTTGGCCGGGCGCTCTTTGGCAGGCGCTTCCGTGCTCGGAGCGGGGCCACGCAACAGACCAACTAACCGGCTGAGAAAACCGGGCGGTGTTGGCGCTGCCGCACTGCTCTCAGGTGGTGGCGTCGAGCGGGTCACGCCGCGCACCGTCGCCTGCTCGGCGGCTGTCGGGGCGACAGCTTCAGGAATGGAAACCGCTTCCGGTTCGCTCGCCAGTTCGTAGGATGGGCGCTCCAGCAGCGTTTTGTTCATATCCTGTACCCGAGTCCGGTGCAGTTCGAAATGCGGGGTTTCCAGGTTGGGGTTCGGCACCAGGTAGACCTTGACTCCGGCCTGCTCCTCAAGATGGGCGAAAATCTCGCGCTTCTCATTGACGATGTAAGTTGCAACCGGCACCGGTACCTCTGCGGTAATCCGGGTTGTGCGCTCCTTTAGCGCCTCCTCTTCGATGAGTCTCAGAATATGCAGGGCGCTGGATTCAACGCTGCGAATAGCGCCCTGGCCGCTGCATCGGGGACAGGGAATGGTGCTGGTCTCGGTCAGGGATGGCCGCAGTCGCTGGCGGGACATCTCGAGCAGGCCAAACCGGGAGATGCGTCCCAGCTGCACCCGGGCCCGGTCACTCCGAACCGCCTCGCGCAGGCGATTTTCGACCTCCCGCTGGTTGCGGTTTGAGAGCATGTCGATGAAATCGATGACGATCAGACCGCCCAGATCCCGCAGACGCAACTGGCGAGCGATCTCGTCAGCGGCCTGGAGATTAGTGTTGAGGGCGGTCTCTTCGATATCGCCGCCCTGGGTAGCGCGGGCAGAGTTGATATCGATGCTAATCAGGGCCTCGGTGGGGTCTATAACGATCGCGCCGCCGGAGGTCAGCTGCACCTCCCGCCGGTGAGCATTTTCAATCTGATGTTCGATCTGGTAGCGGGTGAAGAGCGGGATTTTGTCGTCGTAGAACTTGATTTTGTGCAGGTTCTGCGGCATCAACTGCTGCATGAACTCCCGGGCCTGCTCATAGACCTCCTTGTTGTCGATCAGGATGTCGGAGATGTCGTCCCGGAGATAATCCCGGACCACTCTGACCACCACATCCCGCTCCTGATAGATCAGAAACGGGGCGGGTTTGCTGTTAGCTGATTCGCTGATCGCGGCGGAGAGTTCCAGCAGGTAGTCCAGATCCCACTGCAACTGCTCGGTGGTCCGATCCGCAGCGACGGTGCGGGCGATAACACCCATGTTATCTGGCAGGTTGAGTTCGCTGACTGCGGCTTTGAGGGCGGAGCGATCCGCATCTGCAACCTTGCGGGAGACGCCACCGGATTTCGGGCTGTTGGGCATCAGCACCATGTAGCGACCAGCCAGGCTGAGGAAGGTGGTGAGGGCTGCCCCCTTGGTGCCCCGCTCCTCTTTTTGCACCTGCACCATTACTTCGGTGCCGACCTTTATTGCCTCTTTTTCGGAGCGGCGCTCGCCGCTGACGGGATCCCGGAGATACTCCGGTGCTATCTCCTTGAAAGGCAGGAAACCGTGTCGTTCTGCGCCGTATTCGACAAAGGCTGCCTCCAGGCTGGCTTCAACGTGGGTGATTTTTGCTTTGTAGATATTGCCTTTTTTCTGGGACTGGACCGGCGAATCAATATCCAGATCATGCAGGTACTGACCATCGACGATGGCGACCCGGGTCTCCTCGGGCTGCGAGGCATTGACGAGAATCTTTTTCATGGTGTTGGAATTCCAATTGTTCTGAGGCAAAGCCGCGCAACAGCGCCCGCCACATCATTTTGATGTGTGCAGGCCAACGGGTCTTCCGTGGCCCGGACCGTAGCTGGCTTATGTCAAATGAGGGTTGATTGGCGCAGGGTACTGACATACCCAAAAGCGCGGAGATGATTCGAGGGCAAGACGTTGCCAGACAGTACCCGGCCGCAGGGTCGATGGTTCGTTGCGTTATACTGCTCAGCAGCATGCGAACGACTGAAAGCCATCGAGACTGGTTCAGCTGATTCAGGTTTGAGTAGGGCAGCGTTCGCACTTTCTTTCCGTTGTTTCCCGTGCCGGTTAAGTCAGTGGCAGGGAACTCGTTCCCAGGCGCAGTTGTTGATGCCCGGAACTGCCGCCAATATAGCAGTCATGGATACCCCCAGCAAACAGCGGTTGACAGAAGATCATGCCGGTCCGGCAGAGGGACAGGCCGTGCAGCCGGTGCGGACACTGACGGTGGATTCCGAATCGGCGGGTCAGCGGGTCGACAACTTTGTCAGCGCGCGCTGCAAGGGTTTACCAAAGAGTCATGTCTACCGCCTGTTGCGAACCGGGCAGGTTCGGGTTAACGGTGGGCGGGTCAAACCAGCCCACCGCTTGCTGCTGGATGATCGGGTGCGGCTGCCGCCGATGCGGGTGAAATCTGACACTGGGTCCGGGGTGGCACCCGGTGAGTCGATGTTGCGGCAGTTGCAGCAGTCAATTCTATTTGAGGATAGCCGCATTCTGGTACTGAACAAACCCGCTGGTCTGGCTGTGCACGGCGGCAGCGGGTTGAAAACCGGGGTAATTGAAGCGCTGCGAACCCTGCGGCCTGATCTCAAGTCGGCGGAACTGGTGCACCGGTTGGACCGCGGCACCTCTGGTGTGCTGTTGTTGACCAAGCGCCGCAGCGCTTTGCGGGCACTGCATGAGCAGTTCCGGGCGGGTAGGGTTGAGAAGCGTTATCTGGCCCTGGGCATGGGGGATATGAGGGCTTCGAAGCAGCGGGTTGCGGAGCCGCTATTGAAAATTGAGCGGGGCGGTGAACGGATGGTGGTGGTGGACCCCGCAGGACAATCCGCCGTGAGCCATTTCAGTGCAAACCGGCACTATGCTGAAACCACTCTGCTGGAGGTTCTGCTGGAGACCGGGCGGACCCATCAGATTCGTGCCCATGCCCGCCACCTTGGCCACCCTCTGGCCGGGGACGATAAATATGGTGATCAGGGTTTTAATTCAAAAATGCGTAAAAAGGGTCTGCATCGGATGTTTCTACACGCCAAATCCCTAAGCTTCGTCCATCCCGGCGATGGTCAAAAGATGGTGCTGGACGCGCCATTGCCAGCCGAATTAAAGCAGTTGCTCAATCGGTTGGAGGCAGAGTCCTTTGAGTAAATCCTGTGAGCTGGTGGTGTTCGACTGGGACGGGACCCTGATGGATTCCGAAGCCGCTATCATCACCTGTATGGGCGCGGCGATTGCGGCGCTCGGACTGGAGCCGAGCAGTGAACACTCCATCCGGGGGATCATCGGCCTGGGGTTGAATGAGGCGGTCAGGCAGCTTTATCCGACCAGTCAGCCGGTGGTGCATGGGGCTCTGGTGGAGAGTTACCGCCGCCATTTTATGGCCCTTGAAGACACCAGCCAGGCCCTGTTCCCCGGGGTTATCGAAACTCTGGAGGCGATCGCGGCTGAAGGTATCGATATGGCCGTGGCCACCGGAAAGAGCCGTCGGGGTCTGGATAAAGTGCTCGCCGATACGCAGCTGAACCACTACTTTGTGGCAACACGCACTGCGGACGAGTGCCACTCAAAACCCCATCCCCAGATGCTACTTGAGGTGATGGAGCTCTCCGGGGCAGCGCCGGGCCAGACCCTGATGGTGGGTGATAGCGTGCATGATGTCGGCATGGCGAAAAACGCCGGGGTGGCGGTGCTGGGGGTGAGCTACGGGGTTCAATCCTCGGCCACACTGCTGGCAGAGGGTGCCATCGCCTGTGTTGATCAGATCGACAGTGTGATGGACTACATTGGATTGCAGGACAATCGGACGGGGAGCGGCTGAACATGGGAATTTTCGGTAAAAAGAAGTCTATCGGCTCCGGCGATGAGTGGGAGCGGGATGTGCTTGAGCGCCTGGCCTTCGCGGCGTTGTCCGAGCAGAGGCGTACCCGGCGATGGAATCTGGTCTTCCGCTTTGCGTTTCTTGGTTATCTGTTACTGCTGCTGTTTCTCTACGCCGTGCCGGATGGCCTCACTCCATCGGTGGGTAAAGACCACATTGCGATGGTCCGGGTGGAGGGGGTGATTGCCGCCAACCAGCCCGCCAATGCGAACAGCATCAATCAGGGTCTGAGGAGTGCGTTTGACGCCGAGGGTGCCCAGGCGGTGGTGATCGAGATCAACAGTCCCGGTGGCAGCCCGGTGCAGGCGGGTCGGGTCAATCAGGAGATCCGCCGGTTGCGAGAGCTCCATCCCGAGATACCGGTTTACGCTGTTGTGGATGATATCTGTGCCTCCGGAGGGTATTACATCGCGGCGGCGGCGGACCAGATCTTTGCTGACCGGGCCAGCCTGGTGGGTTCCATCGGGGTGTTGTTCAACGGGTTCGGTTTTGTTGGTGCGATGGAGCGAGTCGGGGTCGAGCGGCGCCTGCTGACCGCGGGTGAACATAAAGGTTTTCTTGACCCCTTCTCACCTCTGGACCAGACCGATAGAACCCACGTGCAGGGCATGCTCGACGGTATCCATCAGCAATTTATTGAGGTGGTGGAGAGTGGTCGTGGCGAGCGACTCTCTAAAAATGCAGATCTATTCTCGGGTCTGGCCTGGAATGGCGAAGAGAGTCTTGAACTGGGATTGATCGACGGCTTCGGCGATACCCGTAGCCTCGCCAGAGAAAAGTTTGGCCTGGAGGAGGTGGTCGATTACACCAGTCGGCCTCACCCTCTGGATCGACTACTGGATCGAATCGGAGGCGCATCGACCCGGGCGATGATGCAATTCAATGGCCTCAGATAGACGGGGTTCGATCGTCGGTTTTAGCTGGCAGGCTTTAGACAATCGACTTTAGATAACCGGACTGGACTCCTGCTCCAGCATCTCAACCAGTGCCATCAGAGGCAGGCCGATTAAGGCGGTGGGGTCGCGACCCTCAAACCCCTGGCAGAGTGCGATGCCCAGGGCTTCTGACTGGAAGCTGCCAGCGCAGCCGTAGGGGGTTTCCCGGGCCAGGTAGTTGCTGATCTGCGTCGCTGACAGAGATCTGAAGTGAACGCGGTACTCTTCGATCCGCAGCTGATGCTGGCCTGTGGTTGAGTTCAACAGGCAGAGACCGGTGTAGAAGGTCACCCGTTGGCCTGACATCATTGTCAACTGTGCCCGGGCATTGACTGCGTTGCCGGGTTTGCCAAGCCGCTGTTCACGGCAGACCGCAACCTGGTCAGAGCCGATGATCAAGTGGTTCCGATAGATCGGGGCTCCCGCCTGGGCTTTCTGCAGTGCCAGCCGCCCAGCCAGGTCGTTATGGCTTTCACCTTGCCGTGCGGTTTCGTCGATGTCCGGGCTAAAACTGATGAAGTTCGTGGTCAGGCGGCTGAGCAACTCCTGGCGAAACGGAGACGAGGAGGCGAGAACAAGGGCGTGGGCGGTGGTTGGCATCTGGGCTTCAGGGTGGCTTGTGAGAAGGAATAAGGGTGTAGTTGCACACCGTGATAACGGTGGCGGCAGCGTGACTCTCTTTGACACCGATATGGTCGGTGATTATCATGCGCGCCCTATGCCAGATAGTCTGCAAGTTCAACTCAATCCGATCAAGCTGGCTGCGCGGGGCGAGCGACTCTCCGGCACGCTGCAATTAAAGCAGTTGGAGCGGTTGTGCCGGTTGCTGGAATCCGACCAGGGTGAAGTGGTTGGTGAAGTTGAATTTGGCACGGATCTGCAGGGTATTAAGTATCTAGAGGGTCGGGCTGAAGTGACCTTGAGTCTGCGTTGCGAACGCTGCCTGCAGGCCATGGAGTGGCCCCTGGAGGCGGAATTCAAGCTCGGGATGGTCGTCTCGGAAACACGGGAATTACCGGAGAGCTACGAGCCTTTGATGTTGCCTCCGGATGAGGGGCTGCTGTCACTGGGGCCGGTGATTGAGGATGAACTGTTGCTGCATATGCCGATGATTGCGATGCACCCGGAGGGGGAGTGCGACCCTGCGGTGGTGGATGAGTTACGGGTATTAAAATCACCAGGAAGAGAGAACCCCTTTGCGGTTCTGGACCAGATTAAACCGAGCGAATAACAGGAGATTATCCAGATGGCAGTTCAGCAGAATCGTAAAACTTCATCCAAACGGGGTATGCGGCGTGCCCATGACGGACTTGACGCGACCACCCTGTCGGTTGAGCCAGAGAGCGGTGAAGTTCATCGTCGTCACAATATCAGCCCCAATGGTTACTACCGTGGCCGCAAGGTGACTGCCGGCAAGGACGACTAATCGTTTGTCGTCGATAATCGCGGTTGACGCCATGGGCGGTGACCACGGCCCATCTGTGGTGGTTCCGGCAACGCTTGAACTGCTGCGGTCAAACCCCGGCGTCTCCGCTATTCTGGTGGGGGATCAGGCCGCAGTCGGTGAGCAGTTGACTAGAGTTCCGGCGGAAATCAAGGCTCGCTGCCGAGTGCATCACACCACCCAGGTGGTGGGAATGGATGAAGCGCCGGCCAAGGCGTTACGGGGCAAAAAAGACTCCTCCATGCGAGTTGCTGTTGACCTGGTTAAAGCCGGAGAGGCTCAGGCCTGTGTCAGTGCTGGTAATACCGGAGCGCTGATGGCGACTGCCCACTACGTTTTGAAAACCATGCCCGGGGTGGATCGTCCGGCAATCGTCACCACCTTGCCGAGCCAGACCGGTCACACCCTGATGCTGGATCTTGGGGCCAACGTCAACTGCTCAGCTGAGAACCTTTTGCAGTTCGCGGTAATGGGGGTTGAAGTTGCGCGGGTGCTCTACGATATCGCCGAGCCTTCGGTAGGCCTGCTGAACGTGGGGACTGAGGTGTTGAAGGGTAACCAGCTGGTGCAGGATGCAGCGAGTCTCCTCACAGCGAGTGATCTGAATTACCACGGATTTGTCGAGGGTAACGATATCTATGCCGGCACCACCGACGTGGTGGTGTGCGATGGCTTTGTAGGCAACGTGGCCCTGAAAGTGACCGAGGGGCTGGCGACCATGATCAGCCAGTTTATGCGAGAAGAGTTCAGCCGCGATCTGCCCTCCAAGGCCGCAGCGCTGGCTTCCACCCATGTGCTTAAGGCGCTGCGTCGGCGGCTGGACCATCGGCGTTATAACGGTGCCAGTCTGGTCGGCTTGCAGGGAGTGGTGGTGAAGAGCCACGGCAGTTCCGATATCTATGCGTTCCGGCATGCGATCCAGACGGCGATGGTGGAAGCGGAGCATGATGTGGTGGGGCAGATCGGCGGACGGTTGGAGCAATTGCTGGGACATGCTGCCTAGTGACTAACTTCTCCCGGATTATCGGCACCGGCAGCTATCTGCCAGAGCGGATCCTGACCAACGAAGAGCTTGCCGGGCGTGTGGATACCTCCCACGACTGGATCGTCGAGCGCACCGGTATCTACGAACGTCGTATCGCAGCGCCGGACCAGACCACCTGTGATATGGCTGAGATTGCCGCTCAACGTGCGATGGAGACGGCCGGAGTCGGCGCAGACGATATCGACCTGATCGTACTGGCCACCTGTACCCCGGATCGGGTCTTCCCCAGTACCGCCTGCCTGTTGCAGGAGCGCCTTGGCATACAGGGCGGCGGCGCATTTGATGTGACGGCGGCCTGTGCCGGATTCATCTACGCTTTTGCCACAGCGGACAATTTTATTCGTGCTGGAGCGGCCAAGCGGGCGCTGGTGGTGGGGGCGGAGACCATGTCCCGGGTGATCGACTGGAATGATCGCGGCACCTGTATTCTGTTCGCAGATGGGGCGGGTGCCGTAGTGCTTGAGCAGAGCGACGAACCCGGCGTCTATTCGACTCATCTGCACGCCGATGGGCGCTACAAAGACCTGCTGGCGGTTCCGGGTTGGGTCTCACCAGATTACAATGATCAGCCGGCCCCAAGCCCCTTTATGACCATGCAGGGCAACGAAGTGTTCCGGGTTGCGGTGGGTTCTCTCGGTGATGTGGTTCTTGAGGCCCTGAAAGCGAATGGTTTGGAGCGTAGTGACGTTGATTGGCTGATTCCCCATCAGGCCAACATTCGAATTATTCAGGCGATCGCTCGACGTTTGCGACTCTCAATGGAGCAGGTGGTCACCACCATCGAGACCCAGGGTAATACCTCTGCGGCGTCCGTGCCGCTGGCGCTGGATACCGCCGTTCGGGATGGGCGGGTCAAACCCGGCGAGTTGCTGTTGCTGGAAGCATTCGGCGGCGGCTTCGCCTGGGGCTCGGCCCTGGTTCGATTCTGAGAAACAGGGTCCAGAGGATTTGAGCTTGTCCAAGTCAGCATTTCTGTTTCCCGGTCAGGGTTCTCAGTCAGTGGGTATGCTCAGCGAGCTCGCGGATCTCTATCCGGTGGTCAAAGAGACCTTCCAGATCGCTGGCAATGTGCTTGAAATGGATCTCTGGCAGCTGGTTCAAACGGGCCCTGCCGAGCAGTTGGCGCTGACCCCGATCACTCAGCCGGTGATGCTCTCGGCCGGCGTCGCAGTCTGGCGGGTCTGGCAGCAGGAGAACCCAGCCATTCCAGACTTCATGGCGGGGCACAGCCTGGGCGAATACAGTGCTCTGGTCTGCGCCGGCGCCCTGGATTTTGCCGACGCGGTTCGTCTGGTCCACCTGCGCGGCAGCTATATGCAGGCGGCGACGCCGGTCGGTTCCGGGGCGATGGCCGCAGTGATGGGGCTGGATGAAGAGCAGGTTGAAACTCTCTGTCGCGAGGCGGCCCAAGCCCAGGTGGTGGCGCCCGCAAACATCAATGCTCCAGGGCAGGTGGTGGTTGCCGGGGATGCGGATGCCGTTGCTCGGGTGGTGGTGCTTTGCAAAGCCGCCGGTGCAAAGAGGGCGGTGCCTCTGCCGGTGAGCTCGCCATTCCATTGCGATCTGATGAAACCCGCGGCTGAGCGTTTAAAGGCAGATCTGGCCACATTAGCCATCAAAGCCCCCGCAGTTCCTGTGATCAATAATGTCGACCTTGTTGCTGCGGAGTCGGCAGCGGATATTCGTGAGGCACTCTATCGCCAGGTCTTCTCACCGGTGCCCTGGGTGGCACTGGTTAAGAGTCTGGTGAGTCGTGATACCGGATTGATGGTTGAGTGTGGTCCAGGCAAGGTTTTAAGCGGGTTAGGTCGTCGCATTGACAAGTCGGTTCCGACCCTCAGTCTCGCTATGCCGGAGGATTTCGGACCGATTGTTGAGCAGCTACAAAATCTGAATTTATCGGGGACGGGCAGCAGATGAGCAGCACCTCAGGGGAGAGCGAAGGTTTGACTAGTCGGGTCGCGCTGGTTACCGGCGCCAGCCGAGGTATCGGCCATGCCATCGCTTTGGAGCTGGGGCGTCTTGGCGCCAGCTTGGTGGGGACCGCAACATCCGACGCCGGCGTCTCTGCCCTGGCCGAAGCCTTTGATTCCGCCGGAATCGACGCCACTGCCATGCGGCTCGATGTGACTGATTCGACTTCGGTTGGCGAGGTGATCAGAGCCACCGGGGCACTTTATTCAGCGCCGACTATCCTGGTCAACAATGCGGGTATCACCCGGGATGGTCTGCTCATGCGCATGGGCAGCGATGACTGGGATGACATTATCGAGACCAATCTCTCCTCCGTTTACCGCATGAGTAAAGCCTGTCTGCGGGGCATGAGCAAAGCCCGTTGGGGGCGGATTATCAGCATCGGCTCAGTGGTGGGGGCGATGGGTAATGCGGGCCAGACCAACTACGCAGCAGCCAAGGCGGGTCTGATCGGCTTCAGCCGTTCCCTGGCGAAAGAGGTTGGTTCCCGCGGTATCACGGTGAATGCCGTGGCGCCGGGTTTTATCGAGACGGATATGACCCGGGCGCTGGGTGACGAACAGCGGGATGCCCTGCTGCAGAATGTGCCGCTACAGCGGCTGGGCAGTTGTGAAGAGGTAGCAAAAGTAGTAGCTTTCCTTGCCTCTGAATCGGCAGGGTATATCACCGGGGAGACTGTCCATATTAATGGTGGTCTTTACATGGGTTAACGCGGGGGCTGGGTTTCCCGGGTCTCGCCATTTTTGTAATTCTGGAGGATTTCAGAGCGATGAGTAGTGTTGAAGATCGAGTCAAGAAGATTGTTGTGGAGCAGCTGGGTGTCAAGGAGGATGAGGTCACCACTGATGCGTCCTTTGTGGACGATCTGGGTGCCGACTCCCTCGATACCGTTGAACTGGTGATGGCGCTTGAGGAGGAGTTCGAGTGTGAAATAGCGGATGAATCCGCTGAAAAAATCACCACAGTTCAGGAAGCGATCACCTATGTGACCGCCACACTCGCAGAGTGATCCTGCCGGCTGCCGCAAGCACCGTGTCGGTCGACACGGTGCTTGCGTTACTGTAGCGAGTACATTTTGGGTGTGGATAGCCCCGGTTCTCCTCTGGTCAGCTGGCAGGATGAGCGTTTTCGGGGTTTGCGCCCAGGTTAAAGCTGTTTGGACCCTGGCTCAGGCGGACGTGTTCAGCCATGGTCGCTGAGCCGCTCAGTCTTCATCCTCTGCCGTTTGATACGGATCTGCTGGCTTTGCGGCAGCTGGACCCGGCGACCTATCCCTGTCTACTTGAGAGCGGTACCTCCGCCCCCGGGCTGGCTGGCTACGACATTCTGTTTGCGGGTCCGCAACAGGAGTTGGTGCTTGAATCGACCGGTCAGCTGAGGGGCTCCATCAGGCCGTCCGACACAGACGAGACCTTCCTCGCTGCATTTGATCAGTGGTGGCTTAGAGAGTCGTCACCGGAGAGGCTGGATGGGTGGCCGTTTCAGGGCGGCTGGCTGCTCTACCTGGGATACGAATTGCTGCATCAGATCGAACCGAGTGTCTCTCGACCGGGCGCCCCGGGGGAGGCGCCGGTGGCCACAGCCGTAAGAGTTCCGGCGGCAGTCATGCGGGACCGGTTACGGAGTGAATGCGTGATTATGGCCGAGGCTGGTCAGGACGAACTGGTCGCGAAAATCAAGACGGATGTGGCGGCACTGGCCAGCAGGCAGCCGGGATGCGCTGATCGTCTTGATCCCGGCCCGATGCGGGAGGAGCCGGTCGACAAGTTTCTCGATGGAGTTGGCCGGATACAGGGCTATATCCACGAGGGGGATGTGTTCCAGGTCAATCTCTCCAGAGCCTGGCGCTGGCCCCGGGCCAGGCTGGACTCCGCTGGACTCTATCGGGCTTTACGGCAGGCCAATCCAGCTCCGTTCGCAGGGCTGTGGTCGAGAGCTCAGCACGCCATTATCAGCTCATCCCCGGAACGTCTGGTTGAGGTACGGGATGGCCGGATTGCCACCCGTCCTATCGCCGGAACCCGGCCACGGAGTGCTCTTCAGGACGAGGATCTATCTCTACAGCAGGAGCTGCTGGCTCATCCCAAGGAGCGGGCAGAGCATGTCATGCTGATTGATCTGGAGCGCAATGACCTGGGTCGGGTCGCACGTCCCGGTAGTGTCGTGGTGAATGAGTTTATGGCGGTCGAGTCCTATACCCATGTGCACCATATCGTTTCGAACATTCATGCGCAGTTGCGGGACGATGTGAGACCGGGGCAGGTTTTGAGTGCAGTATTCCCCGGGGGTACCATTACCGGCTGTCCGAAGGTCCGCTGTATGCAGATTATCGCGGAGTTGGAGGCGGAGCCTCGGGGTGCCTACACCGGAGCACTGGGGTATGTCTGTCGCAATGGTGATATGGATTTCAATATTCTGATCCGTAGTTTTGAGCTGTTCCGGCAGCAACTCACCCTGCGGACCGGGGCGGGAATTGTGGCGGACTCCAGACCTCGACACGAGCTGGCGGAGACCCGGGCGAAAGCCCGTGGCTTGCTCGCCGCGTTGGGACTGGCGGGATAACGGGGTGGTTGTGGTGAGTCAGGGTGTGCCGGTCACTGATCGTGGGTTTCAGTTCGGCGATGGTCTGTTCGAGACCTTGGCGGTAAAGCAGGGGATGCCCAGGCTCTGGCCCGCCCATCGACGACGAATCGAGCAGGGTCTCAGACAGCTCCGGCTGTCATTGAAGCAGATCGACTGGCCTGCGCTGGAGGAGACTATGTTCGCAGAGGCAGCGGCTCAGGGGGAGGGCAGCCTTAAACTGGTGGTAACCGCTGGGGACAGTGCTCGGGGTTACGCCCGTACTGCTGGTGCCCTCCGTTGGGTTGTGATCCGTGGCGAGGTGGCAGCGCGACCAGCGGAGTGGTGGCGAAATGGCGTTCAGCTGCATCTGTGTGAAACCCGGCTGGGCAGCAATTCCGCTCTGGCCGGAATCAAACACCTCAATCGGCTGGAACAGGTGCTGGCCCGGGCGGAGTGGAATGATCAGACTATTGCGGATGGTTTGATGATGGACAGCCACGGTCATCCGGTCTGTTGCACCATGGCTAATCTGTTCGTGGTGAACGGTAACCAGGTTAGTACACCCGGTCTGGCAACCTGCGGCGTTCGCGGTGTGATGCGTGGGCAGATTCTGATGCATGCAGAATTACTCGGTATGACGGCAACAGAAGAGCAGATTCAGCTGGAGCAGGTGATCACAGCGGATGAGGTGTTTGTAACCAACTCGCTGATCGGGCTCTGGCCGGTCTGCCGGATTGGTGACCGGCCCGTGTCGGTTGGTCCGGTCACACAGATTCTGCTGGAACTTGTGGCCACTGATGCGCTGGTGCCCGGATGAGGAATAGGGTGCCGCTGCGTGGCCTGGTCCGGGTCGGTTTGGTGATGGTGGCAGCCCTGGTTGTCTGCGGCGCGCTGGTTCAGAATTTACTGCAACAACCATTGGATCTACCCCCGGAGGGCATGGTGCTGGAGCTCTCTTCGGGTACGACTCTACGGCGGGTGGCGATGGACCTGGCTGCCCGTGGGGTGGTGTCACAGCCCGACCTGCTGGTGCTTCTGGGACGCTATCGGGGTGATGCGGTCCGGCTGAAACAGGGTGAGTACCAGCTTGATGCGGGGATAACACCGCCTCAGTTGCTCGATCAGCTGGTGGCGGGGCGGGTGATTACCCGGGTGGTCACCCTGCTGGAGGGGTGGACTTTCGCCCAGATCCGGGCGGCCCTGGCAGATAGTGAAGCTCTGCAAAATGTGACTGCCGGGCTGTCCGATGCGGAGGTGATGACCCGGCTGGGTTATCCCGAGCAGCTTCCGGAGGGCCGGTTTTTCCCGGACAGTTATCAGTATCGGAAAGGGGACAGTGATCTTGATCTGCTGGCCCGGGCCTACCGTGCCATGGAGAAAAATCTGGCCCAGGCGTGGCAGACGCGAGATCCGGATCTACCTCTGACCACCCCCTACGAGGCCCTGATTCTGGCTTCAATTGTGGAGCGGGAGAGCGGTGGACAGGCGGAGCGGAGGCGTATCGCCGGGGTCTTTGTCCGGCGTTTGCGGCTGGGCATGAAGCTCCAGTCCGACCCGACGGTGATTTACGCAATTGGTCCGGCGTACGATGGCAATATCACCCGCCGTCACCTGCAGCTGGATCGGCCCCACAACACCTATGTCCGTTACGGTTTGCCACCGACACCCATCGCCAGTCCCGGGCTGGCGTCGCTACTGGCGGTAATGCATCCTGAGGATGGAGATAGCCTCTATTTTGTGGCCCGGGGTGAGGGTAGACACTATTTTTCCTCGACCCTCCGGCAGCATAATCAGGCGGTGAATTACTACCAGCTTGGTCGGGGTCGGGAGCCGCCTCAGACCCATGAATAATGCCAATGAATAATTCCAGCCAGTGCCCCCGCTTCCTGACCCTGGAAGGCGGAGAGGGGGCGGGTAAAAGCACCAATATCGACTTCCTGAGGCGGCAGTTGGTCGCTGCGGGTGTGGAGGTTGTAGTGACCCGTGAACCTGGCGGTACCACCCTGGGTGAGCAGCTCCGGGCGTTGCTGCTGGATACCGGTAGTCAGCTCTGTGATGATACTGAATTGCTGATGATGTTTGCCGCCCGGGCCCAGCACCTGGAAGAGGTGATTCGTCCTGCCCTGGCTCGCGGCTGTTGGGTGTTGTGCGACCGTTTTACCGAAGCGACCTACGCTTACCAGGGAGATGGTCGGGGTATAAATCTGGAGCGTATAGCCCAGCTTGAAACCTGGGTTCAGGGCGAGCTGCGGCCAGATCGGGTGTTGTTACTGGATCTGCCGGTGGCTGTTGGCATGGAGCGGATTGGTGGTCGCGGTGGCCCCGACCGTTTTGAGCGGGAGGCTCAGGCTTTCTTTCAACGGGTTCGGGATGGTTATCTTCGTCAGGCGGAGGCAGATCCAGAGCGGTTTCGGGTTATTGATGCCACAGTAAGCCTTGCTCGGGTGCAGCAGCAGTTGAATGCTGCGGTGGCGGATCTGCTATGACGGGGTTGTTGCCATGGCATGGGAGCCAATGGGCCCTGTTGAAGTCCCGTCTGGAGCGGCAGCGTATGCCCCACGCATTGCTGCTGCATGGGCCGACAGGGGTCGGAAAGCGCCGGTTTGCTGAGGTGCTGTCACAGAGTTTGTTGTGTCCGGATCGGAATGAGCATGGTGCCTGTGGAGCCTGCCCGGCCTGCCTCCAGTTCCAGGCCGGTAGCCATCCGGATTGTCTGGTGGTGGCGCCGTTGCAGGCTGATCCGCCCCCGGAGTTTGGTCAGTTTCCGTCGTTGCCCAGTCAGCAGGGCCGCAAGGCCCCTAAAACCCCGGTGGTGGCCATCGATCAGGTGCGGGATTTATCTGGCCTGATGCTGCGGACCAGCCATCAGGGGGGTTGGCGGATCTGCGTGCTGCCGGTGGCGGAGGCGCTAAATCCGGCCGCCGCGAATGGCCTGCTGAAACTGCTGGAGGAGCCCCCGGAAAAGCTGGTGTTTATTCTGGTGGCTGACGAACCCGGCAAATTGTTGCCGACGATCCGTAGCCGCTGCCAGATGCTGCACTTCGGGATTCCCGACCCGGACCAGACAACGGAGTGGTTGGACAGTCTGGCTGGAACCGATATCGCCCCGGCTGATTTGAGGGTTGCGCTGGCCATGACCCGGGGCGCGCCCCTACGGGCCATGGTTTTGGCCCAGGCGGGCTGTGCCGGACAACTCGACGAACTGATAGAGACCCTGGGGCAGCTCCGCGGTGGTCAGCTGGCACCGCTTGCGGTGGCTGCGGCCTGGGAGCGGGCAGGGGCTGGTAGCGTGTTAGACTACTGGCGGTTCTGGGTTGCTGAATTGATTCGATGTCACCTCGGTGTAGCTGCCCTGCTTGAGACTGAGGCGCGTTATCGCGCCACCATCGAGAATCAGGCGAATGGTCGCGGCAGAGCCTGGTTGCTGGGGTTGCTGGAGCGGTTGAACCGGGACAGGAATCTGTTGAATGGATCGATCAACACACGACTGTTGCTGGATGATTTGGCGATACGCTGGGCCGGATCAGGTTCGTAAGGGTTCCGGTGTTGAAGCAGAATCGATTGTTTGGAATACACTAGCTCTGTCCTAGGAGTGTTGGTCTACCATGCACGAACAGAAGCGCGCATCCGGACGCCCCGGAGTCATCTCTCTCTCCATCAAGGATAAAAATGCCCTCTACGCGGCCTATATGTCGTTTGTGAAAGATGGTGGCCTGTTTATCCCCACGAATCGTGATTACGCTCTGGGTGATGAGGTTTTTCTGCTGCTCAGCCTGATGGATGAGCCGGAAAAGCTGCCGGTTGCCGGCAGTGTGGCCTGGCTAAGTCCCCGGGGGGCTCAAGGTGGCCGCGTACCGGGGGTGGGGGTTCATTTTAATGGTGATGAAGGTGCCATCCGGGCGCGCAACAAGATTGAGGGTTATTTAGCTGGACTGCTTAATGGCGATGGTCCTACCCATACGATGTAACGGGGTCGCCAGCTGATTCCTGTGCCTGCCCTCGTTGACTCCCACTGTCATCTTGACCTGCTCGGTTCCGAGATCTCCGCCGATACCGCCATCCGCGCGGCCCGCGAGCAGGGGGTGGAACACCTGCTGAGTGTCTCTGTTGATCAGCCATCTGCTACCCGGGTGGTGGCGTTGGCGCGGCGCTATCCCGAGGTCTTCTGTTCTGCCGGGGTTCACCCTACCTCCGATCCCGGAGAGCCGGTTGATCCCGGGTGGTTACAGCAGCAAGCGGCGCGACCGGAGGTGGTGGCGGTGGGCGAGACCGGTCTCGACTACCACTACTGCAGTGGCGACACCGAGTGGCAGCGGCAGCGGTTCCGCTTGCATATCCAGACCGCCAAAGCGTTGGGCAAGCCGCTGATCATTCATCTGCGTGATGCCGCGCCGGATCTTCTGCGGATACTGCTGGAGGAGGATGGGGCGGCTGTGGGTGGCGTGTTGCACTGTTTTACTGACACGCTCTCCACCGCCAGCGTGCTGCTGGAGATGGGTTTTTATATCTCCTTCTCCGGCATCCTGACTTTCAAGAGCGCGGCGGATCTGAGGGCGGTTGCCCGGCAGGTGCCGGCGGACCGAATACTGGTGGAGACCGATTCGCCCTGGCTGGCACCGGTGCCGCATCGGGGCAAACCGAATCAACCCGCCCATGTGCGGCATGTTGCCGCCTGTCTGGCAGAGGTGCGCGGGGTCGATGTTGATCGGGTAGCGGAGCAAACCACAGAGAATTTTTTCCGGTTGTTTGCCAGCGCAAGGCGGGTTGTGGCTAGTCGCTGAACTGATCGCGGAATGGTCCGCCGAATTGTTGAATAATAAACGGGGGTGAGTGATGAGCAATCCAGACGGTGACTGGGCCTCAAAGCGATACTGGCGAACCAATCTTCGCTATCTGGTAATCCTGCTAACGCTCTGGGCGGGGGTCTCTTTTGGTTGCGGTATCCTGTTTGTGGACCTGCTGGATCAGATCCCCCTGGGTGGATTTAAACTCGGGTTCTGGTTTGCCCAGCAGGGCGCTATGGTGGTTTTTGTGGTGCTGATAGTCGTCTACGTCCGCTTGATGAACCGTCTTGATGATCGTTTCAGCGCCGAACGGGGGGCCGCTAAATGAGCATCCAGAGCTGGACCTATCTGCTGGTCGGGCTGAGTTTTACCCTCTACATTGGCGTCGCCTATTGGGCCCGGGCATCCAGCACCGGAGAGTTTTATATTGCCGGCCGCGGCGTTTCGCCGTTGGCTAATGGCCTGGCGACTGCGGCGGACTGGATGTCAGCGGCGTCCTTTATCTCCATGGCCGGCATCATTGCCTTTATGGGGCGTGACGGCTCGATCTACCTGATGGGCTGGACCGGTGGATACGTTTTACTGGCCCTGCTGCTGGCGCCCTATCTGCGCAAGTTCGGCCAGTTCACAGTGCCGGACTTTGTGGGCGCCCGTTATTACTCAAACGTTGCTCGTCTGGTGGCGGTGCTCTGCGCGATTTTCGTCTCATTCACTTATGTGGCGGGGCAGATGCGGGGTGTGGGTATCGTTTTCTCCCGGTTTCTCGAGGTGGATATCAACACCGGGGTGGTGATCGGTATGGCCATCGTGCTGGTTTATGCCGTACTGGGGGGCATGAAAGGCATCACTTACACCCAGGTCGCCCAGTACTGTGTGTTGATTTTCGCCTATATGGTACCGGCCATTTTTATCTCGATGATGATGACCGGCAATCCGGTGCCCCAGCTCGGTTTTGGCTCCCAGCTGGCAGCGGAACCCGGAATCTATCTGTTGGATAAGCTGGATGGGCTGAGTACTGCCCTGGGCTTTAACGCCTATACCGCAGGTTCTAAGAGCACCCTGGATGTGCTGTTTATTACCGCCGCTCTGATGGTGGGGACTGCGGGCCTACCCCACGTGATCGTGCGTTTCTTTACGGTTCCCAACGTCGCCGATGCCCGTCGTTCTGCCGGTTATGCCCTGTTTTTTATCGTACTTCTCTATACCACCGCGCCCGCCGTGGCGGCCTTTGCCCGGGCCAACCTGCTGACCACGCTGCCGGACAGCCGCTACGCTGACGCTCCGGCCTGGGTGAAAACCTGGGAGGAGACCAGCCTGATCAGGTTCGAGGATAAAAATAGTGATGGACGGATTCAGTACACCGCTGATACCGCAACCAACGAGCTGACTATCGATCGGGATATCATGGTGCTGGCAAATCCGGAAATTGCCAGTCTGCCCAACTGGGTGGTGGCGCTGGTGGCTGCGGGCGGGCTGGCTGCGGCGCTCTCCACGGCGGCGGGTCTGCTGCTGGTGATCTCTACCGCGGTCTCCCATGATCTGCTGAAGAGAGTGGTGATGCCCGCAATCAGCGAGCGTGAAGAGCTGCTGTATGCGCGACTGGCGGCTACCGGGGCGGTCATTCTGGCGGGTTACTTCGGAATAAATCCGCCGGGTTTTGTGGCCCAGGTGGTCGCTTTTGCCTTTGGTCTGGCGGCGGCCTCCTTCTTTCCGGTACTGGTGCTGGGTATCTTCTCACGCAGTGCAACGCGTGAGGGGGCGATTGCGGGCATGATCTCAGGTCTCGGCCTGACCACGGGTTATATCGTCTACTTTAAATTCATGAACCCCGCTGCCAACCTTGCAGAGCACTGGTGGTTCGGGATCTCGCCAGAGGGTATCGGCACGCTGGGTATGCTGCTGAATTTCGCGGTGATGTTGCTGGTTTCCCGCTTCACACCGCCCCCGCCATCTGAGGTGGTGGCGTTGGTGGAACACATCCGATTGCCCTAGGAGGCCGGTTTACAGCCCCTGAAACCAGTCGATTTGCAGTAACTCATCCGCGGCGTTGATGGCGGCGTCCGCGTTCCAGCTGTGGGGGTCACTCTCCCGGGGAATGTAACCGTAGAGTGCCGCGACAGTGCGACAGCCTGCGGCCCGCCCCGCTTCGATATCCTGCTGGGCATCACCAACATAGACGCAGCGGTCGACTTGAATGCCGGCGAGTTCACAGCCCCGCCGGATTGGCGCTGGATGGGGTTTTTTCTCAATGAGTGTGTCTCCGCCGATCAGGCAGCGGCTGCGTTGATCAAGCCCCAGGGCCCGCATCAGCGGTTTCGCCAGGGCTTCGGGTTTATTGGTAACAACGCCCCAGGGCAGCTGGGCCTGATCGAGGCTGTCGAGTAGTTCGGCGATTCCGGGAAACAGCAGGGTCTCCACGCAGAGCCGCTTCGCGTAGTGCTCTAACAGCCGGTTGCGGTGGCTTTCATAGTCCGGGCTTTCAGGGGTGAGCCCCAACCCGACTCGCAGCATGCCCGGGCTGCCCAGAGAGACCACCGGTCGAATGGTGGCGTAATCGATTGGCGGCAGGTCCAGATCAGCCCGGAGCCGATTGACGGCGGCGGCCAGGTCCGGTGCCGTGTCCGCCAGGGTACCATCCAGATCGAACAGCACACCCTCCGGGAGGCGATCAGTCGGCACGGCGAAAACAGGCAAGATAATTGACCGAAACGTCCTCACGTAACCAGGCAGTGTGGCTGAACGGGTTGTATCCAAGGCCACAGAGGTGGAGCAGTTCCAATCTGGCCGGGCGGCACCAGTCCACCAGTTCAGAGGGGCGGATAAAGCGCTGGTAATCGTGGGTCCCCCGGGGCAGGGCCTTGATCAGGTATTCCGCCGCCACTATTGCCTGGAGGAATGCCCGGGGGGTGCGGTTGAGGGTGGAGATGATCAGGTGTCCGCCATCCCGGGTGAGCTCTGCGGCGGCTGCAATCAGTCGGGCGGGTTCAGGTACGTGCTCCAGCAGTTCCAGGCAGGTAACGGTGTCAAAACGGTCATCTGTCCGGCTGGCGAAATCCTCGGCAGTGACCTGCTGGTACTGAATACCTGAGCCCACCTCTGTGCTGCGGTTGCGTGCGGCGGTGAGGGCGCCCTCGGACGCATCAATGCCGGTCACCATGGCGCCCCGTGCAACCATGCCTTCCGCCAGAATACCGCCACCGCAACCGATATCCAGTACCCGGGTGCCCCTCAGGGCAGCGCTGCGTTCAATGAAATCGAGTCGGGGTGGATTGATATGGTGGAGGGTGGCGAAAGGGCCCTCGAACGCCCACCAGTCATCCGGTTGGCCACCGAATTTGGCCACCTCGGCAGGATCAATGTTTTCGTTTTCTGATGGATTCATGGGTTTCTCACCCGCCGATTTTACTACGTAGCAGGCACCAGCTTGGCCCCGCTTCCTGCTAAAGTGTTGGATGATCCTGGTCGCGCCGGAGTGGCGGTTTGGTTGAAAACATAACGTGGTAAAAATGATGAAGCAGAGGTTTCGGCTGGCGGTTGTTCTTGTTCTGCCCCTGTGGCTGTCGGGTTGTGGGTCAGAGCATGAGGAGACTGCCTACCTGAGGCCAGTGCGGGCTCAACAGGTGCAGTATCACGAGTCGGTCCGGGTCGCCCGCTACAGCGGTGTGATTGTACCTCGTCGTGAGGCGGAGCTCTCTTTCGGTACCTATGGACGGGTGTTGCGGCGCGCAGTTGATGTTGGCAGTCGCTTTAAAGCCGGCGATCTATTGATAGAGATCGACGCCACGGATAACTACGAGAAATTGGCGAGTGTTTCTGCCCGGCTGAGGGCTGCGGAATCGACTCTGGCCAACGCCAACGCGGATCTCAAACGTTATCAAAATCTGCTGGAGGGGCGGCACGTCAGCCAGGCCGACTATGATCGCCAACTGAATCTTCAGCGGGTTGCTGATGCCACGGTCTCCGCGCTTAAAGCAGAAGAGGAGCTGGCCAAGATTGTGATTCTCAAATCCCGTTTGGTGGCCCTTGCAGACGGGGTTGTGACCCACGTTTATGTCGAGCTCGGGCAGGAGCTGGCGCCGCTGCAGGCGGCGGTACGGGTGGCCTACAGCGGGACACAGGAGGCCCTGGTTGATCTGCCCGAGAGCGCCCTTGACCTGGCCGCTGTCGGTGATCGGGTTGAGGTGAGTTACTGGGCGCTGCCGGGGGTCACCAGTGAGGGGCTGATTCGGGAGATTGCGCCCAGGGCCGATAAGCAGAGTGGTACTTATCCGGTGCGGATCAGCCTGCCAGATGTGGATGAGCGTGTGCGTCTGGGCATGACTACCGAGGCCACTTTCAGCCAGAAACCGGAAACCCAGGTGGCGACGCTACCGGTGTCGGCTCTGCATACCACCGATGATGGTGATCAGGCTGTCTGGGTGATTGATACCGAGAGCAGTGGCGTGCGGTTGGTACCGGTGGAGGTGGTTTCACTGGAGCAGAAGCAGGTGAACATTGCTGCGGGGCCGGCTGTCGGCGACTGGGTGGTCACCGCTGGTGTGCAGAAACTGCGGGATGGTGAGCAGGTTCGTCTGCTGCCCTGATGTGTGGGGTCTCTGCAGCGGTTGAGATGCCCGTAATAAAAAATGGATTCTGATGGCTAACTCCAATCTTTCCGAATGGGGGCTGAAACACCGTGCCCTGACCGCTTATTTTATTGTTCTGGTGCTGGCACTGGGGGGTTGGGCCTTTACCAACCTCGGCCAGACCGATATGCCCAACTACACCCTGAAACTGATGGTGATACGGGTGTTGTGGCCCGGTGCGACAGCGGAAGAGATGGCGCTGCAGGTGGCGGATCGTATCGAACTCAAACTGCAGGAGACCCCCTGGCTGGACAACATAAAAACCTACTCGAAACCCGGTGAGTCAGTCTTGCTGGTCGCCGTGGATGATGCGGCCCCGAACCCCAAGAAAACCGTGCCGGAGATTTGGTACCAGATCCGCAAAAAAGTGTCGGACATGCGGCTGGAATTGCCGGACGGGGTGATCGGGCCTTTTTTTAACGATGAGTTTGGTGATGTGTTTCCCCTGGTCTATGCCCTCAGTGGTGAGGCTTTTGATTACGGTGAGCTGGAGGATGCGGTTAAGCGGATGCGGCAGCAGTTGCTGTTGGTGCCGTCGGTGGAGAAGGTCTATCTGTGGGGTGAGCAGGAGGAGCGGATTTTTGTCGAGTTTTCTGCCGCCCGCCTGGCCCAGCTAGGAGTTCATCCGGCACGCCTGGTGGAAACGTTGCAGGCGCGCAATAAAGTAGAACCGTCGGGTTTTGTGGAGAACAGCGACTCTCGAATTTATGTTCGGGTCGACGGGGGCTACCACGGTCTGGAAGAGATTAAAGACACAGCGATTGAGGCCGCGGATGGCCGATTGTTACGGCTGGGGGATATTGCGGAGGTCAAGCGCGGGTTTATCGATCCTCCTCAGATGAAGATGCGCTTCAACGGCCAGCAGTCCATCGGCCTGGCGATTTCCATGTCCGAAGGCGATAACGTGCTGGATTTTGCTGCTCTGGTGACCGCGCGGATAGCCGAGCTTGAGAAGACCTTGCCGTTGGGCATGACGCTCAATCTGGTCGCTGATCAGCCCACGGTGGTGGATGCCACCCTGAAACTGTTTCTGAAGAAGCTGGCGATTGCCATCGGTATTGTGCTGGTGGTGAGTTATTTCAGTCTCGGCCTGCGTTCAGGCCTGGTGGTGGCCACCGCTTTTCCGCTGGTCCTGAGCATCACTTTTGTGATGATGCACCTCATCGGTATTGACCTGCAGAGAATCTCTCTCGGCGCACTGATTATCTCCCTCGGGTTGCTGGTCGATGACGCCATCATCATTATCGAGATGATGCTGATCAAGATGGAGGAGGGGCTGGATCGGTTTGCCGCGGCGACCTTTGCCTACACTTCGACCTCTTTCCCGATGCTCTCCGGCACCCTGGTTTCGATGATGGGCTTCATGCCGATGGCGCTGGCTCAGTCTGGCGGCAAGGAGTTTCTGTTCGGCTTGTATATGGTGCTGACCATCGCGCTGCTCTCCTCCTGGGTGGTATCGGTCATTTTTACCCCGTACATCGGTTATCACCTGCTGCCGGATGTGGCGCGGGACCATGAGCACTCAGAGAAGGAGGTTTACAGCTCCCGTTTTTACCAGACCCTGCGGGTGACGGTCGGCTGGTGTGTGGGCCATCGTGGACTGGTTGTTGTGCTGGTATTAGGGTTGCTGGGTGGTGCGATATACAGCACCCGTTTTCTGAATAAGCAGTTTTTCCCGCTGACGCCGCGGCCGGAGCTGATCGTTGAGCTCTGGGGTTCCGAGAGTGCACCCTTTGACAGTGTTGAACGAGAGGTTCAGCGTTTTGAAGAGATCGTTCTAAAAGAGGATGGGGTGGTCAACATTGCCAGTTATCTGGGCATGGATACGCCTCGGATCTTTACCGATCTCACCATTGAACAGCCGCAACCGAACATGGCCAAGCTGTATATCCTGACAGAAGACGTCCATCAGCGGGCGGCTGTTAAAGACCGTGTATTGACCCTGCTGGATGAAGAGTTTCCCGCGCTGCGGGGGCGGGTCGATTACTTTATGTTTGGGCCTCCGGCGGGCATTCCCCTGCAGCTACGGGTGATGGGGGAAGATCCCGAACTGCTGAGGGGGATCGCAAAACGGGTTGAAGAGGTTTTTCTGTCTCACCCGTTACCCCGGGATGTGCATAGTGACTGGCGTGGTCGAATTAATGCGCTGCATTTGAGGGTTGATCAGGACAAGGCTCAGGCATTAGGGCTTTCATCCCAGGACCTGTCCCGCAATCTGAATATGCTGTTGACGGGGCTACCTGCGACTCAACTGCGGGAAGGGGATAAACGGATTGATATTGTGCTGCGTCTGCAGGAGGCTGATCGGGTCGACCCCGCACGTTTGGCAGAACTGCCGGTGGCGTTGCCGGACGGTCGTTCAATCCCACTAGGGCAAGTGGCTCACGTTGAGCTGCAGGCAGAGGAGGGGGTGTACTGGCGTTACAACCGCTTCCCGACCATTACCGTGCGTGGCAGCATCCCGCTGCAGAGCACACCCCATGAGGTGATGACAGACATCGGGCCGCAAATCGATGAAATTCGCGCCACTCTGCCAGATGGCTATTTTATCGAGATTGCTGGTGTGGTTGAGGTGAATGCGGATATGGATGCGGCGCTGACTAAGGTGATCCCCATCGTGTTTCTCGGCATTGTGACGATTTTGATGATTCAGCTTCAGAGCTTTAGTCGCACCGCAATGGTGTTGGCAACGGCGCCCCTGGGTATTATTGGGGCGGTAGTGATCTTGATGATCGTCGGTTTACCGCTGGGTTTTGTGGCTCAGCTGGGCATTCTGGCCATGGCCGGTATCGTGATGAGAAATTCGGTGATTCTGGTGGACCAGATCCGGCAGGATCTGATCGCGGGTCGATCAGAATGGGATGCGGTGATTGAGTCCACGGTGCGCCGATTCCGACCTATTGTGTTGACCTCAGTGGCGGCAGTGTTTGCGCTGATACCCCTCACCACAGATACCTTCTGGGGACCGATGGCCTGGGCGATGATGGGGGGGCTGACCGTTGCGACGGCATTGACCGTGTTGTTTGTGCCCGCCCTTTATGCCGCGTGGTTCAGAGTGAAACCGGAAGCAGAAGCGCGTTAAGCCCAGAGCCGGTCAGCCCAAGGCGGCTGGCTCGGTCGGAGCCCGGCATTAAACCCAGCCGGAGAGTGCCTCAAGGCCAATGGTGCCCAGGGCGCAAATCCATTCCCGGTCTTCATTCAGGGCCGGGATGTAGTGCAGTTCGCCACCACCAGCAGTGACGAACGAATCCCGTCCCGTCACCGCGATCTCTTCTAAGGTTTCCAGACAATCGGCAACAAATCCGGGGCAGGCGACATCGAGCCGTGTTGTCCCCTCCTTGCCCAGCGCGAGCAACCGATCCCCGGTGTAGGGTTGTAGCCATTCAGCCCGGCCAAAGCGGGACTGAAAAGTGGTTTCACACTGTGTTTCATCCAGCTCCAGCACCTCCGCAATCAACCTTCCGCTCTCCAGGCACTGGCTGTAATAGGGGTCGCCGTTGGTGTGACTGCTTTTTGGCAGACCGTGAAACGAGAGTAGCAGCTTGTCGCCCCGGCCATGTTCTGCCCAGTAGTTGCGAACGCCAGCCGCGACCGCCTGGATATAGGCGGGGTGGGCGTGGAACTCTCCCAGTGAGCGCAGATCCGGCAGATGACGGATCTGTTTTAGGGACGTGGTAACGGCATCAAAAGTGGATGCTGTGGTCGATGCCGCGTACTGGGGGTAGAGGGGGAGCAGCAGGATTCGGCGGCAGCCCGCATCCAGCAACGTTTCGATGCCCCGAGTCAGGTTCGGTGCGCCGTAACGCATGCCCCAGGCGATTTTGACCGGCAGGCCCAAGCCGTCGTAATGCTGCTGCAGTAGCTCGGCCTGTCGCTGTGTGGTGGTTACAAGGGGCGAGCCCTGGTGGGTCCAGACCTGACGATAGGCCGCCGCAGAGCGGCCGCTGCGCAGCGGCAATATGATGCCGTAGAGCAGGGGCAACCAGAGTGCTCGAGGCAGCTCAACCACCCGGGGGTCGGAGAGAAATTCCCGCAGAAATCGGGTCACGCCGCTGCGGTCTGGGCGGGCAGGAGAGCCCAGATTGCTGAGCAAAATGCCGGTGCTGGGTTGAGTGGTCATCCGACTGATTCTGGCGGAAGCAGCCGCTGCGCCGCAAGTGCCGACTGCACAGGACGCCAGACCAGCAGGTTTTAGTCGCGTCTGGAGAGAACATGGCATCTATAATTCTTGGTCAGTTCAACAGTTACCTTTATCAAATGGAGTTGGGATGGATACAGGTGGTTTTTGGTCGGTTTTGGGGTTCAACGAGCAACAGAGCTGGGTTCCAGAAGTTTTTGTGGTGCTTTTTCTGGTGCTACTCTTCGGTTTCATTCTGAGGTTGGGGTTAAACCGGTTACACCGGCGTCTGCAGCGTACTCCAAACCCCTGGGACGACGCCCTGGTTGATGCGGCCCGATTGCCGCTGACCCTGCTGTTGTGGACACTCGGTATCTCGTTTGCCGTAGGCATCGCCCGAGACCAGACTGATGTACTGCTATTCACTGCGGTCGAGCCGATAAGGGATGTTGTTGTAATTGTGCTGTTGGCCTGGTTTCTGGTCCGCCTGATCAACCGGGTTGAGCAGAATGTGGTGGATTATCAGCTTAGGGAAGACAGCCGGTACGATCGAACCACCGCAGATATGGTGGCCAAGGTGCTGCGGGTGTCCACCTTCATTACCGCTGCAATGGTGATACTCCAAACTCTCGGGTTCAGTATTACCGGGGTGCTGGCTTTTGGCGGGATCGGTGGTATTGCGGTTGGTTTTGCAGCCAAGGACCTGCTCAGCAACTTTTTCGGGGGTCTGATGATCTACCTGGATCGCCCGTTCAAAGTGGGGGACTGGATCCGTTCGTCGGATCGAGAGATCGAAGGGGTGGTCGAGTCCATCGGCTGGCGGCTGACCACTATCCGGACCTTCGACAAGCGCCCGCTCTACATACCCAACTGTACCTTTACCATCCTGGTGGTGCAGAACCCGTCCCGCATGACTAACCGGCGAATCTATGAAACCATCGGTATTCGTTACGACGATGTGGCTCGGTTGCCCCGGATTCTGGAAGAGGTGAAAGGGATGCTGGAGAGCCATGTCGAGATCGATCACGATCAGACACTGATGGTGAACTTCAATCAGTTCGGCCCATCATCCCTGGACTTCTTTATCTATACCCTGACAAAGACCACCAACTGGGCGCATTTCCACAAGGTCAAGGAGGAGATTCTACTGAAGATCAGCGATATCATCCGGTCCCACGGCGCCGAAATCGCGTTTCCGACCACCACTGTGCATCTGGAGGAGAGCCCGCCACCTGAACCTCGGAATTAGAGTGGAGATGCTATTATGTGCGCCCTTTCCCGGTAGCCCGGCGGTTGCTGAGGCCACTTTCCGATAGACCCATTCGAAGGATCGAGATGTTTTCCAAGCAGATGACCATTGCTGGTTATGATGACGAACTATGGCAGGCTATGGCGGCTGAGCGGCAGCGTCAGGAGGAGCACGTTGAGTTGATTGCGTCTGAAAACTACGCCAGTCCGCGGGTGCTGGAGGCCCAGGGCTCACAACTCACCAACAAGTATGCAGAGGGGTATCCCGGACGCCGCTATTACGGCGGTTGTGAGCACGTTGATGTGGCGGAGCAGCTGGCGATAGACCGGGTCAAGGCGCTATTCGGGGCGGATTACGCCAATGTCCAGCCCCATTCCGGTTCCCAGGCCAACGCGGCGGCCTATATGGCGCTGCTGGAACCCGGTGAGACTATTCTGGGTATGAGTCTGGCCGATGGCGGACACCTGACCCATGGCTCCAGAGTCAGCTTCTCCGGCAAGATCTACCATGCTGTGCAGTATGGCCTGGATGCAAAAACCGGCGAGGTCGATTACGCCGCAGTGGAGCGACTTGCCCTTGAGCACAAGCCGAAGGTGATCGTGGCGGGATTCAGCGCCTATTCACGGGTGATGGACTGGAGTCGGTTTCGGCAGATCGCGGACAGGATCGGCGCCTGGTTATTTGTCGATATGGCCCACGTTGCCGGGCTGGTGGCGGCTGGACTCTACCCGAATCCGGTGGGTATCGCGGATGTCACTACTTCGACAACCCATAAAACTCTGCGGGGGCCACGGGGCGGAATCATTCTCGCCAGGGCCAACGAAGCGCTTGAGAAAAAACTGAACTCTGCGGTATTTCCCGGTAATCAGGGCGGTCCGTTGATGCACGTGATCGCGGCCAAAGCGGTAGCGTTCAAAGAGGCTCAGGAGCCTGGTTTTGTCGACTATCAAAAGGCGGTTATGGAGAATGCCCGGGCCATGGCCGGGGTGTTTTTAGAGCGTGGTTACAAGGTCGTCTCCGGCGGTACCGATAACCATCTCTTTCTGGTGGATCTGGTCGCCCAGGGTATCACCGGCAAAGCAGCAGAGGCGGCCCTGGGTCGGGCGCATATCACCGTCAATAAAAACTCGGTGCCGAACGATCCCCAGTCCCCCTTTGTGACCAGCGGCATCCTCATCGGTACACCGGCGATTACGACCCGGGGATTTACCGTCGCCCACTCCACTCAGCTGGCCAGCGGGATCTGTGATCTGCTGGACCAGATTGATGATGCCACCGTTGAAGCACGGGTCCGTGACGAGATGGCGAGGCTCTGTGCGGAGCTTCCGGTCTACGGTTAAGCGGTCGTGTTTTGTCCCTTTTGCGCCACTGCGGATACCCGGGTGATCGACTCCCGCCTGGCGGCTGAGGGTGCGGTGGTTCGTCGTCGTCGCGAGTGTACGGCCTGTTCCGAGCGTTTCACAACGCTGGAACAGGTCGAGTTGAGCTACCCAAATCTGGTCAAGCAGGATGGCACCCGGGAGGCGTTTAGCGAACTGAAGCTGAGGGCCGGGGTGCAGCGGGCACTGGAGAAACGGCCTGTGGATACCGAGCTGGTAGACGATGCCATTCAGCGAATTAAACATCATCTGCACGCTGCCGCTGAACGGGAACTACCCACAAGCAGGGTCGGAAACTGGGTGATGGATGAGCTGAAAAAGCTCGATAAAGTCGCCTATATTCGTTTCGCCTCCGTCTATAGAAGCTTCAAGGATACAGATGAATTTCTCAAGGAAATTGAAGAACTTGAGAAGAATATCTAATGTTATATATTAAGTTACACCCCACTGTTTCGTGAGTGGTCAGGCCTACATGCAGAGGGCGCTGGAACTTGCCGCCAGGGTGCCGCCGGCGAGTGTCAGCCCCAATCCCAGGGTCGGTTGTGTCCTGGTTAAAGCGGGGCGGATTGTTGGCGAGGGGCAACATGAATGGTGCGGTGGTCCCCATGCTGAAGTGGTCGCCCTGAACCAGGCGGGTGCGGCAGCCGCAGGTAGCACGGCCTACGTCACTCAGGAGCCTTGCTGTCATCAGGGTAGAACCGGCCCCTGTACCACCGCTTTGATCGACGCGGGGGTGAGTCGGGTGGTGGCAGCGATGGGTGACCCCAACCCGTTGGTCGCCGGGCAGGGGTTTAGTCTGCTTGAACAGGCGGGAATCGATGTTGAGGTGGGGTCTTGTGCCGAACAGGCGGCAGGGCTTAATCCGGGGTACCTGTCACGTATGACCCTGGGGCGTCCACGGGTACGGGTCAAAATAGCCATGA
>JAKLLR010000161.1 GCA_022014175.1 Gammaproteobacteria bacterium | reverse complement strand
CGCCGGATGGGGCTGGAGTAGCCTTCTCGCTCGCCGTTGACTTCGTCCCGCCAATCCAGGTGGGCGTCGACGTGGACCAGCGTGATCTTCTGCTCGAACACCTCGAGCGCACGCATCACGGGAATTGGAATTCCGTGATCGCCACCCAGCGTGACCAGCGTGGCGCCGGCAGCGAAAATCTTCCGGGCAGCCTGCTCGGCGCGGATGTAATGCTGCTTGTGGTCTGAGGTGTCCGCCGTGACATTGCCGCAATCCACCACGGTGATGTCACGGCCATCCAGCAAGGGGCCGCCCAGGTCCCAGTCGAAGTGATTCCGGGTGTAATCAGCCATCAGCTTGTTACGCACCTGCCGAATAACATCCGGCGCCCGGCTTTGGTCATTGGCCATTTCAGCGGGCGAGTAGGGCATGCCGAAGGGAATGCCCAGGATGGCGAAATCCGCTTGGAGTGTGTCCAGGTCGGTGACCAGGGGAAAATCCAGGAATGTCGAAGTGGGGGAACCGGGTGGCTCGATAAGTTTAGCGGTCACGCAGTCTCATCTCCGTTAAAGGCACAACCCGATTTTTCCAATAATACCCATGGAATGCCACTCGATAAGCCTCTTACGAATTGATGCTCGAAATAATGGGGTCAGAGTCCTTTTCGCCTGTCGTTCAGCGCGGCAATAGCCGTCAAGCTGTGTTTATTCACCAATCAGATCATGTCTCCTACCTGGATCTGCTGTTTGATTCGGCGGTGCGGCAGGCCAGGAATGCAGCTCCGCCCCCGTTTCTCCCGGGCAACGTTGGATGCAATTGAACAGTCGGCTGAACTAACAATCAGCCATTTATTGATTCTCAGCCCGGTTCCGAAAGCAAAAAAAGACTCCAAAAAAGGGCTCTGACCCCTTTTCAATAACGTCAGGCGCCCTGGCCCTCCTGGCACATTTGTTCACGGCCCGGCAACGATACACTCCACTACCATCGGTCGAGAAAGCTGGAGAGGGCATCATGAACCAGAATTCCGTCGCCCATAATGAACAAGGCATCAACCTAGGCCAGGCGGCTCTGGTTGCCGGACTTGGCCTGCTGGTCATGACCATTCTCGGCCCCATTGCTGAACTGGTCATATATCCGCAGCTGGTCATTCGCGGAGATGTAGCTCAGACGGTGGCCAACATCCAGGCTCGTGGCGATTTGTTCCTCACCGGGTTCTTCGCTTACTTCATCCTCTTCATCATGGACATTGTGGTTGCCTGGGCTTTGTACCTGTTGCTGCGTCCGGTAAATGCGCCTCTGTCCCTTCTGGTTGCGTGGTTCCGGCTGGTGTACACGGTGATTGCCTTCGTGGCCGCCTTCAAGCTCGTCACCGTCTATCGACTGGTCAACAACCCCGAATTGCTGTCCGCGTTCAACGATTTGGAATTACAGTCCTACGTGCTGTTGCTGCTCAGGTCGTTTCGTTACGAGTGGAGCGCCAGCCTGATTCTGTTTGGCATCTACCTGCTGATGCTGGGCGGGCTGGTGTTTCGCGCAAGTTACATTCCAAAAACGATGGCCATCGCGCTGTGGATTGCGGGTGCGGGCTGGGTGCTTACCGAGACCGTTCCGCTGTTTGCTCCCGGTGTTGACTTGAGCTGGCTTATGATCACATTTCTTGGCGAACTGGTGTTTATGGGATGGCTCATCGTTCGCGGCAGGAAGCTGTCTGGGGTAGTGGGGGTCTGACCAACTTTAATTATTGAAAAGTAAAGTAAAATGTACGCGAAAATGGCCTAGGGCAAGCTTAAACAGCGTTTTTTCGCGTAAAAACTGGTGCTTTAAAGTTTCGGTGGTGCCAATCATGGTCTCGGACATCAAACAACTCCGCCTGCTTCCCGCGTTGATTCGAATGCGCGCAAGAAGTCTTCTGATCCCACGGCCGCGTTCTCGGTCCATTTGGGCTCCCTGGCTAGCTGCCTTTTTGTAAGCTCACACGCTATCCATTCACGATGCTGCGAACGGAGATTCGCCAGGCTGCGCATGCCCGTCAATTCACAAAGGGCCGCATAATCGATAATGCGGTATCGCGAAGGTGGGTTCTGTATGTCGTGGTAGCCGCTTACCTTCCACCGTGATGGGTGCTGCACCACGCCGGCCCGAACCATGTTGAGATCAATGTAGACAAGGCACTGCAGCAGGTGGCAGTCAGTTGCAACCGCTGTCGCGAAATAGCGATCCTCCCAAAAAGCACCATTCCTGGACTTGCGCCGATTA
>JAKLLR010000094.1 GCA_022014175.1 Gammaproteobacteria bacterium | reverse complement strand
TTCCCGTTACCCGCCATATCCGATCCCTTGATGCTTGTTGTTTTGGGTTGATCTGCTCACTTCTCTGCCCCCTTGCGCCCGGACGCCGAGTCCAGTTCGACGGGAATATCGTTGCGCTCGCAGTGATCCATGATCAGCACCGCCACCATGTTGGCGATGGAACGGTGCTCCCGCTCGGCAGCCGTGCGCAGCGCCTCTTTCAATCCGAAAGGTCAAGGTAGCGGTCTTGGTGGTGGCCATTGGGGCTCTTCGCAGAGTGGCTGCAAAAGCACTGTCCCATACAATCTAATTAAAGGGATATTTCTCGACTTAAAAAGTGATGTTATCGAAAGTTCCAATATATGACGAATCCGTGGAACACAAACAATTTCGGCATGATGCTAATCACAGCCGGATGTACGAAGCCATCGCCTTATCGCACATCATCATCTGCAACCTGACCGGCCAATGGCCCAATGTCTACGCTGAGGCGGGCTACGCCCTGAAACACCACGAAAGCAATCGGCTTATTTCCTGTTCGAGCCGACGCTGGCCGGGTATCGCAACGCGGTTGCGCGCCGATTGGATCACCCGGGGCAGACTCAGCCCCCGCCGTAGCAGACCAGAATCAGTATCACCAACAAGAAGATGGCCAGCATCGTGGCGGTATCCAGGGCGCCAAGGGTGTGGTCTGTTTCAATCAGGGCGATCAGCACATAAAAGGTCGGGAACAGCAAAACAAACAACAGCACATTGGAGAGCGAGAAGCTCAGGGGCAGGTCGGCGTGATCGGTCACCAGAATGCCCTGATAGCCTGCAATGGCTAAAAGCGTGAATGGCAGAACCAGAAACATCACCTGGGTGATTCCGCCGAACGCATTGGCCAGGGCGATGCCGTACTGCCTCTTTTTGTGTGCTCTCCAGACGATCACATATTCGCTCATACCCCCAAATGCCGCCAGGCAGACCGCCGTTGAGATTGGATTTAGATTGAGTTGGCCCAGTGCGACCTGAGCGAACTCCGCCACCCGTTCACCGCCCAATATGGCCAGCGCCGAGCCAACGATATAGAGTGCGACGATGTTCCAGCCAGAGGTCCGCCTGACGTGGCTGTAGACATTTGCCTTTCGCTCCGCAGCCTCAGCCTCGCTCAGATCAAGCGCCTTCTCTACCGATTGCTCTTCAAGGGCGTAGCCGCTGACGAGCTTATAGACGTAGACCCCGAAAACCCCGAGCATGATGAGCGCCAGAACGGCGAGATCGATCGCTGAAAAAACCTGCTTGCTCTCTCCTTCCGCTAAAAACACCAGCATCACCAGCCCAAGTACCGAGCCGATACTGGCCCCCGCGATCAGGAGCTGCGTGCCGACTTCAGTGATCGCTGCAGGCATCATGAAACGCCCTTTCTGATCCTTCGGCAAAAAATAGGAGTAGACACTGAAAACCAGAGCGTTGTTATAGATAGTCACCAGCGCAATGACCACCGCAGCAAGTGGGCTCACTGGAATCACAAAGCAGATAACCACCAGTTCCGGCAGGGTGGAGACGATCTCTGTCACCGTGCCGGCGACGTAGTGATCCCACATCAAACGTGCGGCAAGTCGCTCCGTAGCCGTAACCAGAGCTTCACAGGCCGACCTCAAAAACAGTAGCCCGATGACGATCGAGGCTATCGTCTGAACCAGCGGTGGCAACACCCAACCCAACATTTCGATGGGTACAACCGCCAGCCAGAGGCCCAGGCCGATAAATGCTGTCCAGACCCAGGGCGGGTAACCGCGCCACAGCAGGTGCTTGGGCCACCCAAGGAGGGGGCTGACCACACGGTAGGGGTCCAGTCCCTCCCGCCGGAGACGGTGTTCAGAAGAGACAGCCAGCCGATTGTCAGCCGGACTATTTTTCGTTGATCTGTTCACGTGACGTTATCGCCAGGCAGGGTGTTCTGCAATGAGCAACTGGGGGCTATATCGTACAGTGAGACTATCCTGCTGAGGGCAAGTGGCTCGACACAGGATTGAGGGGCGAAACCGCTATGGCCAAACACCGGTATGCGACCAGAGGCTGGGGAGCGTGCTCTCCGAACAGCCGCTTTCGCTGATCCGAGTGGTAAGAGGTGTGATCCAGATCAGCATCTGCTGGTCTTAATAGTGAGAAAATTGAGGGCCAATCTGACACTCTCTCTACTCAAGGAGTCCCAATGCCTCTCGAAAAACATGATCTGCTGCACGAGTTCCCCGAGCACCGTGACCAGATCCATAATCTGAAAATGAGTGACAACCACTTCGCCCGACTGTTCGAGCAGTACCACGAACTGGACCACGAGGTTTACCGCATTGAAGCGGGTGCGGAAAACACCTCCGACGAATATCTGGAGAGCAAAAAGAAGGCGCGTTTGCACCTCAAAGATGAGCTTTACGGAATAATCAAGGCCCATATTGAGCCCTGAAACCGGGCACAGAAAGGCGGCACACCCTGGGGGGTTATCGAGCTGTCACTGTTTTCTGAAGTCATCCGGGTCAAATATGGGCGCAGCAGCAGGCAGTAGCCTGTCCGCTATGAACCCAACCTGATCCGGCCTGGTCGATTGCCATGACACCTGTACAGAGTAACGAGCCCGACTCTGTGGCACTGGGCCAACTTTACGACGATCTGCTTGACCTGCATGCCTGGGTCTGAGCCCGGGCGTGGCTTTTCCGGGTGGCCCGCCGGCTTAGCCCGGCCATCAACTCGCTACCGTAACGGGCCAGCGTCACAGACAGCTCTCCGGATTCGGCAGCCGCAACCAGTCGGCCTAAACGGCGATGGCTTGCCTGGTTGTGAGCCAAAATCAGTCCGCTGTGATCAGCGTGAAAACGGGCCAGATCAGTGGCCGTCGGGCTGCCATCCATCAGCACCTGCCAACGGTGATGAACACGGACCCGGGTGATGAAGTTCTCTCGCTGAGCCCCATTATTCAGCTGCATCTCATCCACCACCGGCAGCAGGGGTCTCGCGGCCAGCAGACCGGCAGCAAAACGACCAATGGATCTGCCCGGCAAAACACGCCCTGAGGAGTCGTGGAGTTTGACCCGGACCAGGCCGCAACTCGGGGAGCCGCTCTTCAAAATGTAACCACTGATCCGGCTGATCTGGGGGCTGATCTGCTGGTAATAGCCCTCCAGCGCGTCAGTCACATCCAGAGCCGGGTCATCCACCCCCAATGCCCGCACCCCGCCACCTGTTTTGACCAGGTGAATCGGCGGTCGCGGTATCGACATACCGATACCCACTTCGGGACAAACCGGCACCAGCTCAAACCACTCCGCCAGGGTATCGGTCAGATAGCTATTCCGCTTGTGCCCGCCGTCATACCGCACCTTCTCTCCAAGCAGACAGCCGCTGACCCCGAGGCGAATCAGGCCGCCGGAGCGCTGTTGTGACTGCTGATCAAAATCATTCATTAGGCGGCCAGTATACGCAGTCCGGGAACGCCCCCGGAGCCCCTGATTTATACTGAAGGACAAACCCCCGCGTATCACCGGACAATGCCGAAAATGAGTGAACCCACCTCACCATCACCAGACCGTTTCGCTCGGTTACGCGCGCTCTGGCTCAACCCCCGGCGCACACGGTTTTGGGCGGTTGCACTACTGCTGGCTTACACCATGCTCGGTTTTTTTGCGCTGCCCTGGTTTGGTCAAAATCTGCTGGTGAATGTCCTGCAGAACGAGCACGGGCGCGCGTTGCGCATCACCGAAATGCGGGTCAATCCCTACACCTTTCGGATTGAACTAACCGGGGTCGCGTTGGATGACAACGACGGACACCACCTTGCCGGGTTCGAGCAGTTGGTGGTTGATCTGGAGTGGTCCAGCCTGTTCAACCGGGCCTGGACGTTCCGGGAGTTGCGACTGGTTGACCCCTGGCTCGACGATACGCGCAGCGCAGACGGCAATACCCGCCTCAGCCGCTTGATCGGCGAGTTCGCCCCAGACGCAGCACAAGTGCCTCCACAGCAGCCGCGCAGCCTGCCGGCCCTGCTGATTCACCAGCTGCAGCTGGTGAATGGCCACGGACTCTGGACAGACCAGACAACAGAACCCGCCGTTGAGCTGAAGTTAGGCCCGGTGACCGTGGAGATGCAGGAGATCGACACCCGTCCAGACCGGTCTGGTCAGCAGGTGGTGCAGATCCATTTTGAGAATAATGGCGCCCTGAGCTGGCGCGGCGCCCTCAGCCTCAACCCGCTGCTGGCAGAGGGCAGCCTGGAGTTCAGCCAGATCGAGCCGGACAAACTCCTGCCCTACCTCCGCCCCTGGGTTGCGCTGAACGATCTGCATCTACGCTATGACGGCAGCCTGGATTATCGCATCGCCTTAAGCGACGGGGCCGGTCTTGAATTGGGGTTAAGCAATATCGGCTTTGAAATCACGGAGCTGGCGCTGTCCGCCTTTGAGCCGAAGCAACCGTTTCTATCAACCGACGCGATCCGCCTGAGTGGTGGTGAATTTCACTACCCGGAAATGCGGGCGACGATTGGGGCACTGGAAATCGACGGCCCGAAGATCGAGACCTGGCTTGAACCCAACCACCAGCCCGCTCTGTTGGCGCTGCTGTCAAAACCAGACGCAGAACCTGCCATCGGACCGGCGCCCGCAGGCAAACCCGGCGACGCCAACCCATTCACTCTGGAGCTCAGCGAATTCCGCATTAACGACCTGCAGGTCAATCTGGAGGATCGCAGCCTGACGCCCGCCGCCCTCATCGCCCTGAATGATGTAGACGCCAGTCTGAAAGCCATCAATCTCACACCCGGCAGCCGCTTCCCGGCCCGACTCAGCGGAGCCCTGGGCAGTGGCGGCCGATTTCTGTTCGAAGGGGGCCTGACCGCCCGGCCCGAGGTCACAATTGATGGAGAGATCAGGGTAGATGAGCTGGGCATCGCCCTCGCCCAGCCCTACCTCAACCCGATCGCCCGGATTGGCATCAACGATGGCGTGCTGTCACTTGCCGGCACACTCTCCAGCACCCCCCGGGAGCCCCTGAACTACGACGGCACACTACGGATTGACCGGTTACAGCTGGCGGATCAGATCAAACACGAGCCCCTGCTCGGCTGGGCCAGCCTGACTCTCGAACAGGTCGGTCTGAGCCTTGCTGCAGGGCAACTGAAAACCGGCCGAGCCACCTTTGACCAACCCACGGGCAGCCTGATTATCGGCAAAAACGGCGGCACCAATCTCTCTGACCTGCTGGTTCCGTCGGAAACCGCAGTGGCTGCGGGGAAACCTGCCGCTACTGAATCCGGCGCGGGCCCTTTTAATCTGGATATCGGCAGCATTGAATTTAAGCGGGGCTCGCTGGATTTCGCCGACCTCTCCCTGCCCCTGCCCTTCTCGACCAAAATTCAGGCGCTGAATGGACAAATTTCGAGGGTCTCCTCCAACAGCACCGAAGCGGCGGTCGTAAAACTGGAGGGCCAGGTAGATGACTACGGCCTCGCCCGTATCAACGGCAGCCTGCGGCCCTTTGACCCTCTCCAACTGAGCGATATTCAGGTGGATTTCCGCAACCTCGAAGTGCCCAGCTACTCCCCCTATTCGATACGGTTTGCCGGACGCGCTATCGCCAGCGGCAAACTGGATCTGGACCTGCGCTACCGCATTAAAAACGGGCTGATGCAGGGAGACAACAGCATCGTGCTGAGGGATTTCAAACTCGGCGAAAAGGTCGATAGTCCTGATGCAATGAGTCTGCCGCTGGGGCTGGCGATACCACTGCTGAAAGATGCCAATGGCGTGATCAACCTGGATCTGCCAGTGGAGGGTGACGTTAATAATCCAGAGTTCCGGACCGGCGGCGTCATCTGGCGGGCGATCACCCAATTGATCAGTCAGGTCGCTACCTCACCATTCAGGGTGTTGGGGGCACTGATCGGGGTCAAGTCCGACGAATTTGGCCAGTTCCAGTTTCTTGCGGGCCGCTCCGATCTCACTCCGCCCCAGGCTGAGATGGCCCTGAAACTGCATCAGGCGCTGCTGCAGCGCCCCGGGCTAGGGGTTGAGATCAGTGGTAGCTATGATCCGGCGCTTGATCGCCCGGTACTGCAACGGGAGATGGCTCTGGCCGCCGTCAGAACTGAACTGGAGGCGGACAATGGGGTCGCGCCCGGCCTGACTATGACCGATGAGGTCGCCTGGCCGGCCCTGGAAACCCTGTTTGTGGACGCCTATCCCGAGACTCCACTGGAGCCGATTCGGGCGCGCCACAGCACACCTCCCGTCGATCAGCCGACAGCGCGACCGGTGCTCGACGAACTGGCCTTTTATAACGATCTGGCGAGCCGCGTGATCGCCGCTCAGCCAGTCACTGATGAGCACCTGAAAGCCCTCGGCAACGCCCGGGCCGAGGTGGTTCGAAACGCCCTGCTGAGCCGTGACACCGGCGCACTGGAGACAGAATCGGGCACCACCATTGCCGCCGAACGGATCAACATTTCAGCGCCGGTGACAACCACCGCCGAAGAGGATGGTTGGGTGCCCATCACGCTGAAAATCACGACTCACTGAGCAGCACCCGTGCAGGCCAGAGCGCTGTTGGCAAACGGGTACTGGGCTTGCTGACTCCTACTCCAGCATCAACCCCCTGTCGGTACTGAAGGCCCGGGGCTGCTGAGTCACCGGATCGATGAACCGCAACGCCTTTGCCAACAGCTGTAGTGGACGGGCGTAGTCATCCCCGGATTCTGGCTGTAACTCCGGGTAGTACCTGTCGTTTAGAATCGGCCAACCCAGGGTCTGCATATGCACCCGCAACTGATGGGTTTTGCCCGTAATCGGCTTTAACTCAAACAGCGCCCTGCGACCTGCCTGGGCCAGGCAACGAACCAGCGAATGGCTGTTTGGCTCACCCCCGGCAATGGTCATCAAAAAACGGGGTTCTGATTTCACCAGGCGATTTTTAACCACCCAACTCTGGCCCAGCAACTCTTCACCGGGCTTTACCCTGGCAACTGCCTGGTAGGTCTTCTCTATCTGGCGTGACTCAAACAGATGGTGGTAAAGATGGCGCGTTGCCGGATTAACGGCAAACAGCACCAGCCCCGCCGTTGCCCGGTCCAGCCGATGCACCGCCTGTAACGCGTCGTGACCGGTCTTGCGTCGCAAGCGGTTTTGCAGACACTCATTAACGTAACGTCCACCCGGCATCAGCGGCAAAAAATGGGGCTTGTACGCCACCAGGATCTGCTCGTCCTCAAACAGCACCTGCTCTGCAAACGGAATGCAGGGCTCCGCCTCCACCTCGCGGTAGTAACAGACCCGCTGCTGTGGCACGAAGGGCGAATCTGGCGTGATTCGGGTTCCATCGTGCCAGTGCACCTTGCCCGCCGCCATCCGTTGCCGCCACACTTCCGGCCCGATGGCTGGAAACCGGGCAACCAGATACTCCAGAACACCACCCGTGCCAGGATTAACCTGGGGCAGACTGACTATCGACGGATATCGGGACATGCTCACCGGTAAAATCAAAACACTGAATGACCAAATGATGCAACTACTCGAACAGCCCAGGGTCTTTTTCAGCCATTTCGAAAGTCGCCTATTTCAGCCTGGTTTCGAGTGGACCAATGGCCTTACCTAACGGGGACAAATCGAGTTCCCAACCACAGCCCTTTACTGCCGCTCGATCCAGGCCGAGAATCTTATCCCAACTGGGCGGATTCTAATGGCCTGGATCAGCGGGCAACCAGCTGTCCGCTCTGCCCTCTGGACAAACAATCACCGCAAACCAGGACTAACTCCACAATCGGAACGTCCGACATACCGGCATCAGTTCCGCTGGACGATGCCCATCAGTTTGTAGGCCAGCAGCGCGGCCGAGAATTCGTAGGCGTGGAAGCCGGCAATGGGCGCGAACTCCATCAGGTCGAAGCCGATCAGCTGACGTTGACGGGCAACGGACTCGAACAGCGACAAAGTTTGGTACCAACCCAAACCACCGGGCACCGGGGTGCCGGTTGAGGGGAACACGGCGGGATCCATGCCGTCGATGTCCAAGGTGAAGAACACCTGTTTGGGGAAATCCGGCGGCAGGGTTATTTCGGTGATGTTGGCGGGTACCAGCTGCGCGGCGTCGTGATAATGCACGCCCATTTGCTCGCGGGTGGTTTGCTCCTCTTCGCAGAGTGCCCGCACCCCCAGTTGCAGCAGCGGAATGCCCAGGTCTATCACCCGTTTCATGACCGAGGCGTGGCTGTAGGGGTTGCCTTCGTAGGCGTCACGCAGATCGGCGTGGGCGTCGATCTGAACCACGCCGAAGTCGTCTAACCCGGCGGCCAGCAGCCCTTTGACGAGGTACCTGAGCCGCTCGCCTTTCATGACGGCTACCAGCGCCGCGAGCCCCACGCCG
>JAKLLR010000010.1 GCA_022014175.1 Gammaproteobacteria bacterium | reverse complement strand
GCTCGACCACGAATTCGTCTGCACTGCGGTTCCAGCAGGAGACCATCACCTGCCCCTGATAATCCGAATCAATCAACCCAACCAGATTGCCCAGCACGATACCCTGTTTATGCCCCAGCCCGGAACGGGGCAGCAGCACCGCTGCCACGTTTGGATCGCCGATATAAATCGCGATTCCAGTGGGAATCAGTTGGGTCTCGCCAGCAGCAAGCCTGAGCGGCTGCTGAAGACAAGCGCGCAGGTCTATCCCGGCGGAACCCGTCGTGGCATAACCCGGTACCGGATACTCTTTGCCGATGCGCGGATCGAGTAGTTTAAGCTGTATGTTTGCCATGGTATTGCCGGGCCAGACAGGTCACTAGCTGACCTGCGAGTTTAGCTTTGCGCTCCCGAGGCAGTTCATGGGTCTCACCGCTGGCCGAAATCAGGATCAATGCGTTCTCGTCGCTATCAAAACCGGTCTCACCACCCACTAGATTTGCGGCAATCAGATCGATGCCCTTGGTTTTGAGTTTAGCATGGGCATACTCCAGCAGATCGCCGGTTTCCGCCGCAAAACCCAGAGTAAATGGCGAGCCCGGCCGACTCGCCACCCAGGCCAGGATATCGGGATTAGGCACCAATTTCAGAGTGAGTGGGTCACCCTTCCGTTTGAGTTTATGCTCGATCATCCGCTCGGGTCGATAATCAGCCACTGCGGCACTACCGATGAAGATGCTGGCAGCGGCCACCCGCGCCTGCACTGCCTCAAACATCTGGGCAGCAGAACGAACCTGGACGAAATCGACCCGATCCGGCGGCTCCAGGGCAGTCGGCCCGCTGACCAGCACCACCCGGGCACCCGCATCCCGGGCCGCCTCAGCAATGGCATAACCCATCCTGCCGCTGCTGCGGTTGCCGATAAACCGCACCGGGTCAATATCCTCATAGGTGGGCCCTGCGGTAATCAGCACGCTGGCCCCGACCAACTCGCCGGTCTCGAAACAGGCGGCAACCTGGTCAGCCAGAGCCTGGGGTTCCAGCATTCGTCCGGGGCCAATCTCACCACAGGCTTGCAGGCCATCATCCGGGCCGAAGCGGGCCACTCCATCCGCTGACAGCTGCCGGACATTACGTTGGGTCGCCGGATCAAGCCACATCTGCCGGTTCATTGCTGGCGCCACTGCCCGGGGACAAGCCGCGGCCCGCCAGACTGCGGTCAGCAGATCATCGCTGGCTCCGCTGACCGCCCGGGCAAGAAAATCAGCGGTGGCGGGAGCCACCAGCAGAAAATCCGCCCACCGGGCCAGCTCAATATGTCCCATCGCCGCTTCCGTGTCGGGATCGAGCAGATCCAGCGCCACCGGATGACCGCTCAGTGCCTGCAGGGTGAGTGGCGTAATGAACTCTGTGGCGGCCCGGGTCATCACGACCCGAACTTCGGCACCCTGATCCTGCAGTCGCCTGACCAAATCCGCACTTTTATATGCAGCGATGCCACCCGTGATACCCAGCAGCACCCGCCTGTTCTGTAAAAGACTCATCGCCGCAGTGTACCGATTGCCGCAGACATTGCGCCATAACGGCCTTAACGGCACTATAGGGGCGAAGCCCAGCCCGCCGGAGCGCCGACGATGACCATCAGCGAATGGCACCCCTCTGAACGGCCACGAGAAAAACTGCTGGAACGGGGGGCCGAGGCCCTCTCAGACGCCGAACTTCTGGCGATCATCCTGCGAACCGGCCTGCCGGGACGGACCGCAATCGATCTGGCCCGGGACCTGCTCACCCGTTTTGGCTCTCTCAAGCAGCTTCTGAATGCTGATCAGCAGAGCTTTTGCGCGGAAGCGGGTCTTGGCCCCGCCAAATACGCCCAGTTCCGGGCCGTGGTCGAGATCGGCGCCCGTTATCTGGCCGAGGAGATCACCCATAACCAGCCACTGACCTCGCCGACCAGCGCCATCGATTATCTGCGTATGCGACTGCGGGGGCACCAGCAGGAGGTTTTCGGCTGTCTCTTTCTCGACAACCGCAACCGGGTACTGGTTTTCGAAGAGCTGTTCTACGGCACCATAGACAGTGCCGCTGTCTACCCCCGAGAGATCGCTAAACGGGGGCTGCAACTGAATGCGGCGGCAGTCATACTCGCTCACAACCACCCCTCTGGCGTGGCTGAACCCAGCGCATCAGACCAGAACATCACCCGACAGATCCGCACCGCGCTGGAGCTGCTCGATATCCGCCTGCTGGATCATGTGATTGTGGGAGATGGTGTACCGACCTCCATGGCGGAGCGGGGGCTGCTGTAATTCGTGACTGATCCGATCATTGTGGCCCTAGGCGACAGCGCCCAAATCTGGTATAAATTCGCGCCCGGCCTCACAGCCGACCCAATTATTCAGAAGATTCAGAATCGGAGATCATTCACATGTCCAAGATTTGCGAGGTCACCGGCAAACGTCCAATGAGCGGCAATAACGTCTCCCACGCCAACAACAGGACCCGTCGCCGCTTTCTGCCGAACCTGCAGACACACCGCTTCTGGATTCCGTCGGAGAGGCGTTACGTCAAACTGCGTGTGTCACATCACGGCATGCGGGTGATTGACAAAAAGGGCATTGAAACCGTGCTGGCGGACATCCGCAAGCGCAACAGACACTAATCGGAAGGCAGACCATGCGCGACAAGATCAAACTGGTTTCCAGTGCCGGCACCGGCCACTACTACACCACCACCAAGAACAAACGGACCATGACCGAAAAGTTCGAGATCAAGAAATTTGATCCGGTAGTGCGTAAACATGTGCCCTACAAAGAAGCCAAAATAAAATAATTTGGCGAGCCGCTGAAAAAAAGCCCGGGAGATCCCGGGCTTTTTTATTTGGGCGAAAAAACAGCTGCCGACTAGGCCGGATGGGGTTCCGGCACACAGCCCCGCAGACGCTCCGCAAAGTCTGCCAAAGCAGCAATCCCGGTTTTCTCAGCCTGGGCACACCACTCCTGCAGCGCGGTCAGACCCCAGTCACCACCCTGCCCCTCACTGCGGGTCCAGAGCTGCTGCAACCGCTGCTTGAATTCATATATTGTCCGCAACTCGCGGTTATCCACCAGGACCACCTGCAAGCGGGCTTCCGCGGCAGGGGTCAATCGCGCCGCGTCCCGGGCGATTAAACGCCGAGCCCGTTTAAGCTGACGTCGGTCCTCCCGGCCAATATCTGCCCGGCTTAACTGCTCACCACAGACCTGACCAAGCACCTGACTGGCGTAATCGGACATCAACTGGAAACGGTTGGAGATCACCGCCCGCAGGTTATCCATATCCACCCGGTTACGCGGGCTCTCAACCCGCAAACGGGGTGCGACCCGCCGAACCCTGGCCAGTCCCATAGCCTGGAACAGGCGAATATAGGCCCAGCCGATGTCCAGCTCCCAGGGTTTGTTCGATAACCGGGCAGACTGAGGATAGGTGTGGTGGTTATTGTGGAGTTCTTCACCCCCGATAATCAGACCCCAGGGCCAGAGGTTGGTCGAAGCGTCCGGGATCTCAAAATTACGGTAACCCCAAAAATGGGCAGCCCCGTTAACAACCCCCGCCGCCCAGAACGGAATCCATAACACCTGCGCCAGCCAGATCAGACTGCCGGGCCAGCCAAACAGCACCAGATCGAGCCCCAGCAACACCACAACACCCCAATAATTACGGCCGGTATAGAGGTGCCGCTCCAGCCAGTCATCCGGCGTGCCGCTACCGAATCGCTGCAGGGTCTCTGGCTTATGGGCTTCACGACGATAGAACAGTACGCCACCGAACAGCACCCGCCAGACCCCCTCGACCTGTGGGCTGTGGGGATCCTTTTCAGTCTCACAGTGAACATGGTGCTTACGGTGAATCGCCACCCACTCCTTGGTCACCATGCCGGTGGTCAGCCAGAGCCAGAACCGAAAGAGGTGGGAAACCAGTGGGTGGAGCTCAAGCGCCCGATGCGCCTGATGCCGATGCAGAAAAACCGTCACAGAGATGATCGTCACGTGGGTCAACAGCAGCGTGATTAGCAGTAGAACCGGCCAGGAGAAAGAAAATAGTGGTATCAAACGGGAAGTCCTCCATCCTTGGATTGGTAGAGCGCAGTATACGCAACCGAATCAACCAGCCAAGCAGGGCCTGATGACTGGTGCGTGACAATAGCTGGGGGCCCTTTAGAATTCACACAAGCTCAGCCACCAAATCCGGTTTGCAAAACAGGGAATTCGGCCAATAATGTGCTAATGATAGCCGATACCTTGCTGCAGGCCGACGCCGTTGAGCGCTGCTACCCCGGAGGATATCGGCTCGGACCGATCAACCTCGAACTCCGGCGGGGCGAGATTGTCGGCCTGCTCGGTCCCAACGGGGCTGGCAAAAGCACCACCATGGCTATGCTTTGCGGTACGCTGGCACCCACCCGCGGCCGCATCAAGATTGCCGACCATGATCTGGCTGAATCCCCCATCAAGGCAAAACGGTGTCTCGGTTATCTACCGGATAACCCGCCGCTCTATCTCGACATGACGGTGGATCAGTACCTGCTCTACTGCGCCCGCCTGCACGGCGTAAAAGGCGGCCAGGCCCGCGCTCAGCTGGCCAAGGTCAAAGCCGAGTGCAATCTGGAAGCCGTGGGGGGAACACTTATCAGCCACCTTTCAAAGGGTTTCAGGCAGCGTACCGGTATTGCCCAGGCCATTATCCACGACCCCCAGGTGGTGATTCTGGACGAACCCACCAGCGCCCTCGATCCACTCCAGATCGAACAGATCCACACCCTCATCCGGCAGCTCAGCACCACCCGCGCTCTGCTGCTCTCCACCCATATTCTGAACGAGGCTGAGGCGCTCTGTCACCGCATCCTGATTCTGCACAAGGGTCAGCTCCATCAGGAGAGCCCGACCCGGGGGAGTACCCAACCCCAGTTTGGAGAGACTCTGCTGGTGCGGTTTAACAACCCCCCGACAGTCGCCGAGCTCAACGCCCTGAGTTCTACGAATCGGGTCGAAAGCATTGGCGCAGAGAGCGTCCTGATCCACGCCAAAAGTGCTGACCAGGCTATCGCTGAGATCAGCACCGCAGCACTCATCCAGGGCTGGCAAATACGGGAGATCAGCCCCGCCGGACGCCTGCTGGAGCGGCGATTTATGGAGATCACCCAGCCACCAACCACGCCCGGCACCACGGCTTGATCCGCGCTCTGGCACAACGGGAGCTGACACGCGCCCTGGGCGCTCCGGGAAACTGGGTACTACTGGCTCTGCTGCAATTTGTGCTGGCCTATCTGTTTCTGCTGCAACTGGAGTGGTATCAAACTGTCGCACCAAAACTGGCCAATCAGGTAGGCGCCCCGGGAGTGACCGATTTAATCGCGGCGCCGCTCTTCAGCAGTGCCGCAGCCCTGTTGCTGACCGCGATCCCGCTGCTGACCATGCCGCTGATCAGCGAGGAGTACCGCACCGGCACCATCCGGCTGCTCCTCAGCGCACCGATCTCAAGCAGCGAGATTATTTTGGGCAAATACCTGGGCTGCCTACTCTTTCTCACAGCGCCAGTCACCCTTGCAATCGCCCCCACCGCCAGTTTAGCGATCGGGACCCAGCTGGACTGGGGTCAGTGGCTCACCGGAGTGATCGGTCTGCTGCTGCTCTGTGCCAGCGTCAGTGCCATCGGCCTGTTTTTCTCAACGGTCACCCGCACACCCCTGCTGGCCGCCATGAGCACCTTCGCGACCATACTGCTGCTATGGGTTATTCAGCCTGCGGATGGCAGCGCCACAGCGGGGGGGATTCTCAGCTACCTGGCGCTGCCTGGACACCTGACCCCATTCACCCAGGGCCTGCTGAACTCCGGGGATCTGCTCTACCACCTGCTGCTGACCTGCACTGCACTGGCGCTGGCAGTACTGCGGCTGGATCTGGAGCGGCGGCCGCTGTGAAACTCTGTCCGGAAAACCGTTACCACCACCGCTTTCAACTCGCTGTTTTTCTGCTCGGGCTGATCCTCACCGCTGGCCTGCTGGCCTGGCTCGGGGAGCGCTACCCGGTACGCCTCGATCTCACCGCCGACGGCCGCCACACCCTGTCGCCCGCCAGCCGCACAGTAATCCAAAAACTACAGGCACCGCTCACCATCACCGCCTTCGCCAGCGACGACAAAACCCTGCGCAAACGGATCAGCGCACTGCTGCGCCCCTATCTCGAGCACTCCCAGAAGATTAGTTTTGAGTTTATCGACCCCAACAGGCACCCGGGGCAGGTCCGGAAATTGGGAATTCAGGCCAATGGCGAACTGCTGCTGGAGTATCAGAGGCGGTCACGCCAGCTCCGCAATCTGAATGAGCAGACGATCACCCAGGCGATGCTGCAGCTACAGCGCAGCGAACCACCCTTGCTGCTGTTTCTCTCCGGCCATGGTGAACGCAGCCCGGCTCGTCAGGCCAACCATGATCTGTCCGAATTCGCCGCAGCCTTGAAAGCTCAGGAGTTCCGTCTCCAAACCGTGCTTCCAGCAGCCGGTGACCCGCTGCCACAAGAGGGCATTTTGCTAATCAGTCACCCCTCGGTGGCGCTGCTGCCCAAAGACCAGGCAGCCATCGAAGCATTCATGCGCGGCGGCGGCAAGCTGCTCTGGCTGGCCGATCCGGGTCACAGCAGCCTCGGCTTCCTCGCCACTGAACTGGGGCTTCAACTCTCAGGTGATCCAATCATCGATCCCAATGCCAAATTGATCAACGCCCCGGAGAACTTCGTAGTCGCCCGCCCAGGGGAGTACGCCAACCACCCGATCACAGCAGCAATGCAACTGACCACGGTGTTCCCTGAAGCCTGCTCGATCACGCCGGCTCAACAGCTAACCCCGCAGAACCAAACCTGGCAACAGACCCCACTGATTACCACTGCCCGCCACAGCTGGGTGGATATCAACCCCGCAGACCACCCGCCCGATCAACCCCCACAATTCAACCCGGGCCAGGATCAACCTGGCCCCCACTTGCTCGGAGTCGCGCTGGAGCAGGGTCCCCAACGGGCAGTGGTGATCTGCGATGGTGACTTCCTCTCCAACCGTTATCTGGGCAATGGCGGTAATCTGCAACTGGGGCTGAATCTGTTGAACTGGCTGGCCATTGACGAGCAGTTTCTGGATATTCCCCCGTATCAGGCTGCAGACGCGCAACTCAGACTGTCCCAGCGTGAAGGTATGGTGATTGCCTTTGGTTTTCTGCTCCTGCTGCCGATGATTTGCCTGATCATTGCCGCTCGACTCTGGTGGCGCAGAAGAGAGTCCGCATGAACCGCAAACGCTGGTTAATCAACTACATCCTGCTGATTTCTGCGGCCATTGCCATCGGTTTTCTGGCCAAACCCGGTCACCCGCCGGAGCGTGAAGCCCCGACACCGCTGCGGAAGATCACTCCACTTCAGGCGGAGCAGGTCAACTGGATTGGCTTGCAGATCGTGGGTCAGCCCGACGCCCTGTTTGAGCGGCTTGAGAGTGGCTGGCAGCTGCGGAAACCGGTTACCCTGCCAGCTGACAACACCCGACTGGAGCAGCTGCTGGCGCTGATTGAGGCACCTATCCACATGAGCTTGGCCGCCCGCCCACACACCCTCGCGGAATACGGTCTGGCCGAGCCGCGCTATCGGCTCTTCATGAACGAGACCGAATTCGTTTTCGGTAGCACCAACCCCCTGAATCAGCGGCGCTATATGGGCATCGGCGAACTGGTGGTACAGACTGACGACCGTTATCTCTATCAGATTGCGGGGGGCTGGCCCACACTGGTGGAGCATCGCCTGTTGCCCGATGGGGTAGAGATTCTAAAGCTGGAGCTGCCGTCGCAGACCATCACCCCCAGCGACGGGAGCTGGCGCATTGCCGACCCACAACCCTTAGGCGCAGAGATTCCGAAGGCCACTACAGCACTCTGGCTGACCGCCAGAGCCGAGCGGCTTGTACCACTGGCTGAATGGCTCGGCGCACCCGTGCAGATCCACTACCGGCAGTCTGGGCGCGACCACCAGATCGAGTTCAGGGTCGAGGGTGACGACACCGGCTTCTGGCTGCATCGGCTGGAGCCCGCAGTCAGTTATCGCCTCTCCCTCGCCCTCGGTCGGCGCCTGCTCTACCCCGGTCTGACGACCACCATCGACTGATGCCGGAGTTGCCAGAGGTCGAGACCACCCGGCGGGCCATCGCGCCCCTGGTGGAGGGTCAGCGGATCACCGGAGTCGAGGTTCGGGAGCCCCGATTACGCTGGCCGGTTCCGCCGACTCTGGATCAGACACTGGCCGGGCAGACCATCCAGAGCGTCCGTCGCCGGGGTAAATATCTGCTGCTGGAAACCGGGGGTGAAGGCAGCAAAGAGCGGGGCAGCCTGATTCTGCATCTAGGCATGTCCGGCGCGCTCTTCTACCTGCCAGTGGAGACGCCGCTGCGGAAACATGACCATCTGGATCTCGTGCTTGCCAACGGCGATTGTCTGCGGCTGAACGATCCCAGACGGTTTGGTGCCGCACTCTGGAGCCTGGATCCGGCCACCCACCCACTGCTCAGCCATCTGGGCCCGGAACCACTGGAGCTCAGCAGTGACGTGTTAGGTACCCATCTGCACCACCACGCCCGAGGCCGAACCGCCGCAATCAAACCCTTTTTAATGGACCATAAAATGGTGGTCGGGGTCGGCAATATCTATGCCAGTGAGGCGCTGCACCTGGCGGGCATACACCCCAAACGAGCGGCTGGGCGGGTCAGTCTGGCACGCTATATTCTGCTGGCGGCAGCGGCACGACGGGTACTACAACAGGCCATTGCCGCCGGGGGCACCACCCTGCGGGATTTCCGCTCCAGCGATGGCCGCCCCGGTTACTTCCAGCAGGTATTGCAGGTTTATGGTCGGACGGACCGGCCCTGTAACCGCTGTGATGGCACCATCCGGCAGGCCGTTCTGGGCCAGCGGGCCAGCTACTGGTGTCCAGGCTGTCAACACTGACCCCCGACTCAGCCCGCCCTGGACAAGCTTCAGGGCATCCCAAAGGGTGCAGGGCGATGCAATTCCGGTGGCACCACCACGAAACTTCCCACGCCCTCAGCCTTGTGGCAGGCGTTACAGCTGGCGGTCAGATCACGAAAGCCGGCAGCAACCGCCCTATCATCCTGCTCAGCAACCCGCCTTGTAAAACGTTCCAGCTCCGGCAGAAAGAGATTCTGGGCGGATTCCGCCCGTTTTGGCCGCCGCTGCAGGGCGTTATCCAGCGTCTGGCGGATTTTGGCGACCTGATACTCAGCGTAGGGCCAGTTTTTTTGAACCGTGCCCCAATAGAGTTCCTGGTAGCGGTAGCCGATCTCGACCATAGCCATATCCAGCCCCCGCAGGTGCCGGGCCACGGTCTCAAACCGCTCATCCGTATCACCTGTAATCCAGCCCCCTTTGCCCGCATTAGCGGCCGCAGCGGCCAGCAGCAGTGATACCCCAACTAGAGCCCATTTACGCTTCATCGCCCCTCCCCCAAGAACACAGTTTGAGACCACCCATTCTGCCCCCGAAAGAGGCGGCCGAAAACCACCAATAATCAGTACTTCTCCTGGCGAATAATCACCCGGGAGTTACCAGCCAACCAGAGCGACCCTCCCTCACCACCGGCTCACTCACAGAACAATCGAGAGAATTCCGGGGCTTCATCCCGAACGCCTCAACTCTCATGGGAGACGGCGATGGGTCAGCGCGGGAAACCGTCTGCGGCGGGCGGCTAGCTGGTCTGAATCGAAATCGGCCGTGACAATACCCGGGCCGCCACTGCACTCGGCCAGCACAGCACCCCAGGGATCAACGATCAGGGAGTGGCCGTAGGTGTCCCGGCCATTGGCGTGGCGACCGACCTGGTCAGGAGCGACTACATAACAGAGGTTTTCAACCGCTCTGGCCCGCAACAGCAAGTGCCAGTGAGCAGCTCCGCTGGCGGCGGTAAAAGCGGACGGCAGTACCATAATCCGGGCGCCCCTCGCCACCATCTGTCGAAACAGCTCTGGAAACCGCAGGTCGTAACAGACCGCCATACCGACCAGCCCCAGCCCCAGCGCCGTGTCCGCCACAACCACCTCGTCACCGGGCTCGATGTGGCGGGACTCCCGGTACTGCTCGCCCCCATCGAGGGCTACATCAAACAGGTGGATCTTGTCGTAGCGGGCCGTTTGCTGACCGTCCGGCCCGAACAGCAGACTCGCCGCACGAATCCGGCCATCCCTGGCGGCCATCGGCAGCGTGCCACCAACCAGCCAGATCCCGTGATGCCCCGCCTGATCCGCCAGAAATGTCTGAATCGGACCAACGCCCTCTGTCTCCGCCACCGCCAGTTTGTCTCGCTCCCGGGCACCAAAAAAGGCGAAGTTCTCCGGCAGCACCACCAGCTTCGCTCCCTGCCCTGCGGCGATGCCAATCAGCTCCGCCGCCACGGCCAGATTGGCCGAGACCTCCGGACCGGAGGTCATTTGCACCGCGGCGAGTCTGGGCAGACCCTGGGTCATAACCCACGCCTGAAAATTTTCCCTGAGCTGTCAACCAAAACCGATCTCACCCGTTGTTGCTGGGGTAAACCCCAAATGTTGCAGGAGAAAAAGATGAAAACAGGATCTAACATAGCACTGGTTATCCTCTTGGCCACCATCAGCGCCGTAGCAACCGCATCTCATCCGCGGGAAGTCGATGACCGGCTTGATCGCATAGGTGACCAGATCGACCGCCGACTCGACCGCCGCGGCGACATCATCGACCACCGCCTGGATCAGCGATCCGCCCGAGCTGAGGCGAATGGCAAACAGCGTTTGGCGGAGCGGCTTGACCGCAAGGGTGACCGCATCGACCAGCACCTCGACCGCAAAGGTGATCGTATCGATCATCGGCTCGACCGTAAAGGCGAACGCCATGCCCAGGTTCGGCAGCGGCACCCAGGACGATAAGATTCCAATAGACCGTGCTGTCCATTAGGTACCGCCTGTACTTTGATCAGTTCGTCGGGTTAACTGCCGACTGAAACCACCAACCAATCGGGGGCAGGGCCTGAACAACAGGATCGCGCTTAATGACTTTCTGGCCAGCGTTGAAAAAAGAGCTTTTGGCATCGCCCAACTCTCGACCGGCAACCGGGAGGATGCCCTCGACCTGGTTCAGGAGGCGATGCTACGCTTTGCCAAAGCCTATGCCCGGCGGCCCCTGGAGCAGTGGCCACCATTATTCCACCGGGTACTGCAGAACCGGATTCGGGACTGGCACCGGCGGCAGGGGGCACGTCGGCGAATCTTTGGTTTTTTCGTTCAAAGCGAAGATGACGAAACCGATCCGATCAACGCAATTCCGGATGCCACCAATCCCGACCCGGTGGCACTGGCCCTGGGGGACAATACCGCGCGAACACTGATGAAAACTCTGAAAACACTGCCACATCGCCAGCGCCAGGCCTTCCTGCTCAGAGTCTGGGAGGGATTCGACGTGACCTCTACTGCTACCGCGATGGCCTGCTCGGAGGGCAGCGTCAAAACACATCTATCCCGGGCTATGAGCCGGGTTCGCGCCGCACTGCAGGACGAGGCTGATGAGTGACACCCACTTGGACAAACAGGTTCGCGCAGCGCTGGACGCCACCATTGGTGAACTGGATTCAGTGACTCGGGGCCACCTCTCCGAAGCACGACGGCAGGCCCTGGCTGCCGCCAGCGCCCCAGCACAAAGCCGAGCAGGTCGGCTGCCAGCAGTTGGGGCGCTCCTCGCCACCAGTTGCGCCCTGCTGCTCTGGCTCGCCCTGCCCACGGCAGACAACGGGGCAGCTCTGCCCATTGAAAGTCTTGACCTGCTCGCCGCGCCCCAGGAAATTGAGTTCTATCAGGAGATCGAGTTCTACGACTGGCTTTCAGAGAATGGTCAGGTATAGCGCGGTGCTGCTGTTCATCCACCACCCGGGGTAGGTCTGTGACTCGCGGAACCCGTCTTGGGCGTTTCCGGGGTTGCTCGCCGACCAGGATCAAGCCGACAGTTCCTGGCTCGACAACGCCATCGAAACCCTGGCAGCCCAACATCTCCAGAACCGGACAACGCCGATGAGCAGAGCTAAACCCGCACAACACTGGCTGATCCGGAGTACTCTGATTCTGGGCTTGATATTAGCCTTCATGGCCGACACTACCGCAGGTGAAACCGAACACAGGCCCCAGTCGGCAGCGACCCCCTGGAGCCAACTGTCGGAGTCAGAACAGTCGGCCCTGTCCCGGTTTAAGGATGGCTGGGACGAGATGTCCGCAATCCGCCAGCAGCGGCTAAAAAGGGGTGCGGGCCACTGGGCCACAGCCACCCCTGAGCAGCGAGCACGTCTACAACAACGCATCCAGCGCTGGCGTGAACTCAATCCGGATCAGCGGGCGGAACTACGCAAGAATTTTCAGCGCTGGCAAACCTTGGATCCGGATCAGCAGGAGCGAATTCAGGCCGCCCGCCGTCGCTTCCAGCAGATGGATCCAACCCAACGGCAGCAGATCCGCGAACGCTGGCAGTCGCTGACGCCCGAACAGCGCCGCAGCTGGCGCGAACAGCAGCAGACACCGCAACGACAACCGCCAGCCACCCCCCCGGCTCGATAAACCCCGGGCCGGCCACTCCGGCCTCGCCTTGTTTTTCCCGGCCCCATTTGTACAATCAACCGCCATTATGGAAGTGGCGTCAGACCACAACCACCCCACTGCACGGCCGGACCGGGCTGCTGCTGCGGAGTAACTTCAGGAGGATACTGTGACCGCACTGATCGAGATTCAACACCTGTGTAAACGCTTTGGCGCGTCGAAGGTGGTGGATGACCTCACTTTTCAGGTCGACCGAGGCGAAGTGCTGGGGTTCCTCGGTCCCAATGGCGCAGGCAAGTCCACCACCATGAAAATGGTCACCGGATTTCTCACCCCCACCTCGGGCACCGTCTGCATTGGTGGCCAGTCCATCACCGAGAAACCCCTCCAGAGCCGCCGCCAAATTGGTTATCTGCCGGAAGGCGCGCCGCTCTACGCAGACATGACCCCCGCAGCACTACTGGATTTTGTCGCGGGTATTCGCGGCCTGCGGGGCGAGACAAAGCGCCAGCGGATCGCAGATGTAGTCTCCCGCATTCAGCTCGGTGACGTGTTAAACCAGCGCATCGATACCCTGTCGAAAGGGTTCAAGCGCCGGGTCGGGCTGGCCCAGGCGATTCTGCACGACCCGCAAGTCCTGATTCTGGATGAACCCACCGACGGCCTGGACCCGAATCAAAAACAGGAAGTCCGTAGCCTGATTCAGGAGATGGCATCCGACAAGGCTATTGTCATTTCGACCCACATCCTGGAAGAGGTGGAGGCGGTCTGTAGCCGAGCCCTGATTATCGCCAACGGCAAACTGGTAGCAGACGGTACCCCGCAGGAGCTTGAGGCGCGCTCCCGCTACCACAACGCGGTATCACTGCAGTTATCCGCAGAGCAGGCACCCCTGGCGGCGGCCCGGCTACCCCAGCTGGACTGGATCGATAGCTGTCAGACCCTGGACAACCGCACACTGCTGATCTTCCCCGAGGGCGGTCAGAGCGTTATTCGCGCCGTGGCCCAGCTGGCCACAACCGAAGGCTGGCAGGTGGAGCAGATCTACCAGCAGGGGGGCAAGCTGGATGACGTCTTCAGGGATCTCACCGACACTGCCGGAGCCCGTTCATGAACACCCTTGGCATCATTATCAAACGAGAGCTGGCCGGGTACTTTTTAACCCCAGTTGCCTATGTGTTTATTGTTATCTTCCTGTTCCTGAATGGAATTTTTACGTTCTATCTGGGCGGATTCTTCGACAGCGGGTACGCCAGTCTGCAACCTTTTTTCGAGTTCCATCCATTCCTCTACCTGTTCCTGATGCCGGCGGTGGCGATGCGACTCTGGGCCGAGGAGCGCAAAAGTGGCACCATCGAACTGCTGATGACGCTGCCTGTCTCCCTCTGGCAGGCGGTTGTGGGTAAGTTTCTGGCGGCCTGGCTCTTTACCGCGGTGGCGGTGGCGCTGACCTTCCCGATGTGGATCACCGTGAGTTATCTGGGCGACCCGGACCACGGCGTCATCGCAGCGGGTTATCTCGGCAGTCTATTGATGGCGGGCAGCTATCTGGCTATCGGCGCCTGTATCTCCGCAGTGACCAAAAATCAGGTCATCGCTTTTGTGGTGAGTGTGATGATCTGCTTTCTGCTCCTGATCACCGGTTTTCCCAGCACCCTTGAGGTTTTTACAGGCTGGATGCCGGATCTGTTGGTGGAGACGCTGCGGTCGTTCAGCTTCCTGACCCACTTTGATGCCATCACCCGGGGCGTGGTCGAGATCAAGGATATGGTCTTCTTCCTCTCTATGATTCTGTTCTGGCTCTACGCCAACGCAGTGGTCGTCGAACTGAAAAAGGCAGGATAAACAATATGGCACTAAAAAAATCCCTGCTCTCCAGCTCCGGTCTACTGCTCGCTCTGGCCCTGCTGTTTGTAGTCAATATTTTTGCAGTGGTGCTATTCAGCAGCGCCCGGATCGACCTCACCGCCAACCAGCTCTACACCCTGACTGACGGCTCCCGCAACATTCTGCGCGCCCTGGAAAAACCGGTCACTCTGCGGCTCTACTACTCCAAGGTTCTAAACGAACTACCGGGACTGAGCAGTTATGCCCAGCGGGTTGATCAACTGCTGCGGGAGTACTCCGCCGTGGCTGGAGACAAGATCCAGCTTGAAGTCATCCATCCGGAGCCCTTCTCTGATGAGGAGGATGAAGCGGTGGCCAGTGGCCTCAAAGGCGCGCCACTGCAGGATGGTGAAGTGGCCTACTTCGGCCTGGTCGCATCCGCAGAGGGCCGCGCCAGGGAGGTGATCCCCTTTTTTCAGCCGGACAACGCTGAGTTCCTGGAGTACGAGCTGACCAATCTGGTCTATCGCCTCACAGGGCCAGAGAAAATTGTCATCGGACTCTGGTCGAGCCTGCCACTGAAGGGCGGCGGTCGCGCCAACCCCTTTACCAATCAGCCGCCACCAGCACCCTGGGGCATCTACGATCAGATGCAACAGCTATTCACGGTGCAGGACATCGACTACAAAGCCACCGAAATTCCGGAGGAGGTGGACGTATTGATGCTGGTTCACCCCAAATATCTGGATGATGCCAGTCTCTATGCGATTGATCAGTTCGTCCTGCGGGGCGGACACCTGCTGGCGTTTCTCGACCCCTTTGCGACCAGTGAAGTCATTCCCAGCGACCCCTTTAGTCCCAACGAACCTCCGCTGCCCAAAGAGAGCAGCAGCCTGGGACCACTGCTGGAGAAATGGGGGGTGGAACTGGTTGAAGGCAAAGTTGTCGCCGACCGGGGTGCCGCGCAGCGGGTCTCCACCGGTGCCGGCGGTACCGCGGATTACCTGATCTGGTTGCGGCTGCTGCCGGACCATCTGGCAACCGACGATATTCTCACCAGCCGACTCGCTCAGATCAACGCCGCGACCGTCGGCTCAATTCGCTTGCTGGATGGCGCGGAGGCCACTCTGACGCCTCTGATCTGGTCCAGCGACTCCGTACAGCTGCTGGAGACAGATTTACTCCAGAGCAACCCGACGCCGGAGCAGTTACTCACCAGTTACCAGCCCGACAGCGGTCGGCAGATACTGGCCGCCCGCCTGACTGGCCCGGCCACCACCGCCTTCCCGGACGGCAAGCCGATACGTAAAGACCCCGAGGCAGAGCAGTCCGAAGCAGATACTCAAATGCCGGAAGAAGAGACGCCTCTGGTGCTGCGAATTGATACCGAGGATGACCCGAATTTCGTGGCGGAAGCAGCGAGCCCGATCAATGTCACCCTAGTGGCGGACGCGGATCTTCTGCATAACCAGTTCTGGGTCCAGATTCAGAACTTCTATGGCGAGCGGATTGCTTTCCCCTACGCGGACAACGGCAAGTTCGTGCTGAACGCACTGGAGCACCTGAGCGGCTCCAGCGACCTGATTAGCGTCCGCAGTCGCGGCACCTTCGCCCGGCCTTTCACCGTGGTCAACCAGCTGGCCATGGATGCGGAATCCCGCTTCCTTGAGACGGAACAGACGCTGCAGGAGCAGCTGCGCCAGACCGAAGCCAAATTACTGGAGCTTGAGCAGCAGAAAACCGCGGAAGAGGAGAGTCTCCTCTCTCCTGAACAGGCGGCAGAGATCGAGCGATTCCGCAACGAGAAAGTCAGGGTGCGCAAACAGCTGAGAGATGTGCAGCGAGATCTGCGGGGCGACATAGACCGGCTTGAAGCGCGCCTGAAGTTCATCAATATCGCCCTGATACCGCTGCTGATTATTCTCGGCGCCCTCGGCCTCGGGCTGCTGCGTTGGTGGCGCAACCGGGTTGCCTGAAACACCCTGGACCCGGCCACCGATAGTTGCACTGGTGGCCCCCAGCGGCACTGGCAAAACCACCCTGATTGAAGGGCTGCTGGCTCAGTTCAGTGGTTGGGGACTGCGGGTAGGGGTGGTCAAACACACCCATCACGAGGTTGAGGTGGACCGGCCCGGCAAGGACAGCCACCGACTGCGTCAGGCCGGGGCGGCGCAGCTGCTTCTGGCCTCTCCCTGGCGGCAGGTCCGGTTCGAGGAGCGGGCCGGAGCCGACGGAGAGAGACCGCCAGAGCCCGACCCCCTTGATCTGGTGGATGAACTGGCCCTGGGGCGTCTTGATCTGGTGCTGGCGGAGGGTTTCAAGGAGAGCACACTGGCCAAAATCGAACTGCGGCGCAGCGCCTTGAATCAGACTGCACTACCGCCAGATGCGAACATCGTGGCCATCGCCAGTGACGACCCAAACCTGAAAACTGATCTGCCGCTGCTGGATCTGAATGACCCGCCAGCTATCGCGGTCTTTATTCACGAGCGTTTCTTAACAAGGGAAAAACCCTAATCAGCGGCATCCCGGTAATAACCCACCACCCGCTCGACCTCAGACTTCGACCCCAGCACCACCGGCACCCGCTGGTGCAGCCCCTCCGGCGTGATCTCCATACAGCGCTGGCGCCCTGTGGAGCTGACGCCCCCCGCCTGTTCGACGATAAATGACATGGGATTCACCTCATACATCAACCGCAACTTACCGGGTTTTGAGGGCTCCCGACTGTCCAGGGGATAGGTGAAGATGCCGCCACGACACAGAATTCTGTGTACGTCCGCCACCATCGATGCGACCCAGCGCATATTGAAGTTCTTGCCCCGGGGGCCGTCGCTGCCGGCGAGACACTCATCAATGTAGCGCCGCATCGGCAGCTCCCAGAAGCGCATGTTGGAGGCGTTAATTGCGAACTCGGTGGTCTCTTCAGGAATCCGCATATCTGGATGGGTCAGCAGAAATTCACCGATGCCGGGACTGAGGGTAAAACCGTGTACACCATCGCCGGTGGTCAGCACCAGCATGGTGGCGGGGCCGTAAATCACGTAACCCGCGCAGACTTGAGCGGTACCGGGTTGCAAAAAATGCTCGGCCCGGGGCAGATCCACACCCTCCGGAGAGCGCAGAATGGAGAAAATTGTACCCACCGAGACGTTCACATCAATATTGGAGGAGCCATCCAGAGGATCGAATAGCAGCAGATATTTACCCCGGCTCACCCCATTCGGCAGGGGCACCACATCCTCCATCTCCTCCGAAGCCAGTCCGGCGACGTGGCCCGCCCACTCATTGGCTTTGAGAAAGATATCGTTGGACAACACATCCAGTTTCTTCTGACCCTCACCCTGCACATTATCGGTGCCGGCACTCCCCAGCACACCCGCCAGGCCACCATGGGAAATCGCGTTAGCAATCCCCTTGCAGGCGATCACCACATCATTCAGCACCGAGGTTAATTCGCCGGTCGCCTCCGGCAATGCCCGTTGCCGTTCAATAATAAACTGTGTAATTGTGGTGCCAACAGTGATCGTCATGAAACGCTCCAGGGCGTGAGTGGGGGTCGCAACGCAACAACATCCGGCCGGAGAGGCTCACTTATGTCATCGCCACGACCGCCGAAACGAATTGGCATTCTAACAGCCGGGGGGGATTGCCAAGGCCTGAACGCGGCGCTGCGAGCAGTCACTCTGGCTGCCATGGAGCAGTGGGATGCCCAGCTGATCGGTTTTGAGAACGGTTTTATCGGTCTTGAGGCGGGCCAGTGCCGCCCGCTGCACCGCCCCGACGTGGTGAGCATTATCAACCTGGGGGGCAGCATCCTGGGAACGGGGCGGGGCGCTCAGGCCGTCACCCCGCGAGACACGGAAGAGAGTCTCCGGCGCTGCGTGGCCAACTATCGGGCAGAGAGTCTGGACCTGCTGGTCTGTCTCGGCGGTGACGGCACCCAGCGATTCGCCCAACAGCTCTCCAGCGCCGGACTGCGACTGTTGACCCTGCCCAAAACCATCGACAACGATATTCCCGGCACCGATACCTGTTTCGGCTTCGACAGCGCCATTGAGGTTGGGGTTGACGCCCTGGACCGCCTGCACACCACCACATCCAGCCACCATCGGGTGATGCTGGTCGAGGTGATGGGTCGTCATGCGGGCTGGCTCGCCGCCGCCGTCGGCCTCGCTGGCGGCGCAGACATCGTACTGCTGCCAGAGATCCCCTACGATCTTGAAACCGTGGCAGCTGCAGTCAAGGCCCGGGGTACCCGGGGGCGGCACTATGCCATGGTGGTCGTTGCGGAGGGCGCCCAGCCCGCCAACGCGCGGCCCGAAGGACTCCCTCTGCATGGGGCCGCAGCAGAGTTGCTGGAAACCCTACCAGCCCTGACCGGGCTGCAGACCCGCCTGACCACCCTGGGTTACCTGATGCGTGGTGGCGCACCCTCCGCCACCGACCGCATCCTCGCCAGCGAGCTGGGTGTCCGTGCCAGCCAGCTGATGGCAAAACCGGCGCTCGGCCTGATGCTGGCCTGGCGCCAGGGTGCAGTGGTGCCGGTTCCGCTGACGGAAATCGCGGGACCAGCCCGTCAGGTGCCCCCTGATCATCCGTTACTGGAGACCCTGCGCGCCACAGGCGTCTGTCTGGGTGTCTGACCCGACCACGAGCCAAACGCTGCGGGGTAAGATGCGCCAGGGAGAAGTGACCTGCAGATCACAATAACAGGAGCGGCTTCATGAGTTCCGCACTACCGGTTTTTCTTTTTGTGCTCATGCTTGGCATGGGACTGACCCTGGCACCAGCGGATTTTAAACGGGTTGCCCTCTACCCCAAGGCAGCGGCGGTGGGCTTGACGGGTCAAATCCTGCTGCTACCCCTCTGCGCCTTTCTACTGGCGGCAAGCCTCCCCCTGAGGCCGGAAATTGCAATGGGGGTGATGATCCTGGCAGTCTGCCCAGGCGGCATTCTCTCCAATCTGATCACCCATCTGGCCCGGGGAGAGGTGGCCCTCTCGGTCACCCTGACCTGTATCTCCAGTCTGGCCACCGTCATCACCATGCCCCTGTTGCTGAACGGCTCACTCACCTATTTCATGGGGCAGAGCAGCTCAGTTGAGCTGCCCCTGCTGCAGACCGCCCAGCGGATCATGCTGATCACCGCCCTGCCCATCGCCATCGGCATGGGGATTCGGGCGGTGATGCCCGGCTTTGCGAGCCGAGTCGAGCCGGTGCTGCGGTTTCTGGGTTGGCTCTTCCTGCCGCTGATGATCTATCTGATCTGGAGCAAGGAGCAGGGCCGCCTGAGCACCTACCTGGCCCAGGCGGGAGTGGTGACCCTGGCCCTGAGCCTGATCACCCTGGCTATTGGCGTAACCGGTGGCCTGCTCGCCCGGTTGCAGCGCAAACAGGTGCTGACCCTAGGCATTGAGGTCGGTGCCCAGAATGCCCTGCTCGGCGGCACCGTCGCGCTCAGCCCTGCACTGTTGAACAACGCCACCATGGCCGTGGTACCCACCATCTACGGCAGTACCATGCTGTTGGTCCTGGCTCTGTTTGTTGCCGGATTTAGAGCCAGTGAGCGTTTACTTCCGCTGCCTCCTGTGTCGCCATGAACCGCTGGCTGCTGCTTTTCCTGATCCTGTTTACCGGGTCACTCAACGCAGCCATTGACGAAGCCACCGCTCTGGCCCTGGGTCAGAAGATCTGGCAGAACGAAGCCCACGGCCGGGTTGACCAGCTCACCCACTGGAACGAGGGGGAACAGTTTGCCTCCCTCGGCATCGGTCACTTCATCTGGTACCCGGAAAACCAGAGTGGGCCATTTTCTGAAAGCTTTCCGGACTGGCTGCGCTTTGCCATCGAACAGGGCTCACAGCCCCCGACCTGGTTAGCTGAGAATCCAGACCAGCCCTGCCCCTGGGTAGATCGTGCAAATTTTGAAGCCGACATGAGTGGCCCAAAGCTGACCGAGCTGAGGGACTGGCTGGCCTCCACAGTCGCTCTACAGGCCCGTTTTATTGCCCAGCGCTTTGAGGCTGCCAGGCCAAAAATCATCGCCGCCGCACCGCCGCACCAGCAAGCCACGGTGGCACAACGCCTTAAGGTCCTGACTGCAGAGCCGGACGGCCTCTACGCCCTGGTCGACTATACGAACTTCAAAGGCGAAGGGATCAACCCGGAGGAGCGCTATCAGGGCCAGGGCTGGGGAGTGTTGCAGGTGCTACTGGCCAGGCCTGGAGAACCCGACCAAGCCAGCGCCCGCACGTTTGCGGCTGCGGCGGACCAGCTGCTCAGTCAACGGGTGGCGCTGGCCCCGGCAAAACGACAGGAGTCCCGCTGGCTATCGGGCTGGCGGGCCCGACTGCAAACCTACCCCGTGCCGGAGAAGCCGGCGGTGACACCATTGTCACGTACAATGCGCGCCCCGATCACTGCCGAGACCGCTGACAACGCCATCATGTCCCCCCTGTTCTGGATTATCTCCGCCACCCTGTTTGGAGGGCTGCTCAGCGCCACTGCGGCGGGCGGCATCCTGCTGGTGCCGGAGCCCATAAGAACCCGGCTACTGCCCTCCCTGCTCAGTTTCGCCATCGGCGCACTGCTGGGTGCCGCATTTCTCGGGCTACTGCCCCATGCCCTGGAGCAGCCGTTGGTGGAACCGATGCAGATCACCGCAACCCTGCTGGGGGGCATCCTGCTGTTTTTTCTGCTGGAGAAGCTGGTGCTCTGGCGCCACTGCCACACCGAAAGCTGTGAGGCCCACAACCCCGACGAGGCCAGCATAAGGCCCTCTCACTCCGCCTCGGGCGCACTGATTCTGCTCGGGGACAGCACCCACAACTTTCTCGACGGCGTGCTGATCGGCAGCGCCTTTTTAACCGACATTCGACTTGGAATACTAACCACCATCGCGGTAACCGCCCATGAAATTCCTCAGGAGATCGGGGATTTCACCATCCTGCTGCACAGTGGCTTCAGCCGTATGCGGGCACTGGTATTGAACCTGTTGGTGAGCCTCACCACGGTCGCGGGTGGACTGCTCGCCTATTACGCCTTCAACGAAGTGCGGGGCGTTCTGCCCTATCTAATGGCGCTGGCCGCAGCCAGTTTTATCTACGTCGCGGTTGCCGATCTGATTCCCAATCTGCACAAGCGAATGGGGCTAGGAGAGACCCTGCGGCAGTTGCTACTGATCAGCGCGGGCATCAGCATTATCGCCCTGGCCCACCGGAGCCTCTCCTGAGGTCAGTCTGACCAGGGCAGATTCAGGCGGGCTGGATGGCTCGCAGCTCCCGGGCCACCGCCAGCGCCGCACCCGCCAGCCCCAGCAGAGTGCCACCGAGCAATAGCACCAGACCATCCTGAAATCCCAGGCCGTTAAGCTGAAACGAACTCTCATAGAGCTGTGCGAGCCGCTCCACCCGGGCGCTGAGCAGCCCACCTGTCAGCAGTAGCAACAGCCAGGCCAGAACCGCCCCGAGAAATCCCTGCATCGCACCATAATAGAGCAGCGGTCGGGAGACATAGGCATCGCTGGCACCCACCAGCTTGCAGACCTCAATCTCCGTCCGCCGGCTGCTGATGGCCAGACGAACGGTATTACCCACCACCAGCAAAACCGCCACCCCCAGAGCAGCCGCCAGCACCAGCACCAGTCGCTGGGCCAATTCGAGCAGGGCGAAAAACCGCTTCACCCAGGCCAGATCAAGCCGGGCTCGCTCCACCCCGGCCATCTGACCCAGCTCTGCAAGCAACTCTTCGGCTAGAGTGTCGCCTCCAGTTTTAACAGGTGTTACTTCGATCACGTGGGGCAGCGGATTCTTCTCCAGAAACCCTATCACATCACTGATCTGCATCCGCTGTTCAAGGCTGGCCAGACCCTCACTCTGGCTGATGAAGCGGGCACCATCCACCCTCTCCATTTCGTCTATTTTCCCGGTCAGCGCCCTGGCCTTTTCAACCGAGAGTCCAGCATCAAGGTAGAGACTGATTCGGGGTGAACCATCCCAGCTCTCTGCCACCGAACGGCTGTTCTCCACCGCCAGATAAGCTGCGGCGGGCAACGCCAGGGAGATGCCGATGACGGCCACTGACAGGAGTTGTTCCAGCCAGTCCTGTCGCAGCCGTTGCAGGGTCTCGACCAGAACATCCAGATGCTCCCGCAACCAGCGCGCGCCAATCATGCGGAAAGACCCTCGATCAGCCGACCGTCACTCAGCGCAACGGTGCGGCAACCCATCGCTTTAACCAGAGGCAGATCGTGACTCACCACCAGCACGGCGACGCCAACCCGTTGAAACTCCACGAATATATCCATAATTTCGGCGGAAAGCGCCGGATCAAGATTGCCGGTGGGCTCATCCGCCAACAGCAGTTTTGGTCGATGCACCACCGCCCGGGCGATACCGACCCGCTGCTGCTCGCCGCCGGAGAGAGTGACTGGCAGCAGCCGCTCCTTGCCCAGCAGACCGACCTTATCCAGAGCCGCCCGAACTCGCTTGGCTGCCTCCTGACGCCGCAGGCCCGCAATCAATAGCGGCAGGGCCACATTGTCGAAAACAGTGCGGTCGTGCAGCAGTTTGTAGTCCTGGAAAATAATGCCGAGCTTGCGCCGAAGTTCCGGGATCTGACCCCGCCGCAGCCGAGCCAGATTACGGTGATCGAACAGCACACCGCCCCGGGTCGGTTTCTCCATCGCCGCAATCAGCTTCAGGAAGGTACTTTTGCCAGCGCCGGAATGGCCGGTAATGAAGGTCATCTCACCAGCGTCCAGCGAGAAATCGACCCCCTTCAGGGCATCTTTGCCGCCGGGGTAACGTTTGTAGACCTGACTGAACTGCAGCAGCGCCAACAGCCTCTACGCCTCCCCACTCAGCAGGGCGTCCACAAACGCCTCCGGGTCAAACGGTCGCAGATCATCAATACTCTCCCCCACCCCGATGTATTTCACCGGCAGATCCAGTTTTTTACGGATGGCAAAAATCACCCCGCCCCGGGCGGTGCCATCCAGTTTGGTCAGCACAACACCAGTCAAACCCACCGCCTGACCAAACTGCTCGGCCTGAGCCAAACCGTTCTGCCCAACCCCCGCATCCAGCACCAGCAGACACTCCGCCGGAGCCTCAGGGTCCGCTTTACGGGCGACCCGGGCGATCTTGGTCAATTCCGCCATCAGGTTGCCCTGGGTGTGCAGACGCCCGGAGGTGTCCGCAATCACCACATCCAGCCCCCGGGCCGCCGCCGCCGACATGGCGTCAAACACCACTGCAGCCGGATCCGCGCCACTATGCTGGGCTATCACCGGAATCCGGTTTCGCTCACCCCAGCTCTGCAACTGTTCCACTGCGGCGGCGCGGAAGGTGTCCGCCGCCGCCAGCATCACGCTGCGGCCCTGGTCCTGCAGTTGCCGTGCAAGCTTGCCGGCTGTGGTGGTTTTACCGGCACCATTCACCCCCACCAGCATGATCAGATTCGGCTTGCCACGGGATGGCAGCTCAAGGGTGGTCTCTCCGCCCTGAAGAATCCCCAGCATACCCTCTCGCAAAGCGGCATAAACTGCATCACCATCCCTGAGGGCATTACGGGAGAGCCGAGACTCCAGATCTCCGATCAGAACACCGGTTGCTTCAATTCCGATATCTGCCCCCAGCAGCAGCGCCTCCAGCTCTTCAATCAGCTCCGCATCAATGGCTTTGCGACCAACGATCAGGGTCGCCAGGCTGCCACCGAGTTTCGCCCGGGTGCGGCCCAATCCGGCCTTGAGCCGACCAAACAGACCAGGGGATTTTTCAGTCAATTGCAGGACCCAGGGGAACCAGAAACCGTATCAGGATGTCTCTCTGCTATCCTAACATTGCACCTCCCCATCGGGTCTCGATTCAAATGAAATTCATCCTGCTGCCAGCATTGCTGGCATTTACCCTGAGTCTGCCCGCCGCAGCCACGACCCCGATCAGCGAGTTCCAGCTCGACAACGGCATGAAACTTCTGGTTAGGCCGGACCATCGCGCCCCGGTTGTGGTCTCCCAGATCTGGTACAAGGTCGGCAGCAGCTACGAACCCGGTGGCATCACCGGCATCTCCCACGTGCTGGAACACATGATGTTCAAAGGCACCGAGAGACGACCAGCGGGTGAATTTTCCAGCACGGTTTCAGTCAACGGGGGACGAGAAAACGCCTTCACCGGCGCCGATTACACCGCCTACTTTCAGACCCTGCACCGAGACAAGCTGGAGGTCAGTTTTGAACTGGAAGCGGACCGGATGCGGGGCCTGACCCTGCCGGAAGCGGAATTCCAGAAGGAGCGACAGGTGGTGATCGAAGAGCGCCGCCTGCGTACCGAAGACAACCCCAACGCCCTGCTCTACGAGCAAGTGCAGGCTGCCGCCTTTATGAGCCACCCCTACCACCACCCGATCATCGGCTGGAAGGCGGACCTTGAGAGCCTGAAAATCAGTGACCTGAGAACCTGGTACAACCGCTGGTACCAGCCCAACAACGCGACTCTGGTGGTCGCCGGTGACGTCGATCCAGAGGCGGTGCTCAAGCTGGCAGAGAAATATTTCGGTCCCCTGCCCGCAGTCGAGGTCGAACCCCCCCGGGCTCTACGTGAAGTGCAGCAGCAGGGGGAGCGCCGTATCAAACTGCACCGCCCAGCCAAGGTCCCCGCCCTGATCATGGCCAGCCATGTACCGACCCTTTCCCCGGACAACCCGGATGACACCGAACCCTACGCCCTGGCGGTGCTGGCCGGCATCCTCAGCGGCGGTCAGAGCGCCCGCTTTGCCAGCCGTCTGGAGCGGGGCCAGGAGCTTGCCGCCGGGGTCTCTGCTGGCGTCGACACCACCGGCCGTGGCATCACCCTGTTCACCATCTCCGGGACCCCGGCCACCGGGGTTGAACTTGGGCAGCTGGAAGCCGCCATCCGGAAAGAGATCACCACCCTGCAGCAGGAGACGGTCAGCAGCGACGAGCTGCAGCGGGTCAAAACCCAGGTGATCGCCGCCGATGTCTTCGGACGGGACTCCCTCTTCTATCAGGCCATGCGCATCGGCACCCTCGCAACACTGGGGCTGGACTGGCGGCTGGCTGATCAGTACGTGGATCGCATCAAGGCCGTCACCCCGGAGCAGGTTCAGGCTGTCGCAAAAAAATACCTGACCCCCCAGAGCTGGACGATCGGTGAGTTGCATCCACTCGACGCCGACAAGCCAGCCGGGCGTTCACCGGAGCTGCCGTCGTGATCCGGCTCAGCCTGTTCTTGCTGATCGCACTCTCCGGGGGTGTTGCCCAAGCCGTTGAGATCCAGCACTGGCAAACCGCCAATGGGGTACCGGTCTATTTTGTCGAAAGCCGCGATCTGCCGATGGTGGATGTGCGGGTGGTATTTGATGCCGGCAGCGTACGGGACGGTAATAGCCCCGGGCTGGCCCTGCTGACCAATGGCCTGCTGGTCGAGGGTGCCGGCGAGCTGGACGCGGACGCCATTGCCACCGGTTTTGACCGGCTCGGCGTGCGCCTCAGCCACGGCGCAGATCAGGAGATGGCCTGGATGCAGCTGCGTGCGCTTAGTGAAGCTGACTATCTAAGGCCGGCCAGCGAACTGATGAGCCAATTACTGACCAGGCCCAGCTTCCCCGCCTCCAGTCTGGAGCGGGACCGGGCCAACATGCTGCTGGCACTCCAGGCCGAAGCTCAATCCCCCGAGGCGGTGGCAAACCGGGCCTACCAGAAAGCGCTCTATGGCAGTCATCCCTACGGCTCACTGCCCTCGGGGACAACCGAGAGCATCACCGACATCCGCCGGGAACAGATTATCGCCTTCCATCAGCGCTATTACGTCGCAGCTGGCGCCCTGGTTGCCATTGTCGGGGATCTGGATCGTCAGGGCGCCGCTACCCTTGCAGACCGTCTCGTCGGAGCACTACCGAAAGGCCAGGCGCCGACTGCAATCGAATCGGTGAAACCCTTGGAGCGGGCTGTTGAGAAACACCTGCCGCACCCGTCAAGCCAGACCCATATCCGTATCGGCCAGCCCGGCATGAGTCGGCTGGATCCGGACTACTTCCCCCTCTACGTGGGTAACCATATTCTAGGTGGCGGCGGCCTGGTCTCTCGACTCTTTCGCACCATTCGTGAGGAGCGGGGACTGGCCTACAGTGTCTACAGCTACTTTTCTCCGATGAGGGGACTCGGCCCCTTCACCCTCGGCATGCAGACCAAGGGAGAGCAAGCGGGTGAAGCGGTCGCACTGCTGCGGCAGGAGCTAGAAGCCTTTGTTGCTGCAGGCCCGGATGAAGCGGAACTGGAGCGCTCCAAACAGAACATTCTGGGGGGCTTTGCCCTGCGGCTGGACAGCAATAGCAAGATCCTCAACTATCTTGCGGTCATCGGTTTCTACGATCTGCCCCTGGATTATCTTGATCGCTTCAGCCAGCGGGTCGCCGCCGTCACCCGGGCCGACGTGCAGCAGGCCTTTGCCCGGCGCATCAAACCGGACCGGCTGGTGACACTCACCGTCGGCGGCAGCGACTCGGATTGAACAAACCCCGGGGCCGTCTGCGCATCATCGGCGGCAAATGGCGCAGCCGGGTAGTGGCGTTCCCGGAATTGAGCGAGCTTCGCCCAACACCTGATCGGGTACGGGAAACTCTGTTCAACTGGCTGCAGCGGGAGATCACCGGCATACGCTGCCTTGACCTCTGTGCCGGCTCTGGCATCCTCAGCTGGGAGGCCCTCTCCCGGGGCGCGGGCCACGCAACGCTAGTGGACAGAGACCGAAGGGTGGTGGAGAATTTACGCCAATCTGCGGAGCAGCTGGGCGCACTGAAGCAGGTCGATCTGGTCAGGGCGGAGTCGTTAGACTATCTGAACACCCTCACCGCTGAAGCCAGTCGTCCGGGCCTGGTATTCCTGGACCCGCCATTCAACAGCAACCTGGCGGGCGAACTCATAGACACCCTGGCAAAATGGCCCTGGTGTAAACCCGGCACACTGATCTATCTGGAGAGTGAGCCGGAACTGAACCCCGCCTGGCCCGTGAACTGGCAACAACTGAAAGACAAACAGGCAGGGGCCGTTCGTTACCGGCTGCTGCGAATAACCGAGCCGCCCACGAGCACCTGAATCATGGCAACAACCGCGATCTACCCCGGCACCTTTGACCCGATTACCAACGGCCACACCAACGTGCTCCGGCGGGCTGGCCGACTGTTTGACCGAATTATCCTGGCCGTGGTTGATGACAACTTCAACAAACGCTGCCTCTTCTCCACCGACGAACGAATCCTTCTGGCGGAAACTGCGCTGGATGGCCTGCCCGGAATCGAAATCATGCCCTTTTCGGTGCTACTGGTGGAGTTCGCCGCACAGCAGAAAGCGGATGCGATTATTCGCGGCCTGCGGGCGGTCTCCGATTTTGAATATGAGTTCCAGCTGGCGGCCATGAACCGGCAACTAAACAACCAGATCGAAACCATCTTCATGGCCCCTGACGAGCGTTACGGCTTCATCTCCTCCAGCCTGATCAAGGAGGTCGCCAAATTCGACGGTGATATCTCCCTCTTCGTGGATCCCGCCGTTAACAGTGCGCTGCAGGGAAAATTCTCGGATCACAACCGGTAGTCACCGATATGGCCCTGAAAATCACCGAAGACTGCATCAACTGCGATGTCTGCGAGCCAGAATGTCCCAACCAGGCCATCAGCCAGGGGGAGGAGATCTACGTCATCAACCCGGACCTCTGCACTGAATGTGTAGGCCATTTTGATACCCCCCAGTGCGTGGAAGTCTGCCCGGTAGAGTGCATCCCGCAAGATCCGGATCACCCGGAAGACAAGAACCAGCTTCTGCAGAAGTACAACCGCCTGATGGCTGCATTGGCAAACTGATCATGGCCAAACAGCGAATTGGCCTGCTCCTGGCGCTCTGGCTTGGGGTTTTCGTCAACCCGGCGGAGGCGGCACCGGCCGCCATCGCCACCGCCTACCCCCTGGCCACCGAGGCCGGTTTCGAGATTCTGAGCAGGGGGGGTAATGCCTTCGATGCCGCTGTCGCCGTCAGCGCAGCACTGGCGGTCGTCGAGCCAAGCAGTTCAGGTATCGGTGGTGGCGGCTTCTGGCTGCTGCATCGCGCCAGTGACAACTTTAGTACCATGGTCGACGGGCGCGAGCGGGCGCCGCTGTCCGCCCGGGTTGACATGTATCTGGACGCCACCGGCGAGCCGATCCCCAAACTCTCCATCGACGGCCCACTGAGCGCGGGAATTCCGGGGCTACCCGCCGGGCTGGTCCATCTGACGGAGACCTATGGCAACCTGCCCCTCGCCACCAGTCTGGCACCTGCCATCCGTCTGGCTCGTGACGGTTTTGTGGTGGATGAGCACTATCTCAAGATGGTTGGTTACCGCCTCGACGCACTACGGGCATCATCCGCCGCCGCAGCGATTTTTCTCGACCGGGGCGACGCGCCAGCCAGCGGTTTCAGGCTGGTACAGGGAGATCTGGCCAAAACCCTCGAAGCCCTCGCCGAACAGGGCCGGGACGGCTTCTATACCGGTCTGGTCGCCCAGCAGCTGATTGCCGGGGTGAATGCCGCAGGGGGTCACTGGCGGACCCAGGACCTGACCGCTTACCGGGTCAAGCAGCGGACCCCGGTGACCGGCCAGTATCGGCAGATGAAAATCACCACCGCACCACCACCCTCCTCCGGCGGCGTGGCTTTGATCACGGCGCTGAATATCCTGGAACGTTATGCGCTTGACGAGGTCGATGACATCACCCGCAAACATCTGGTGGTGGAGGCGATGCGCCGGGCTTACCGGGACCGGGCCCAGTATCTGGGGGATCCGGATTTCACCCAAGTGCCGGTCGCTCAACTGATCGACAAGACCTACGCCGCCGGACTGGCCGCGGGCATTCGCAGAGACCGCGCCACCCCCAGTGCCATGCTGCCCGGGCGGGCTAAGCTGCAACGGGGGCGGGACACCACCCACTTTTCGATTATTGATGGTGATGGCAACCGGGTCGCCGCAACCCTCTCGGTTAACCTGCCATTTGGCTCCGGCTTCGTGCCTCCGGGCACCGGCGTGCTGCTGAACGATGAGATGGATGACTTCTCCAGCAAACCGGGCCTGCCCAACGCTTACGGCCTGGTCGGCGCGGAGGCCAACGCCATCGCCCCGGGCAAGCGCCCCCTGTCGAGCATGACCCCGACCTTTCTGGAGATCGGTGACGACGTCGCAGTCCTGGGCACCCCCGGCGGCAGCCGGATCATCACCATGGTGCTGCTGGCGGCCCTGGAGTTCGGCGAAGGCAACAAAGACCCCGCATCCTGGGTCAGCCTACCCCGTTATCACCACCAGTTTCTGCCGGATGTCATCCAGTTTGAAACTGACGGCCTGAGCAGCGCCCAACAGGACGGGCTCAGTGCCTTGGGCCACCAGCTAAAACCGGTGGGCCGCCGCTACGGCAATATGCAGGCAATCTGGTGGGATCGGGCCAGCGGCCACATACGGGCGGCCAGCGATCCACGACGGCAGGGGCTCGCCGACGTCCGCTGAATCCGAGATGCCCGGTTAGTTCAGAATGTCACCCGCATCCGGGCAGGCCAGATTGTGGGCAAAAAAAGCCCCCGTAAAGACGGGGGCAGAATTTGAGGAAGGAGAACTAACAGATAAACTGCTAGCATAGCTAAATGATAATGCTTCTCATTTGATTTTTCAAGGGCGGAAAATTAATAAGGCTCTACCCCATAGCCGGATTCCACCAAACCCTGCAATAACCCGTCCGGACCCAGCAGATGTAACGCACCCACCAGCACCAGCTCCGTACCCGAATCCTCCAGTTGGGCCCTGATTTTCGGCATCCAGGCCTGATTACGACTGACCACCAGATCCTGGTAGAGCTGCGGCGACTCCTGCCGCATCGGCTCAAGCAGATCAGCCGCCAGACGACCATGATCCCCCTCCCGCCACGCAGGCAGTATCCGGCGAATCATAGCCTCCATCTCACTGATGTCCCGCAAGGTGGCTCTGATCAGCGCATCTTCCTGACCCCGCCCCATGTTGACGATGAACCCCAGCTGCTCACCTGGGGCCTCCAGTTGCAGGGTCGGCTTACCCTGAGTTCTGGCCCGCTTATAAAAGTGCGCATCCACCCCCGCCGCAACCAGACCGATACGCTGAAACTCGGCATTCAGCAGGGTCAGCACCACCAGAGGTGGCCGGTAACGCTCCAGCACCGCCAGCGGCAGGCCGGTTTGCTTACAGTACGCCGTCAGAGCTCGCATCGTGGGCAGACTCAGGTCAGCACGGAGAGACTCCTCGGGGGGATAACTGAGCCGGGCTGCCAGCTCCTGACCAAAGGCCGGCGCTTCCAGCGCCTGCAGATCCGTCTCGAACATCAGTTCGACCGCCTCGGCAAATGCCCGGTCGAACTCTGCGGGCAACGGGTAGTCCCCCTCGCCGAGCAGATGGATGATGCCGCCGAGCAGATGGATGGTGCCGCCGAGCAGTAACGTCCGGTCACCATCGGTTACCCGCCATAGGCTGGTGTCCGCGCGACAGTCAAAAGCCACCGTCAGCGACAGAACGACCAACCCGGCCAACGCCATTAAATTCACCATAACGCCTGTTGCTCCATCGTTGAGTTAACCGCTTAATCAAACCGGCGGCGGAGTATTAGCAAGTCAGTCTGGCAGTTGTCCGGGACAATTCAAACGCCACTGGCGCGAACCGACCTGGGATGGCAAGCTCTGCTAGCTACCATGTTTCAACGGGCGACCCTTCCGGTTGCCCAGGAGAAAGGCGATGACCGTGCCAACCCAGTGTTTCCGCAACGAACATACGGAACTGTCAGGAATGCTCCAGATTCTGGAGGGCATCTGCCAGGCAATGGAGAGTGAAGCGCTGGTCGCCGCTGAGGATATCGCCGACATGGCCCGCTTTCTCGAGAACTTCTCGGAGATTGATCATCATGGCAAGGAGGAGGATTACCTGCTACCGGAACTCAGCAAAATCGGGATGGGGGCGGACCACGGGGCGGTCCACAAGATGCTGCTGGAACATCAGCAGGCCCTGACTTTGATCGAACGCATCCAGGAGGCGATTGCCGGCATGCGGGAGGGCCGCAACCGCATGGCGGAGTTCTGCGATGCCAGCCAGGAGTACATCAGCATGAGCCGCAGACATCTCCAACTGGAGAACGAAAAGCTGTTTGATCCGCTGGATCAGAAACTCGACCCGGTCTCCGCCGAGAGCCTGAGCGCCACCTTGAGTTCTCTACAGGCCGAAGACCAGGCAACCGGGCGCTATCAGAGCATGCACGAGGCGCTGGACCGGCTACGGAGCCGCTACCTGGCTTAATCGCAACCCAACCCGGTTTAATAGATCGACGTCACCAGATCACCGACCCGGATAATCTTGATTGAGTTGGTGCCACTGCGAACCCCCATGAGATCTCCCTTGGTGATCAGCACCAGGTCATTCTCCTTGACCATGCCGCGCCCCAGCAATACAGAGATCGCCTCCTGATTGACCCGGGTGACATCACTGCTGGTGGTGTCGAACGCCACCGGATAGACCCCCCGCAACAGGGTCATTCGGCCCCGCACTTCAGGGGTTCGGCAGAGGGCGAAAATCGGGATCTCGGTACTGATTCGGGACATCCAGAGGGCTGTCGCGCCAGACTCGGTGAGCGCCACAATGGATTGCACGCCCAGATAACGCGCCGCATACATGGCGGCGCTGGCGATGGCTTCATCCACCCGCCGCTGACCACTCTCAATCCGGTGACCGGACTCGCCGCTAGCGATCTGTTGCTCTGCACTATGGCAGATCCGGCCCATACTGCGCACCGCTTCAGCCGGGTATTCACCCGTGGCGGACTCCTCCGACAGCATCACCGCATCGGTGCCGTCCACCACGGCATTGGCCACGTCGAAGACCTCCGCCCGGGTCGGCACCGGGCTGCTCACCATCGACTGCATCATCTGAGTCGCAGTAATCACCGCACGATCCATGTTGCGGGCCTTCTGGATCAACATTTTCTGCACGGCCGGCAGCTGGGCGTCACCAATCTCGACCCCCAGATCGCCGCGGGCAACCATAACCGCGTCACACGCTTCGATCACCTCATCAATCACATCCAGCACTTCCGCACACTCAATTTTGGCGACCATGCCACCGGTGCCACCGGCGGTGCGAAACAGGGCGGTGGCCTGCATGATCTGATCACGACTGCGGACGAATGAGACCGCCAGATAGTCCACCCCCAGGTCTGCCGCTGTCTTGATATCAGCTTTATCCTTTTCGGTCAGTCCGGGGGCCGACAGCCCGCCACCGAAGCGGTTCAGCCCTTTGTTGTTGGATAGATCACCACCGATTTCCACTCTGCAGTGCACCGCGCTGCCTTCAACCTGTTCCACCACCATGCAGATGCGGCCGTCATCCAGCAGCAACTTGTCACCAGCGGAGACATCCGCCGCCAGCGCGGTATATGAAGTCCCCACGACCGTCTGATCCCCGGGCGCAGTCCGGGCACAGTCAATCGTGAAGGCATCGCCGGTGGCCAGGGTGATGGGACCATCGGCGAAGCGGCCAATGCGGATCTTTGGCCCCTGCAGGTCCGCCAGGATACCGATCTCCCGATCAGCCAGCGCAGCCTGACGACGCAGCCTTTCGACTACCTGGCGATGGGTCTCAGCATCACCGTGGGAGAAATTGATTCGAACCAGATCGACCCCGGCCTCCACCAGCTCCGCTAATGCGTCTTCGCTAGAGGTGGCGGGACCCAGTGTCGCCAGAATCTTGGTACCCCGATCCATCATGCCGCACCCCCGGATCGGCGAACGACCTCATCTGGTGGCAGCTGCACAGACGCCGTTGCCGCCTCTGGCCTCTCGCTGGTCGCATCCCTTTCGCTGGTCGCATCAAAAGGTAACGCATCGCCAGAAAACCCCAATCGACCTGAGCCCTCGTCAGGCTGACACAGGGTTTGCGCACCCTCTGCCATGTGCTGATATATGCCCCGGTAGTGGCTGCTCATGGTCTCGAATAGCTCTGCGGTTTTACGAAAATGGGCATCCACAGAACTGCGGTAGCGGTCCATTTCCTGCCGGCTCAGTTCCAGCTCCTGCTGGACCCGAGACCGGCCAGGGCCAACTCGGCCAAGGGCAAAAACCAGAGCCGCCCCAACCGCCAAACCCAGAAGAAAAGCCAGCAACCACAAAACCCAGAGTTCCATACCGGCCTGCCCTACAGTTTCCGTCATGTCCACATCTCCGACACGATTAAACCCAATATCAACGGTTTAGAAAATCAGTGTACTCCGGACCGGGGTGATTCGGGTTACGGCTGGCGGTTTTCAGACAAATTCTACGGACCGGGAATCGTCGGTCGCCAGCTCGCCAAATTCGAACAGGGATCGATCCAGCAGCTGCGAGGGCGCAACGTTGGCCAGACTTCGAAAGATCGTCTCGATACGACCTGGATGTTGCCGCGCCCATTGGGCCAGCATCTCTTTGATGGTCTGCCGCTGCAGATTCTGCTGACTGCCGCAGAGGTTGCAGGGAATGATCGGGAAGGCCCGCTCTGCGGCATAACGGGCAATATCTGACTCACGACAGTAAGCCATGGGGCGAATCACCATATTGCGGCCGTCATCACTGCGCAGCTTTGGCGGCATCGCCTTCAGAGTGCCGCCGAAAAAGAGATTCAGGAAGAAGGTTTCAATAATGTCATCCCGATGGTGGCCCAGGGCGATTTTGGTCATGCCGTTGGCTGCGGCGTAGTCGTAAAGTGCCCCCCGCCTCAGCCGAGAACAGAGACCACAAGTGGTTTTACCTTCAGGAATCAGCCGCTTAACCACGCTGTAAGTGTCCTGCTGAAGGATTTCAAACCGCACCCCCTCCTGTCGCAGATAGTCGGGCAGCACCTGCTCAGGGAAACCCGGCTGTTTTTGATCCAGATTCACCGCGACCAGCTCGAATGAGACCGGCGCAGCGCGCTGGAGGCAGCGCAAAACATCCAGCATGGCGTAGGAGTCTTTACCGCCGGAGAGACAGACCATCACCCGGTCACCCTCTTCGATCATACCGTAATCGGCAATGGCTTCACCCACCTGCCGCCGCAAGCGCTTCTGCAACTTGTTGAAGTCGTAGCGAACTTTACGACCATCCCCCTCGCGCAAGGCCTCGGGAATCATCGGCTTTCCGCACTCAGGCTGACCCGACCAGCGGACTCGAATGGCAGCCCCCGAACAAGCCCCTGCAGATCAATCTGTCCCAGAATACGGTACTCGAACGCCTCCGGCGGATTCTCCATCCACGCCATCAGTCGACCCGCCAGCTGCAGTGTATTGACAGAGAGCTGCAGGGTCAGATCCGCCTCACCATATCCGGGCACCGTAATACCGGCTGCCGAAGCCCCCCGGGCAAAACGCTCGCCGTTCAGGTCCAACTGGTAACGCAGACCCTCCACAACCAGGGGTTCCCGATTCGGGTTTTGCAGCCTCACCCCAAGCTCATACTGCTGGGCCAGCAACGCCACCTCGGTCAGCTGCAAACTGGTAAGCATCAATCCCGGCGGCTCCATGCCGGGCCGCATTCCGGCACAGCCCGCCACAACACCACACAGCAGCAGGGCCATTACGAATTTCAGGAGTGGGGTCATGCTCACAACACCTCGTTCTTGTCCGCGTCACAGCGGCGACAACGGGAAACTGCCACCAGTTTGCACTGTTTCAATTAAATAATGGTGCTTGGTCAGCACGAACCTTGTGCGAGAACCACGGATTTAAGCCTCGGTAGGCGGGCTTACCCGGGAAT
>JAKLLR010000093.1 GCA_022014175.1 Gammaproteobacteria bacterium | reverse complement strand
GAATGCTTTTCATTTGCCCGAAATTGTACGGGCTGCGAGGTGGTGATATGACGCTAAGAAACTGCGCTTTGGCGGCCTGGCTTGGCGCCCTGGTTTTTTCTGCGGGTCTGCTTGCATGTGATGCGGAGCCAGATGCTGCTGTGCTGGTTGAGTCATCGACCGAATTGGTTCTGGATCGACTGCGTGCTGACAAGCAGCGTTATCTGGACGACCCGGCGAGTTTTCAGGCGCTGGTGAATGAGCTGGTGTTGCCGCATTTTGATGTGGAGCAGATGGGGCGGATGATTCTCGGGTCCTATGGTGCGGGGGCGGAGACGGAGCAGGTTCAGGCGTTTGTTGATCAGTTCACCCTGTTGCTGATCCGAACCTACTCCAGCGCCTTGAAATCGTTCCAGGATCAACAAGTGGATTACGCGCCGGTGAATGCGCCGCCTGAGGCGACCCGGGTGGTGGTGCGGACCCGGGTGGTCGGGGGCTCGGGTACGCCCATTCCGGTCGACTACCGTCTGGCGCTCAGTGACTGCGGATGGAAAGTTCAGGATGTCCGGATTGATGGTATTAGTCTGGTGGTAAGCTACCGCAGCGAATACGGCGCGATCCTTGAGCGCGAAGGGTTGGGCGGTCTGATAGGCCGTTTGCAGACTCGTAACGAGGCGCTCGCCCTCTAAATTCTAAGTTAAGTTTGAACGTCTAGGAGTAGTTGAGACACTGATGGATGCGGAACAGATAAAGGCGATGATCGAAGCCGGCATGGCCGGTGCTGAAGTCCAGGTTCAGGGGGATGGTTCACATTTTCAGGCGCTGGTGGTCAGTGATTCGTTTGCCGACAAAAGTATTGTGCAGCAGCATCAGATGGTCTATCAGACGTTGGGTGATGCGATGCGAGAGGCGATTCATGCGCTCTCGCTGCGCACCCTGACGCCCGAGGGGTGGAAAGAGGCGAAAAAACGCCCGTTTTAGTTTTAATACGCACACGGAGTGGTCAGGTAATGGATGTTAATGAGCGAATTGGAAATTTGATAAGCAGCAACGGCGTGATGCTGTTCATGAAAGGTGACCGTCGGTTTCCCATGTGTGGATTTTCAGGTCAGGCAATCCAGTTGCTGGAGTCCTGCGGCGCAGTTTATGAAACTCTGAATGTGCTGGAGGATGATGAAATTCGCCAGGGCATCAAGGCCTATTCGAGCTGGCCGACGATTCCTCAGCTCTATGTCGGCGGTGAGTTTGTGGGTGGCAGTGACATTATGATGTCACTGCATCAACAGGGCGAGTTGCAACGGTTGATCAAGGAAACGCAGACCGCGTAATTTCGTTCGGTGTTGCTGGATCTCAGGGGTCCGACAGGAGGCCACCGCATGCGGTGGCCTCTTCAATTTTGGTATCGGCTAAGGGTTATCTGGAGCATGGACGTTGGATAAGTTGATCGTGACCGGTGGACATCGCCTCAGCGGCGAGATCCGCATCTCCGGGGCGAAAAATGCCACCCTGCCGATTCTGGCAGCGACTCTGCTGGCGGATGAGCCAGTGGTGGTGCGCAATGTGCCCCATTTGCGGGACGTGACCACAACCATGGAGCTGCTGGGTCGCATGGGGGTCTCCCTGCTGGTTAATGAAGATCTCGATATCGAGGTCGATGCCCGGACGATCTCCGACTTTATTGCGCCTTACGAACTGGTCAAAACCATGCGGGCCTCGATTCTGGTGCTCGGACCTTTGCTGGCCAGATTTGGCCAGGCCGAAGTCTCCCTCCCCGGAGGCTGCGCGATTGGTCAGCGGCCGGTGAATCTGCATCTGGAAGGTCTTCAGGCGATGGGAGCGCATATCGAAGTCGAGGCGGGTTACATCAAAGCCCGCTGCGGCCGCCTGCAGGGTGCCCACTTGGTGCTGGATACCGTCACCGTCACCGGGACCGAGAATCTGATGATGGCAGCCGCCCTGGCGGACGGCACCACGATTCTGGAGAATGCGGCGCGGGAGCCGGAGGTGGTGGATCTGGCGAACTGCCTCATCAGCATGGGTGCTGATATAAAAGGCGCGGGCACCGATACCATTACTATCGAGGGTAAATCCAGGCTTGGGGGGGCGGTCCATTCGGTGTTGCCGGACCGGATTGAAACAGGGACCTATCTGGTCGCCGCCGCGATTACCCGTGGGCGGGTGAAGCTGCGGGACACCAACCCGCACCTGCTTGAAAGTGTACTGGTCAAGCTGCAGGAGGCCGGGGCTGTTATCGAAACCGGTGAGGACTGGATCAGCCTGGATATGGAGGGCCGTCGACCCTCTGCAATCAAGTTCAGGACCGCCCCTTATCCGGGTCTGCCGACGGATATGCAGGCCCAGCTGATGACTTTGAATGTGGTTGCCAAAGGGATGGGCACCATTACGGAGACGGTGTTCGAAAACCGTTTTATGCATGTGCAGGAGCTGCTGCGTCTGGGCGCGGATCTTACTATTGAGGGCAACACCGTCATTTGCCAGGGGGTTGAGGGGCTGGTGGGTGCGCCAGTAATGGCGACCGATCTGCGGGCATCGGCTTCACTGGTTCTCGCTGCGTTGGTTGCAGAGGGGCACACCGAAATTAACCGGATCTATCATATCGATCGGGGCTACGAATGTATCGAGGAAAAGCTGCAGCAGCTTGGCGCTGAAATTCGCCGGGTTCCGGACTGAGTTCGTCATGACCGGTGAAATTACTATCGCCCTGTCGAAGGGCCGAATTCTGGAGCAGACCCTGCCGCTGCTGGCGGGTATTGGAATTGAACCAGACCCGGATGATCTCAGCGGTCGTAAGCTGATTCTGGGGACCAATCGGGCTGGGGTGAAACTGGTGGTTGTGCGTGCAACCGATGTACCGACTTATGTCTCCTACGGCGCTGCAGATCTGGGTGTCGCCGGCAAGGACGTGTTGATGGAGCATCAGGGCGAACCACTCTACGAGCCCCTGGATCTGAATATTGCCCGCTGCAAATTAATGCTGGCGGGTTATGCCCACAGGCCGTTGCCGACCCGACCTCGCATCGCCACCAAGTACGTTAACTCCGCCCGGGCGTATTTCGCCCAGCGGGGTTCACAGGTGGAGATCATAAAGCTCTATGGTTCCATGGAGCTGGCGCCGATCGTGGGTCTGGCGGATGCCATCGTTGATCTGGTCGATACCGGTAACACCCTGCGGGCTAACGGACTGGTGCCGCTGGAGGAGATCGCCGAGATCAGCGCGCGCTTGGTGGTGAACCGGGCGGCGATGAAGCTCAAACACGATGCGGTTACGGCCCTGGTGGATGGTTTCGCTGATCTGGTGGAGTTGGCCCGGTGATTCTGTCCCGCCTGGATAGCGGGGCGGCTGATTTCGAACCTCGATTACAGCAGCTGCTGAACCGCTCCGGCGAGGATGATGCCGCGCTCACGCTGCGGGTGGCGGAGATCGTCGCCGATGTTCGTGCCCGGGGTGATCAGGCGTTACGGCAGTACAGCGAGAGCCTGGATCACTATCCGGTTGCCGATGCCGGGTTGCTGGAGATTGATCTGGACACTGCCCGGGCCTGTCTCGAAACCCTGCAGCCCCTCCCCAGGGAGGCGCTGCAGCAGGCGGCCGAGCGGATCCGACGATATCACCAGCGGCAGAAGGTGGACTCCTGGTCCTATCGGGATGAACACGGCACCCTGTTGGGCCAGCAGGTCTCGCCCCTGGACCGGGTCGGCGTCTATGTGCCTGGTGGCCGTGCGGCCTATCCCTCGTCGGTGTTGATGAATGTGTTGCCGGCGAAAGTTGCGGGGGTCGCCGAAGTCATCATGGTAGTGCCTTGCCCGGGTGGTGAGCGGAGCCCCATGGTGCTGGCGGCAGCGGCGATTGCCGGGGTTGACCGGATTTTCACCATTGGTGGTGCCCAGGCCGTGGCGGCGCTGGCCTATGGCACTGATACGGTGCCCGCTGTGGATAAGATCGTCGGTCCGGGTAACCGCTACGTGGCGGAGGCCAAGCGTCAGGTATTTGGTCAGGTCGGCATTGACATGATTGCGGGGCCCTCGGAAATACTGGTGATTTGTGATGGCGGGACCGATCCCGAGTGGGTTGCCCTGGATCTGCTCTCCCAGGCGGAGCACGGGCCGGACTCCCAGTCGATCTTGCTGACCCCGAACAAAGGATTTGCGGACCAGGTGGAGTCCGCGCTGAGCCGCCTTCTGCCTGGCCTGCAGCGCGGCGAGACTGCCGCTGCGTCACTGCGGAATTTCGGCGCCATCATCACTCTGCCGGATCTCTCCGCAGCAATAGATCTGTCCAATCGTATCGCTCCGGAACATCTTGAACTGTCGCTGGATGACGCGGAGTCCTGGTTGCCGTCCATTCGCCATGCAGGGGCTATTTTTCTGGGTCGGCACACGCCAGAGGCGCTGGGTGACTACTGTGCCGGCCCCAACCATGTTCTGCCCACATCCGGCACCGCCCGCTTTAGTTCACCTTTGGGGGTTTACGACTTTCAAAAGCGTTCAAGCATCATTGGCTGTAGTGCCGAGAGCGCGGCGCGGCTCGCCGCCATGGCCGTCGAGCTCGCCACCGGCGAAGGGCTAGAGGCCCATGCCCGCTCGGCGGCTGCGCGACTGAATAGCGGGGCGGGCGGTGACGATGTCGGTTGATAAGCTGCCCGCCCAGGTGGAGCGGTTGATCCGGTCGGAGATCCGTGACATGAAGGCTTACCAGGTTGCGGACGCTTCAGGTCTGACCAAGCTGGACGCCATGGAGAACCCCTATGGCTGGCCAGACGAATTGTTAGACGGCTGGCTGCAGCGGTTACGTGGTGTTTCGCTCAACCGCTATCCAGATCCGGGTGCGGGGGGGGTGCGGGAGATGTTGCGGCAGAGTCTGGGGCTGGCTGAGGGGCTGGAGCTGATTCTGGGCAATGGTTCGGACGAACTGATCCAGCTGATTCTGCAGGCGGTCGCCGGCCCGGGCCGACAGGTAATGGCGCCGGGACCGAGTTTTGTGATGTACCGCATGATCAGTGCGTCGGTGGGGCTGGCTTACCAGGAGGTGCCCCTGACCCCCGAGTTCGAGCTGGATTGTGACGCTATGCTCCTCGCGTTGGCAAAATTTAGCCCTGACGTTTTGTTTATCGCCTACCCCAACAACCCCAGCGGCAACCTGTTTGATAGCGGAGACCTGGCCAGCGTGATCGAAGCGGCTCCCGGGTTGGTGGTGGTCGATGAGGCTTACTTTCCCTTTGCTGGCAAGACGGTGATGAGCTGGCTGGATCGATATGACAACCTGCTGGTGATGCGGACCCTCTCCAAGAGCGGGTTGGCGGGTTTGCGGCTCGGTTATCTGGTGGGCCACCGCGCCTGGATTCAGGAGTTCGACAAGTTGCGTCTGCCCTACAACATTAATGTGCTGACCCAGGTCAGTGCGGTATTTGCCCTGGAACATGAGGATGTTTTTGCGGCCCAGGCAGCCGATATCCGGCGGGACCGAAAAGTGGTGATGGACGGGCTTGCGGCGCTGGAGGGTGTGCGGGGTTATCCCAGCGACGCAAACTTTATTCTGTTCCGCCTGCCAGCGGGCACCGCTGATCAGGTGTTTACGAGGTTGCGAGAGGCGGGGGTGCTGGTGAAGAATCTGGGGCCACAGGGTGGTCCGCTGGAGGATTGCCTGAGAGTGACCGTAGGCACCCCGGATGAGAACAGGGCCTTTCTCAAAGCCCTGTCGAACGTGCTAACCTAAGGGGCCGAATAGCCCCGGCCTCGCCTCGCTTCAGGTCAAACTTCAGTTCATTTTTTAGTAGCCTTCTCATGAGTCTGCAACGCAGCGCCGAAATCAGCCGGGAAACCGCAGAGACCCGAATCAATGTCAGCCTGAACCTGGATGGTTCCGGTGTGGTGGACGTCGCCACTGGCATTCCCTTTTTTGATCACATGCTCGAGCAGATCGGTCGTCATGGACTGATCGATCTGGCTATTCATGCCAAAGGTGATCTGGACATTGACGCTCACCACACGGTAGAGGATGTGGGTATCTGTGTCGGTCAGGCCCTGGCTCAGGCAGTCGGCGACAAGGCCGGCCTCAACCGGTATGGCCACGCCTATGTACCGCTGGACGAGGCGCTGTCACGAGTGGTGGTCGATCTCTCGGGGCGGCCGGAGCTGGTCTATGAGGTGGCTTTCCCCCGGGCCCGTGTCGGTGAATTCGATGTAGACCTGCTGCGGGAGTTCTATCAGGGTATGGTCAATCATGCTGCGATCACTCTGCATCTGGATAGTTTGCGCGGGCGCAATGCACACCATATTGCGGAAACCCTCTGCAAGGCTTTTGGTCGAGCGTTGAGGATGGCGGTTGAACGGGATCGTCGGCAGGGTAGCCAGATTCCGTCCACCAAAGGTGTACTTTAAGAGGGCCGGATTCTCCGGCAATCCAGATGACACCCATCGTGGTGATTGATTATGGAATGGGCAACCTCCGCTCTGTCGCCAAGGCATTGGAGGCGGTGAGTGATGATCGCCCGGTCCGGGTCAGTGCAGACCCCGGTTTGATTGCAGCTGCAGGCCATGTGGTCTTTCCCGGACAGGGGGCCATGGGTAGCTGTATGCGGCGCCTGCGTGAGCTGGATTTGGTGGAGGTGATTGCGACCGCTGCTGCGACTAAACCGTTTCTGGGGGTCTGCCTGGGGTTGCAGGCTCTGTTTGAGCAGAGCGCGGAGGATGGTGGCTGTGAGGGCCTCGGTTTATTGCCAGGTGAAGTGACCCGCCTGCCTGGTGGTGCTGAGCCCGATGGTCGGCCCCTGAAAATCCCTCATATGGGCTGGAACCGGGTGCGGCAGGCTAAACCGCACCCGCTCTGGGCGGGGGTGCCGGAGGAGAGCTGGTTCTATTTCGTACACAGTTACCGAATCGAACCCGGGGTTTCGACGGATCAAGCAGCGACCACGGATTACGGTGGTCGGTTTGTTTCAGCGGTCGCCCGGGGTAATCTCTTCGCCGTTCAGTTTCATCCAGAGAAGAGCCACCATGCGGGTCTTCGCTTGCTACATAACTTTGTTCATTGGGACGGCTGTCCATAGTCGGGGGAAAAGATGCTTTTGATACCAGCAATTGACCTGAAAGCGGGTCAGTGTGTGCGTTTGCGCCAGGGCGACATGGATGAGGTCTCGGTGTTTTCGGACGACCCGGTGGCGATGGCGGAGCGCTGGGTAAAGGCGGGCGCGCGGCGGTTGCACATGGTGGATCTGGATGGTGCAGTGGCCGGACGACCGGTCAATGCAGAGCCGATACATGCCGTGGCCGAGGCCTTCCCCGAGCTGGATATTCAGGTCGGCGGCGGTATTCGCGACGAGGAGACGATCCAGAGCTACCTTGATGCCGGGGTGCGTTACGTCATTCTCGGGACCAAAGCGGTGACCATGCCCCACTTTGTGGCGGACGTCTGTGTCGAATATCCCGGGCATATTATCGTCGGGCTGGATTCAAAAGAGGGGCGGGTGGCGATTGATGGCTGGTCGAAGCTCGCCCATCACGATGTGATTGACATGGCTTTGCACTTCGAGCGCGACGGGGTCGAGGCGATCATCTTTACCGACATTGGTCGCGACGGCATGATGAAGGGTGTCAATCTGGAGGCTACGGTGGCGCTGGCCAGGGCGGTCCACATTCCCATCATCGCCTCCGGCGGTATCACCTCGCTGGAGGATGTTCGAGCGCTGGCGGAGCTGGCTGGTGAAGGTATCCAGGGGGCTATTACGGGCCGGGCAATTTACGAAGGCACCCTCGATTTTGCCGCCGGGCAGAAGCTCGCGGACGAATTGGCGGGCTTCACCGGCTGAGCCCGGTTTTATGAGCCTCAGCCGTCGAATCATTCCCTGTCTGGATGTGGACTGTGGCCGGGTGGTCAAAGGGGTCCGGTTCGTGGATATCCGTGATGCCGGAGACCCCATTGAGGTAGCTCGTCAGTATGGTGAGGCGGGGGCGGATGAATTGGTTTTTCTCGATATCACCGCCAGTTCCGACGACCGGGAGACCATTTTGCATGTGGTCGAAGGTGTGGCCGAGCAGGTGTTTATCCCCTTCACTGTGGGTGGCGGCATTCGAGCCGTGGCTGATATCCGGCGGATGTTGAATGCGGGGGCGGACAAGGTTGGCATCAACACCGCGGCGGTTTCAAACCCGGAGTTGGTGGCTGAGGCCGCTGCCCATTTCGGTAGCCAGTGTATTGTGGTGGCAATTGACGCCAAACAGGTGGCGCCATCCCGTTGGGAGATATTCACCCACGGCGGTCGCCGGGCCACGGGTCTGGATGCGGTGGCCTGGGCGCAACGCATGGCGGAGCTGGGTGCCGGCGAAATCCTGCTCACCAGCATGGACCGGGACGGGACCAAAGCGGGTTTTGATCTTGGCTTGACCCGGGCGGTAAGCGATAGCGTCGGTATTCCAGTGATTGCCTCTGGTGGCGTGGGCACGCTGGAGCATCTGGTCGATGGGGTAGTCGAGGGGCACGCTGATGCAGTCCTGGCGGCCAGCATTTTCCATTTCGGTGAGTACACTATTGGTCAGGCCAAGACGAAGATGGCCACAGCGGGGATCCCCATGAGGCTCGACTATGACTGAGACAGAGAGCCAGCTCTGGCTGGACGCGGTGCGCTGGAATGATCAGGGACTGATTGCGGCCGTTGCTCAGGACCATCTCTCAGGGCGGGTCCTGATGCTGGCCTGGATGAACCGGGAGGCACTGCGGCTGACCCTTGAGGAGCAGCGGGCAGTTTACTGGTCCCGCTCGCGCCAGATGTTGTGGCGTAAGGGCGAGCAGTCCGGCCAC
>JAKLLR010000160.1 GCA_022014175.1 Gammaproteobacteria bacterium | reverse complement strand
CAACGGCTACTGGTGGAGCCCGGAGCGGGCGCTGTTGCAGCAGACGATCGACCACTCCCAGCACACGGTGAACGGACAGGTGCGGGTGAAGCTCTACAAAGGCAACGTGACCGTGGTCGGTCGGCAGTCGAACGAATCCCTGTTTGATCCGGCCATCGCCACTTTCGACGATGACGGCGGCGCCTATAACCAGGCGGACGCGGAGGGCTTTATTCGCCTCAACGCCCTGCGGCTGCGCAGCTGGGCCCGGGTTCACAAATCCTGATCGACTACGGCAGATGACAGCTTTTCCGAAAGATTCGGTGGGTCTGGTGGTGCCTCAAAAGGTCGCCTTCGACACGCCCATTGAACTGCAGTGCGGTCGCACCCTGCCGGGGTTCGAGCTGCTCTATGAGAGCTATGGCGAGCTAAATGCGGATGCCAGCAATGCAATACTGATCTGCCACGCCCTCAGCGGTGACCACCATGCCGCCGGTTATCACAGCGCCGACCAGAGCAAACCCGGCTGGTGGGAGACCGCCATCGGCCCCGGCAAACCTTTCGATACCGACCGATTCTTCGTGGTCTGCCCCAATAATCTGGGGGGGTGCCAGGGCTCTACCGGCCCCGGCAGCGTTGACCCGGAGAGCAGCAGAATCTACGGGCCTGATTTTCCGGTGGTGACGGTGGAGGACTGGGTCGAGACCCAGGCCAGGCTGGCTGATCATCTTGGCATTCAGCGCTGGGCCGCAGTGGCCGGGGGCAGCCTGGGCGGCATGCAGGCGATGCAGTGGGCAATCCAGTACCCGGATCGGATCCGCCATGCGGTGGTGATTGCCGCAGCGCCGAGACTCTCGGCCCAGAACATCGCTTTCAACGAAGTGGCGCGCCATGCGATCCGCTCCGATCCAGGTTTCCGCGATGGCCGCTATCTGGAGGCCGGTACCGCACCCCAACAGGGGCTGGCCCTCGCCCGCATGCTCGGCCACATTACCTATCTCTCGGATGAGGCGATGCGCAACAAGTTTGGCCGGGACCTGCGGCAGGACAAGATCAATTTCGGCTTCGATGCGGAGTTCCAGATCGAAAGTTACCTGCGCCATCAGGGCGCCAGCTTCGTCGACCGCTTTGATGCCAATACCTACCTGCTGATGACCAAGGCGCTAGACTACTTCAACCCGGCCGCCAACCACGATAACGATCTGGCCAAAGCCCTGGCCGGTGCCGCTGCCTCCTTCCTGCTGCTCTCCTTCAGCAGCGACTGGCGCTTCGCCCCGGAACGCTCCCGGGAGATCGTTGCAGCCCTGCTGGAGACCGACAAACAGGTCACCTACGCCGAGATCGAGAGCGACGACGGTCATGACGCCTTTCTGATGACCAACCCGAACTACCTTGCAGCCTTGGGGGGCTATCTGGCCCGGGTGGCAGCGGAGGCCGGAGAGTGACGGAACTGCGCGCCGATCTGGCACTCATCAGTGACTGGATCAAGCCAGAGAGCCGGGTGCTCGACCTCGGTTGTGGCAACGGCACCCTGCTGCGACATCTGCAGGAGAGTAAAGGGGTCAGCGGTTACGGCCTTGAGATCGAAATCAGCAAGGTGATCGCCTGCATCCACGCCGGAGTCAACGTGATTCATGCGGATCTGGATGAGGGCCTGAGCCGGTTTCGGGACAACAGCTTTGATTATGTGATTCTCTCCCAGACCCTGCAGGCGGTGAGGCGCCCCGATCGGCTGCTGCGGGAGATGCTGCGCTGCGGTCACGAAGGCATAGTCGCGTTCCCCAACTTTGGCTACTGGGCCTGCCGCCTGCAACTGGCGGCGGGCCGCATGCCGGTCTCCAAAACCCTGCCCCACAGCTGGTATGACACCCCCAACATCCACCTCTGCACGGTGCGGGATTTCGAGGCACTCTGCCGTCGGGAGGCCATTACCGTCGAGCAGCGACTACGCATGGATCACCACCTCCGCGCCCGCCCCGGCATGGGTCTGCTGCCCAACCTGATGACGGATATCGCGCTCTACCGGGTCAGCCGTTAAACTCTGTTGCTCCGGGGAGATGTCCCCATCTTGATATCCCCGGTTATATTGAGCTGCTGCTGACTCGAAACCACGGAGACTTACCGATGCCCCGGACCTGGATACTGCTTGGCGCTCTTTTGTTAACGACCACCCTGAACGCTCAGGCCGGCCCGGACTCAGCAGAGCTGTACTTCATAACTCCCGCCGACGGCGCCACCCTCAGCAGTCCTGTCACCGTGACCTTTGGCCTGCGCAACATGGGCGTTGCCCCCGCCGGAACCGACAAGGCCGGTACCGGCCATCACCACCTGATTGTGGATGCCCCCCTGCCCCCGCTGGACCACGCCATAGTCAACGATGAACATCACCG
>JAKLLR010000092.1 GCA_022014175.1 Gammaproteobacteria bacterium | reverse complement strand
TAGTAGGTGCCACTGGTGTAGTACCCCGGGTTTTTCTCTACGCTGAGAAAGTTGTATGCAATGCGGCCCGCGTAGAGCAGGTTGTCGTCCTGATTGGAGCCCATGCCAGCGGTGGATTCCAGCCCGTTAAAGACGCCCAGCACATACTGTAGGGCCCCCTCGGGTCCAGTGGCTCCCCAGAGATTGACACCGTGGTCACGGTTGTAGACACCGGCCCCGCCAGTGCCAAAGTCGACGCTGAAATCTGCCGAATAAAACGGGGTTTTATAGGCATCGTAGGTCGTGGAATAGTAAGGGCCATTCATCTCCTGCCGTTCCGCGGGTACCAGCACTCGTCCGGCCCAGATGTTGAGTATCGGTGAGAATTCAAACTTGGCGACGGCATCCAGCACCACAAGCTCTTCCAGGGCGCTGTTGCCGCAAAAAACGCATTCGGTATTGAGTTCAAATTTGATGTTTTCGTGAATCTGGCCGTTGAGGTAGATACGGGCACTATCGAGATTAAAATCGTTGGACCAGTCGCTGCCGGTGGGGGCTGCGTCTTCGACTGTTGCAAAAGAGGATCGGGCACCGGCACCGACACTGATCCACTTGACATCATCAATGGCGATTTTGCCGCCCGCCTGCGTGGCGGCCGCAGCCAGGAGGAGACCACACCCCGCCAGTACCCGGGTGGGTTGTTTCCAGTCAAACATAATTTTTAGCGCTCCCTAGGGTTGGTATTTTTGTAACAGGCGGCGGCTATGGGTTGTCGCCGACATGATTCGGGAAGCGAGTTTCATGCCAGCCATGATTTTTGTTTAAGCCATTGTGATTCAGACGTATTTAATGAGTCGGGTCGCTAGTTTGGGATTAAACGGCGCTCCGACTATGTGCTGAATCGAGCGAAAGGGGAGTGCGCGCACCAAAGCGGGGCGGAATCAGAATCGGCCTGGCGAGGAGGAGACGAGAGAAAACTGGACGGAGCCAGGTCTAACGCCCGGTATGCAAATCGAAGTGAAGTCTGAAGTGGTCGGAGTGAGAGGATTCGAACCTCCGGCCCCTGCCTCCCGAAGGCAGTGCTCTACCAGGCTGAGCTACACTCCGGTGTAGGTGGGTCAGTGCGTGCGGCTGACCGAAAAGCGGGTTAGATCGATCAGGGCTTCCCGATATGGCGACCCAGGCACATTGGCCAGGGTGGTCAATGCCTTGTCAGCTTCCTGCTCGGCGCGGGCGACAGTGTAGGTGATTGCCCCGGTCCTTTCAATGATGGCGGTGACCGCTTCCAGCTGATTTGTGCCACCGTTTTTGATGGCCTGGTGGATCAGCTGTCGTTCGGTCTCGGTGCCATTTTCTGCCGCATAAATCAGGGGCAGGGTGGGCTTGCCTTCGGTCAGGTCATCCCCGAGGTTTTTGCCGGTTTCGTCCGGTGAGGCGCTGTAGTCCAACACGTCATCTATGAGTTGGAAGGCGTTACCGAAGTGCAGACCAAAACGGGCCCAGTCGGCTTGTTCATCCCTGGACTTGTCGGCAATCAGTGCGCCGAGCTTGCAGGCCGCGGAGAAGAGTTCGCTGGTCTTGCGGCGGATAATCTCGAAATAGGCGGCTTCATCGGTGGCGGTATTGTGGGCGTTTAACAGTTGCAGCACTTCGCCTTCCGATATGGTGTTGGTGGCGGTGGCCAGAATGCTCATCACCTCAGGTCGGCCCACTTCAACCATCATCTGGAAGGCTCTGGAGTAAAGAAAATCCCCGACCAGAACCGGCATGTGGTCACCCCATATCTCGTTGGCGGTGACCTGGCCGCGGCGCAGGGTGGAGGCATCGACAACGTCGTCGTGAAGCAGGGTGGCGGTATGGATGAATTCGACGATGGCCGCCAGGTCAATGTGATGGTCGCCGGTATAATCACAGGCGCGGGCACAGAGACAGACCAGTGCAGGCCGAAGCCGCTTGCCGCCGCTGGAGATGATGTGCTCCCCCATTTCACCAATCGGCCCGACATCTGAACCGAGGCGGGTGCGTACCATTCGGTTAACCCGCGCCATATCCGGTTCTGAGGGAGCCATGATCCGGGTCAATAGCGCTTTGGCGGTGGGCATTCGGCTGAGTTCTCTGCAGGGGCGGGGCCGGGGCATCCTAAGTGCCCGAAATAAAAGGTGTCAAGGTGTTTGACCAGGTATCGGGGGACGGCTACAATTCGCGCCCTGATTTTTGGGTTGTGCCGACCGTTGCGGAGCTGACCCAGTATTCGAATCCACAGAATTTAAGCTTGGGAGCGTCGGCGATGTTCGCGGTAGTTGAGACAGGCGGAAAACAGTATCGCGTCGAGCAGGGCACGGTGCTAAGAGTTGAGAAACTGGCGGGCGAAGTCGGTGACAGCCTTGAGCTGGACCGGGTGTTACTGCTGGCTGATGGAGATGATATCTCGGTCGGAAAACCTCTGGTTGAGGGTGCCAGGGTCACCGCCAAGGTGCGGACCCATGGTCGTGGCAAGAAAGTCCGCATTATCAAGTTTCGGCGACGTAAAGACTCCATGACCACTCAGGGTCATCGGCAGTCCTACACGGAAATCGAAATCACTGGAATCAGCGCCTGATTCAGGCCCGGAATGAGAAGCAGATATGGCTCATAAAAAAGCAGCGGGTAGTTCCCGTAACGGTCGTGATTCAGAATCGAAGCGCTTGGGCGTCAAGCGTTTTGGTGGCCAGGAAGTCAATGCAGGAAGCATTATTGTGCGTCAGCGGGGCACCAAATTTCACCCGGGACTGAATGTCGGTATCGGTCGGGACCACACCCTGTTCGCTAAATCCACCGGTCGGGTTGAGTTTGTGGTGCGTGGGCCGAACAATCGCAAGTTCGTGGATATCGTGACCGGTTAAGCGCCCGCTTAGCGCTAAACTATCCCGGGCAGACCGGGCAGTTATAAAAAGCCCCGCTGTTACAGACGGGGCTTTTTTCGTTTCAGGCGTGCAGTTCGCCCCGAATTTTCAGGATTCGAGCACAGATGAAATTTGTCGACGAGGCCACAATTGTGGTGAATGCGGGTAAGGGTGGTGACGGCTGCCTCAGTTTTCGTCGGGAAAAATATATCCCCCGGGGCGGCCCGGACGGGGGTGACGGCGGTGATGGTGGCAGTGTCTATCTGATTGCCGACTCCGGCCTGAATACCCTCGCGGATTTCCGTTTCACCCGCCGGTTCAAAGCTGGCAACGGTCAGCCCGGAATGGGTCGTAATCGCACCGGCCCCGGTGGCGATGATCTCTACCTGCGGGTGCCCCTGGGTACTCAGGTGTGTGATGTGGAAACCAGCGAAGTGATTGGCGATGTGACCTCGATTGATGAGCCGCTGCTGGTGGCTCAGGGGGGCTTCCACGGTCTCGGCAACACCCGTTATAAAAGCAGTATCAATCGGGCACCCCGGGAGACCTCCAAGGGCACTCCAGGGGATGAGCGTACGCTCTCTCTGGAGCTTAAGGTGCTGGCAGATGTGGGTCTGCTAGGGATGCCCAATGCAGGCAAATCCACCCTCATCCGGCAGGTATCCAGTGCCCGGCCGAAGGTCGCCGACTATCCATTTACGACGCTGCACCCCAATCTCGGGGTGGTTCGTATTGATCACAATGCCAGCTTTGTGATCGCTGATATTCCGGGGCTGATCGAAGGGTCCGCAGAGGGAGCTGGGCTCGGGGTCCGTTTCCTGCGTCACCTCTCTCGCACGGCGCTGTTGTTTCATATGGTGGATATCATGCCGCCCCAGGGCTCGCCGGAGCCTGCAGAGCAGATCCAGATGCTGGTGCGGGAGCTGGAGGCCTTTGACGAAGAGCTGGCCAGCACCCCCCGTTGGCTAGTGCTGAACAAGTGTGACCTGCTGGATGACAATGAGCTAACAGCGCGACGGGATGCCCTGGTCGAGGCGCTGGATTGGGACGGCCCCCTGTTTGTCATCTCTGCGGTAACCGGAGTAGGTTGCGAGGCACTGGTGGGGGCGGCAATGGCGGAGCTCGACGAGCGCAAGCGGGCGGCGTCTGAGTTGCTGGCGCGGCAGCAGGCGGCTAGTGATGAGTGAGGCCCGGCCCGGGCGAAAACTCTGGGTGGTCAAGTTGGGCAGTGCCCTGCTGACCGATGGTGGCCGGGGTGTGGATACCGCTGCGATTGCCGACGGAGTGGCCCAGGTCGCCGCGCTCCGCAGCCGGGGTATTGATGTGGTGCTGGTCTCCTCCGGCGCTGTGGCCGAGGGTATGTTGCGGCTGGGTCTGGGGGATCGCCCGCGGGCTTTGCACCAGTTGCAGGCCGCCGCCGCAGTGGGGCAGAGCCGTCTGATCCAGGCTTATGAATCGGCATTTTCGAGTCACGACATCGTCACTGCCCAGGTTCTGCTGACCCACGATGATCTCTCGAATCGGGGTCGCTACCTGAATGCCCGCAGCACCTTGCGCACCCTGATCGATTTCGGTGTCGTGTCGATCGTGAATGAGAATGACACCGTGGCTACCGAAGAGATTCGTTTCGGTGATAACGATACCCTGGCCGGACTGGTCGCCAATCTTACCGAGGCCTCTCGGCTGGTGCTGCTGACGGATCAGCCGGGTCTTCTGACGACGGACCCGAAGGTAGATGCCAGCGCGACCCTGGTCGCAGAGGCGCGGGCCAATGATCCGGCTCTGGATGGGATGGCGGGGGATGGCGGTCGTCTGGGCCGCGGTGGTATGCGGACCAAGCTGCGGGCCGCCCGCTATGCCGCCCGTTCCGGCACTGAAACCATCATTGCATCCGGTCGGGTGCCTGACGTATTGCTGATGCTGGCTGAGGGAGAGCCTGTGGGCACCCGACTGCTGCCGGATCGACCACCGATGTTATCCCGCAAGCGGTGGCTGGCGGGAGGCCTGCAGCCCATGGGAGAGATTCAGATTGACGACGGTGCTGCCCGGGTTCTGCGACAGTCCGGCAGTAGTCTGTTGGCTGTTGGTGTGGCCGCAGTGAAGGGCGAGTTTGCCCGGGGAGATCTGGTGATCTGCTCTGATCGGAGCGGCCTGGAGGTTGCGCGGGGGCTGGTCAACTACAGTGCGGCCGAAAGCCGACTGATTATGGGTCAGTCCAGCGCCGAGATAGAGAGAGTTCTGGGTTATGTGGATGAGCCCGAGCTTATCCACCGTGACAACCTGGTGGTCTCGCAGGGGTAAGCTGCGTGCCCCCGTAGCGCGGCTTAAGCCAGCGCCTGAACCCGGGTGTTGAGGCGAGCTTTATGACGGGCAGCCTTGTTCTTGTGAATCAGGCCCTTGTTCACCGCATTATCGATTTTCGGTACGGCGGCCTGATAGGCGGCCTGGGCGGTGGCCCTGTCGCCACTGTCGATGGCGGAGATGACCTGTTTGATGGATGTACGCAAGGCTGAGCGCATGCCCATATTGTGGTTTCTGCGCTTGATCGCCTGGCGGGCACGCTTGCGTGCCTGGTTGCTGTTAGCCAATGCTGCTTCCCCTGAAATGTATGAAATAAGGGCCAAAAATGGGGCGCATAATGTGCGGATTTTGTGAGCTTTTGTCAATGAAACTTTGGAGAGTCGTCCGTGGCTGAGGCTCGGGGACCCGGTTCCGGGAATCAATCAGGTGAGACCCATCTGGTGCGATCCGCTGGTATTGTCAGTGGCGTCACCCTGTTGTCCCGGGTCCTGGGTTTTCTGCGGGATATGGTCATCGCCCGTTTTTTTGGTGCCGGGGTTGGGGCTGACGCCTTTTTCGTCGCCTTTCGGATCCCCAATTTTTTCCGGCGGCTGTTCGCGGAAGGGGCATTCTCTCAGGCTTTCGTGCCGATTCTGTCGGAGTTGAAGGAGACCCGTTCAGACAGCGAGGTGCGCAGCTTTCTCGATTATGTGATTGGCGCCCTGGGTATCGCGCTGCTGGTGATGACCCTGATCGCGGTGGTGACGGCGCCCCTGTTGATTTGGCTGGTGGCACCAGGGTTTGCCAGTGACCCGGACAAACAGCTGATGACCGGTCAGTTATTGCGGATCACTTTCCCCTACCTCCTTTTTATATCGCTGACCGCTGCGGCCGGGGGTATTCTCAACAGCTATGGCCGGTTTGCCGGTCCGGCATTTGCCCCGGTGCTGTTAAACCTCTCACTCATCGTTGCGACGATCTGGATTGCCCCGGGTCTGGAGCAGCCGGTGTTTGCCCTGGCCTGGGCGGTGTTTGTGGGCGGTATTTTGCAATTGGCCCTGCAACTGCCGCTGCTGGCTCAGATTCGAATGTTGCCGCGACCCCGTTTTCGGCGGCGGGACCCCGGCGTGCAGCGGGTCGTAAAGTTGATGATCCCGGCGCTGTTCGGTGCCTCCGTCTCCCAGGTCAACCTGCTGTTTGATACGGTGCTGGCATCCCTGCTGGCGACCGGTAGCGTCTCCTGGCTCTACTATTCAGATCGACTGCTGGAATTTCCCCTTGGTGTGTTCGGCATCGCGCTGGCGACAGTCGTCCTGCCAGCGCTCTCCCGGGAGCATGCCCGGGGTGATGGGCAGCAGTTTTCAGCCACCCTGGACTGGGCGTTGCGGCTGGTGCTGACGGTGGCATTCCCCGCAGCGGTGGGGCTGGCGATTCTGGCGGCTCCGATGCTGACCACGCTGTTTCACTATGGTGCGTTCTCGGCCTCAGATGTGGCGCAGGCCACCCGCAGTCTCTGGGGTTACGCGCCTGCGCTGATCGCGGTGATGGCGGTTAAGGTTCTGGCCCCCGGATTTTATTCTCGCCAGGATATGAAGACGCCGGTGCGGATCGCGGTGATTGCCATGCTCTCCAATATGGTCTTCAACCTGATTTTAATTATGCCCCTGGCCCATGCAGGGCTGGCACTAGCGACCTCGTTATCCGCGTTTATCCAGGCAGTGCTGTTGGCACGGGCCCTGCGTCGGGTTGGCATCTCTCCGGTCGCTCAGGGTTTTACCCTGTTTATTGGCCGGGTGCTGTTCGCGACTACGGCAATGGCCCTGGGCCTGCTCTACTTCGCACCAGCCGTGACAGAGTGGCTGCAGGCGAGTGCCCTCTGGCGTGCCACCTGGCTGGCAGCGCTGGTTGCGGGGGGTGCGTTGGTGTATCTGGTCACGCTGCGTCTTGCCGGAGTCTCTCTGCTTGAGCTGTTGCGTCGCCGGGCTGAGGTTGGCGAGTAGTCCTCCGCAGTGGCTGGCGGTGAGGCGGCAAATGGTGTCGTGAGCGTGGACCCTGGCTACCCCTCCAGCGTAAAATGAACGGTTTTGGAATCAAATCGAGTGCAATCCCGGGCCGGACTATGGAGTTAATTCGTGGTCAACATAATCTTCGCCAGAGCCACCGTGGCTGTGTCGCGACGATCGGCAATTTTGATGGTGTGCACTTGGGTCACCAGGCGGTGCTCGGCCAGCTCGCGGAGCGGGCGACTGCCGAGGGTTTGCCTGCCCTCGCGGTCATTTTTGAGCCTCATCCCATTGAGTTTTTTCGTCCCCAGCAGGCCCCACCTCGGATTATGCGTCTGCGAGAGAAATTGCAGGCCTTGCGAGACCATGGGCTGGATCGGGTGCTGGTGCTGAATTTTGACCAGCCCCTGGCTGCTATGTCTGCAACCACCTTCATCAGCGAGATGCTGGTGGCCGCTTTGGGGATTCGGCATCTGGTGGTGGGTGAGGATTTCCGCTTTGGTCATCAGCGCGCGGGGGACTTCACGATGCTGGCGGCCGCTGGGCCGCAAGGGGGTTTTAGCGTGGCTAAAACACCGGTCGTCCGAATCGGTGAAAACCGCGTCAGCAGTACCGGGGTGCGCAGGCTGCTACAGGCCGGTGCACTGGATCAGGCGGCGGCCTGTCTGGGCCGCCCCTACAGCATCACCGGCCGGGTGCGCCATGGCGATAAACGGGGTCGAACCATCGGTTTTCCGACTGCGAACATTGGACTGCACCGGGTATCTGCCTGCCTCTCCGGGGTCTATGCGGTGGAGGTGGATGGTATTGATGGTCAGCCGGTTCCCGGCATGGCTAATGTGGGTAGCCGACCCACAGTGGGCGGGGCCAGACCACTGCTTGAGGTCAATTTGTTCGATTTTCAGGGTGATCTCTATGGTCGCTACCTGCATGTGAATTTTGTAAAGAAACTGCGGGACGAGACCCGTTTCGACAGCTTCGACGGGCTGCGTCAGCAGTTGGTCGATGATGCTCGTCTTGCCCGTAAATTGCTGATCCCTACAACGCCAGCTGCGACCCCGCAGACCCCTGATACTTTGCCGGATAACTCTGCATGAGCGATTACAAGGACACCCTTAACCTGCCGAAAACGGATTTTCCGATGAAGGCCAATCTGCCCCGGCGGGAGCCAGATCTGCTGGCCCACTGGCAGAAGATTGATCTCTACGGCAAGTTGCGGGCCCTGGGCAGGGGGCGCAGCAAGCGTTTTGTGCTGCACGATGGCCCCCCCTACGCCAATGGCTCGATCCATATCGGTCATGTGGTCAACAAGGTGCTGAAGGACATTATCGTTAAGTCCAAATCTCTCAGTGGTTTTGACGCTCCCTACGTGCCGGGCTGGGACTGCCACGGTCTGCCGATTGAGCAGATGGTGGAGAAGAGGATCGGCAAGGCCGGAGTGAAGGTTGATCACGCTGAATTTCGGGCGGCCTGCCGCGAATTTGCCCAGAAGCAGGTGGAGGGTCAGCGGGAGGATTTCATTCGCCTCGGGGTGGTGGGCGATTGGGCCAACCCCTATCTCACCATGGCCTTTGCCACCGAGGCAGAAATCCTGCGCGCCCTCGGCAAAATCATCGCTGCCGGTCACGTCTATAAAGGCGAGAAGCCTGTGCACTGGTGTCTGGAGTGTCGTTCCGCTCTGGCTGAGGCGGAAGTTGAACATCAGGATCACCGCTCCTTCTCCATTGACGTAGGTTTCCCCCTGGTGGATCAGGTTGCGGTGTCCGAACTCTGTGGTGTGAAAGCAGACGATGATATGTCGACCAGTCTGGTG
>JAKLLR010000091.1 GCA_022014175.1 Gammaproteobacteria bacterium | reverse complement strand
GAGCGATCAGGAGGCCCTGGTGCGACGGCTCGATATGGTGCCGATTGAGTGTGTTGTACGAAATATCAGTGCCGGTAGTCTCTGTAAGCGTCTCGGCGTTGAGTCCGGATTGGAGCTGGATCCGCCGCTGTTCGAGTTTTTTCTTAAAAATGACGAGTTGCATGATCCGATGGTCAACACCCACCACATCCGCTGTTTTGGTTGGGCCACCGAAGCTGAAACCGCGCAGATGAGAGAGCTGGCACTGGCCGTGAATAGCGTGCTCAAGCCCCTTTTTCTGGCCGCAGATCTGCTGTTGGTGGACTACAAGCTAGAGTTTGGCCGGTATCAGGGTGAGCTGCTACTGGGGGACGAATTTACTCCGGATGGCTGTCGTCTGTGGGACAAGGCGACCCGAAAACCCCTGGATAAGGACCGCTTCCGTCAGGGGCTCGGGGAGGTGGTTGAGGGCTATGAAGAGGTGGCCAGTCGGCTAGGCGTGGAGCTGCCGCCGGCGACCCGAGCGTGACATCCGGGGCAGCGTCTGAGACTGAGACTCTGCTACTACCCGGCGCAGCTGCGCTCTCTCCCTTTCGCCGTGATCGCCTCTTAAGGGCGATTCAGCGGGCCGCACCCGCCGTCCAGGGCCTGACCGCAACTTATCTGCATCTGGTGCAGCTGAGTGAACCCCTGTCGCCGCCGCGACAGCAGCGGCTACTGGCGCTGCTGGATTACGGCGAAGCGGAATCAGAAGCGGGGCAGAGCGCTTTGGAGCTATGGGTTCTGCCCCGGCCCGGTACCCGCTCCCCCTGGTCGTCGAAAGCCACCGAGATCGCCACAGTTTGCGGCCTGCCCCAGGTGCAGCGGCTGGAGCGGGCAGTCTGCTATCGCCTGGCTTCAGACCAGGCCCTGAGTCCAGCGCAGGTCAAGGCGGTTGAAGCGCTGATCCACGACCCCATGGTCGAGGCGGTGCTGGAGAGCGGTGCGGCGGTTTCAGAGGTCTTCGTTAAGACTGATCCGGTGCCGGTTGAGAGAGTACGGCTGCTTGACTCAGGCAACGCTGCCTTGATCGAAGCCAACCAGCGTCTGGGGCTGGCGCTTTCAGACGATGAGATTGAGTATCTGGCGACGAGTTACCGGGGCCTCCGGCGTGACCCGACAGATGTTGAACTGATGATGTTTGCCCAGGTCAACTCCGAGCACTGTCGTCACAAGATTTTCAATGCAGGCTGGGTGCTGGATGGCCAGGCTGAAGAGCACTCCCTGTTTCAGATGATTCGTAATACCCACAAGCTGAATCCGGACGGCGTACTGGTGGCTTACAGCGACAACTCTTCGGTGATTGTTGGCCCCCCAAGCCCGCAGTGGTTGGCGGAGCCCCGGGCTGGCGGAGCGTACGCTTATCGGGATGATCTGGCCCACATTCTGATGAAGGTGGAGACCCACAACCATCCCACCGCGATTGCGCCGTTTCCGGGCGCGGCCACCGGCGCTGGTGGTGAGATCAGGGATGAAGGCGCAACTGGTCGGGGGGGGCGCCCCAAGGGTGGCCTGAGTGGTTTTTCCGTCTCCCACCTGCGTCTGCCGGGCGTGGAGCTGCCCTGCGAAGCAACTGACCCGGGCCGCCCGGCCCAGATCGCCTCACCCCTGCAGATCATGCTCGAGGGGCCGATTGGAGCGGCCGCCTTTAACAACGAATTTGGCCGCCCCAATCTGACCGGCTATTTCCGCAGTTTCGAGCTGCCGGTAGGGGGGCAGATCTGGGGTTACCACAAGCCGATCATGCTGGCCGGCGGGTTGGGTACTATCAGCCCGGAACATCTCTATAAGCACGACTTTGGGGCCGGTGCCTGCCTGATTCAGATCGGCGGTCCGGGCATGAAAATCGGGGTCGGCGGGGGGGCTGCCTCCTCCATGGACTCCGGCAGTAATGAAGCCGCGCTGGATTTCAACTCCGTGCAGCGGGACAACCCGGAGATGGAGCGGCGCTGTCAGCAGGTGATCACCGGCTGTATCGCCCTGGCGGATCAGAATCCGATCATCTCTATTCACGACGTCGGCGCTGGCGGGGTTTCAAATGCCCTGCCGGAGCTGGTCGCCGCGTGCGACCGGGGCGCGGAGATCGATCTGCGGGCCGTGCCGAGTGACGACCCCAGCATGTCGCCGCTGCAGATCTGGTGCAATGAATCCCAGGAGCGCTATGTGCTCGTAGTGGGTCCGGAGCAACTCGATCAGTTCGCCGAAATTTGCGCCCGGGAGCGGTGCCCCTGGGCGCTGCTGGGCCACGCAACAACCGAGCAGCAGTTGCGGGTCAGGGACGACTGTTTTGATAACGCCCCGGTTGATCTGCCGATGGCCACGCTGCTGGGCGAACCGCCGAAAATGACCCGGGTGGCCGAGAGGGTTACGCTGTCGTCCCAGCGCTTTGACCATCAGGCCCTGGATCTGAACGAGGCCGCCGAGCGGGTGTTGAGCCTGCCCACAGTCGGGGACAAGGGGTTTCTGATTACCATTGGTGATCGCAGTGTCACCGGCCTGGTCTGCCGCGATCAGCTGGTTGGCCCCTGGCAGGTCGCGGTGGCAGATGTGGCGGTCACCTCCAGCGGTTACGCGGCCAACACTGGTGAAGCGATGGCGGTGGGTGAACGCACGCCGCTGGCGATACTGGATGCCGCGGCTGCCGCGCGAATGGCTGTGACCGAAGCGATTACCAACATTGCTGCGGCAGATATCGCAGCCCTGTCAGACATCAAACTCTCCGCCAACTGGATGGCCGCCTGTGGCAGTCCGGGTCAGGATGCCGCCCTCTACGCAGCAGTACGGGCAGTAGGTATAGAGCTCTGCCCCGCACTCGGCATTGCGATCCCGGTGGGCAAGGACTCCCTCTCCATGAAGAGCGCCTGGCAGGTTGACGGAGAAGAGAGATCCGTGGTCTCTCCCGTCTCCCTGGTGGTCAGCGGGTTTGCTCCGGTGACCGATGTACGAACGACCCTGACGCCGCAGCTTGCTCTCGCCCAGCCCTCAAACCTGGTGTTGATTGATTTAGCGGATGGTCGCCAGCGGATGGGTGGGTCGAGTCTGTTGCAGAGCTGGTCCGCCATGGGTACCGAAGTGCCGGATCTGGATGAGCCCCAGCGCCTGATCGGCTTCTTTGACCTGATTCAGACCGCCCGCAGCCAGAATCTGCTGCTGGCCTACCATGATCGGTCCGATGGTGGTCTTTTCGCCACGCTCTGCGAGATGGCCTTTGCGAGCCACTGCGGTCTGGATATCGATATCACCGCCCTTGGGGATGATGCAATTGGGGCACTCTTTAACGAAGAGCCGGGTGCGGTGGTGCAGGTCCCAGCAGAACAGCTCGACCTGTTTCTGGATCTGGGCACGGCGTTCGGTCTGCAACTGACCCTGTTGGGGGCGCCGGGCGAAGGCAGTGATCTGGTGATTCGGAAGGCGGGAGAGGAGACATTCCGCCGGTCACGGGTCGAGCTGCAGCGGATCTGGTCCAGCACCTCCCACGCCATTCAGCGTCTGCGGGATAACCCGGCGTGTGCGGATGCGGAGTATGACGGCCTGCTGGATGAGAGCGACCCCGGGCTCTCTGCAACCCTGACCTTTGATCCAGCTCATGGCCCGGCCATTGTCGGTCAGGCCCGGCCAAAAGTGGCGATTCTGCGGGAGCAGGGGGTCAACGGCCAAATGGAGATGGCGGCGGCATTTGATCGGGCCGGCTTTGATAGTCGTGACGTGCATATGACCGACATCCTCTCGGGCCAAATTACCCTGGATGAGTTCCACGGCCTGGCGGCCTGCGGTGGCTTCTCCTATGGCGACGTTCTGGGGGCCGGTCGGGGCTGGGCCAGCTCGATCCGCCTGAGCGATGCGGGGCGGAGTCAGTTCAGCGGTTTCTTTAGTCGTACCGACAGTTTCGCCCTGGGGGTCTGCAACGGCTGCCAGATGCTCTCTTCACTCAAAGAGCTGATTCCCGGCAGCCAGCACTGGCCCAGGTTTCTGCGGAATCAGTCCGAGCAGTTTGAAGCGCGGCTGGTGATGGTCGAGATTCCCCCAAATCCGTCGATTCTGCTGCGGGGGATGGCGGGTTCTCGTCTGCCGGTGGTGGTCTCCCATGGCGAGGGCCGGGCGGAGTTCGCCGCTGCCACTGATCTGGGTCAGATCGAAGCTGACGGCCTGGTGGCGTTGCGTTATATCGATAATCGGGGTGCAGTGACGGAAAACTATCCGATGAACCCCAACGGTTCGCCCTCAGGCGTTACGGGGCTCACCACCGCCGATGGCCGTTTTACCATCATGATGCCGCACCCGGAGCGGCTCTTCCGTACGGTTCAGAACTCCTGGCATCCACCGCAGTGGGGCGAGGACGGCCCCTGGCTGCGGATGTTCCAGAATGCCCGCAGCTGGCTGGCCTAGTTTTTAGGCCGCCCGAGAAAACGCACTGCCAGCATCACGAACATCACGGCGAATGACCAGAGTGTGATCGGCGGCATGCCACCATACCAGCTCTCCGGCGTGAACCAGCTCGGGTAGCCGTAGAGCACGTGCAGGCTGCCGAGCACTACGGCGTAAACCCCCCAGTGATGAAACCGCAGCCAGTAGTTGCGCGACATGTTGTTCTGGACGCTCGGGAACGAAGTTACCGCCAGAAAAAGAAGTAGAAACCAGGAGAGCAGGCCAAACAGCATGGAGAGCTCGGCGATAAAGGTCATCTTGATAGTGGGGGTAAAAAAACTCCGGAAGTAGCCAAAGCCCATGATGAAAACGGACACACAGATGTGTAGCGTGGCGATGAAAAATCCCATGATTCCGATGTATTTGCGGTGCCAGACGTGGCGGGCAAACAGCCCCGGCCAGAGCCGACCCAGAGCCCCCATAGACATGCTGATCGCCAGCAGAATCAGGGAACCCCAGGCGAGGGATTTGTTAAACACATAGAGCGGGATGTTCTCCGCCGCGATCGGGCCAAACACCACATAGCGCAGAATCGCATATGCGAAGGTGGTTGCTATTACGATGCCGCCGACCCAGACCACTCCCCGCAACGCAGAGCGGTCTCGATCACTCAGGCTGATCTCCTTCTCATCCGGTGTTTGAACGCCCATCTTGTCCTCATTTGTTGTTTTGATATCGGCCAGAAGTTTGCCAGACCTGATGTCGCCAGGCCAACATCGCGGGCGACCGGTCCCTGCGGTATGATTGCCTCCCCCGGCGTGGGGTCGAATGAGCCAAGACAGGACAGAGAAGAATGGGACAAACAAAATGGTCTGAGCCGAAGGTCTCGGAGGACTTTATCCGTATCCTTGAGCCATCAGGCGTAGCCAAAGGCGAGGTGCCGAACGTCGCGCCGGAAGAGCTGCTGAAATGGTACCGCTCAATCGTCCGCACCCGGGCCTATGAGGATATGACCATCCGTATGCAGCGACGGGGTGAGTTGAGTGTCACCGCCCAGTCCAGAGGTGAAGAGGCGATTGGTGTGGGGGCGATGGCAGCTCTACAGGCGGGTGATCTGGTCTACCCCTCCTATCGTCAGTTCAGCGGCCACCTCTACTGGAACGCACCCCTTGCGCGGGCCATGGCCGGGCTGTTCGGCGCCGCCCCCGAGACAATCGTCGCTCACCTGCCGATTGATGAGGTTGATCTACCGAAAGTCCAGTTTATGCCCTACGGCGTGATTCTGGCTTCACAGGTGACCCACGCCGTGGGCTCGGCCATGGCGGACCAGCTTCAGGGCAGCACGGCGGTCACCATGACCTTCACCGGTGAAGGCTCCACCAGCGAGGGGGATTTCCATGACGCCCTCAATTTTGCCGGTGTCTTCAAGGCCCCCTGTGTGATTATTGTGGTCAACAACGGCTGGTCGATTTCGGTGCCCGCCAGTCGGCAGACCGGCTCCGCCACCTTCGCCGAAAAAGCCAGTGCCTATGGTCTGCCCGGTGCCCGGGTGGATGGCAACGACGTCCTGGCGGTATATCAAACGGTATCCGAGGCGGTGGCCCGGGCCCGCTCTGGTGAGGGCTCTACGCTGGTCGAGTGCGTCACTTACCGGGTGGTCGATCACAACACCTCGGACAGTTCGGAGGTCTACCGCGACGATGAGCAGGCCGCCTACTGGCGTACCCTCGATCCGCTCGACCGGTTTACCGCCTACCTTGAGGGCCAGGGCATCCTGACCGACGAGACCAAACAGCAGGAGGCGGACGAGGCCAAGGCCTTTGTCGAGGCCGCTGCCGAACTCGCCCGCAGCGTGCCACGCTCCACCCCGGAGACGATGTTTGAGCACCACCTGCAGGGCGAGCCGAGCTGGGCGGAGCGCGTCCAGCGGGCCGAATTGCAGGCTGAACTGGAGGGGCGCAACCCGTTTCTCGCCGACCACCAACCGGGAGAGGGTTCATGAGCAACACCGTAACAACCCGTGAAGAGATGAATCTGATCACCGCCATCAACAGTGGCTTACGGCAGGAGATGGCGCGGGACCCTGCCGTTATTATGTATGGTTACGACATCGGCCCCATCGGCGGCGTCTTTCGGGTCACCGAAGGGCTCTACGATGAGTTCGGCCCCCAGCGGGTGATTGATACGCCGCTGTCAGAAAATGGCGTGCTCGGCACCGCAGTCGGCATGGCTGTGAGAGGGCTGCGGCCGGTGGTCGAGATGCAGTTCATGGGGTTTTTCTACAACAGCTTTGGACAGTTTGTCTGCTCGGTGGCCAATATGTATGAGCGTACCGGCGGGCTCTGCGCTGTGCCGATGACCATCCGGATGACGTTTGGCGGCGGCATCAAACCCCTGCTGTTTCACTCGGAATCGACTGAAACCTTTCTGGCCCACACCCCTGCGGTGCGGGTGGTCTGTCCCTCCAGCCCCTACCAGGCCAAAGGGATGATGGCCGCGAGTATCCGCTCGGATGATCCGGTGGTGTTCCTGGAGCACACCAAACAGTATCGCGCCCGGCGCGAGCCGGTGCCGACCGAGGAGTATCTGCTCTCTCTCGACAAGGCCGAGATCATCAAACCGGGCAAGGATGTCACGGTCATCGCCTGGGGAGGCATGGTCGAGCAGGCGCAGCTGGCCCTGAAAAATGTGGATGCAGATGTGGAGCTGATCGATCTGCGCAGCCTGGCACCGCTGGATGTGGAGACCATTCTCACCTCGGTCAAGAAGACCGGCCGCTGTGTGGTGGTTCACGAGGCCCGCCGGACCCTGGGGCCGGGTGCGGAGATCTCAGCGCTGGTGCATGAGAACCTGCTGGAGTGGCTGTTGGCCCCGGTGCAGCGAGTCACCGCGTTTGACGTGAACTTTCCGGACAACCAGACCGAAGATTTTTATCTGCCGGATGCCCAGCGCATTCAGTACGGCATTGAAAAGGTCATGAATTATCGTTACTGAGCGAAGTAACAAACCAGCCAGATAAATCAACACAAACAGATCAGGGCGGAGCGAGAGATGGAGTTTGAATTCAGATTGCCGGATGTGGGCGAGGGGATTACCGAATCAGAGTTGCTGGAGTGGCACGTCGCCCCGGGCCAGACTCTGGAGGAGGACGCCCCCCTCTGTGAGATCGAAACCGACAAAGCCGTGGTGGAGATTCCGGTGCCCTGTAGCGGCACTCTTTTGCGACTGGTGGGCGAGGTGGGTGAAACCCTTAAAGTCGGGCAGGTGATCGCCGTTTTTGAAACCGAAAAGCCCCCCCGCCAGCAGTTTGGTCATGGCGTGGCTGAAGCGGCACCCGTTGAACCTGTTGCGGCCACAGAAGAACCAGCAACCCCGGCTGCCGTAGCTAATACAGCAGGCCGCGTTGCCGCAGCCCCCAGCACCCGGCGTTACGCCCGGGAGCAGGGTGTTGATGTCAACGCACTCAGCGGCAGCGGTCCGAAAGGTCGCGTGGTGCGAGACGACGTGGATGCCAGCCGTCCAGCCGCAGCGGCAACCCCGGCCGCACCGCCCCTGCCCATCAGTGACGAGGCCCGGGTGATCCGGGAACCCCTAAAAGGCATGCGCAAACGCATGGCCGAGAGGATGGTGCTGGCCAAAACCCGGATTCCGGAGGTCACCACCGGCTATCGCGCCAAAGCGGGTGAGTTCGTCGCCCTGCGCAATCGGCTGAACGCCAAATCCGAGAGCCGCATTTCATACACCGCGATGATGATCAAAGCCCTGATCCCGGCCCTCAAAATGTTCCCCTACTTCAACGCCAGCATTGATGAGGAGAGCAACGAAATCATCACCTACCGGGACTACAACATCGGTGTCGCGGTCTATACCGATGCCGGACTGGTGGTGCCCGTGATCCGCAATGCGGACCAGAAGTCCATTGTCGAGTTGTCAGACGAGATCGGTGAGCTGGCCAGCCTGGCTAAAGAGCGCAAACTCAGCGTCGCCCAGATGCAGGGCGGCACCTACACCCTCACCAACACCGGCAGCCACTCCAAACACGATGTCTACGGCACCCCGGTCATCAACTACCCCGAGGCCGCTATCTTCGGTATGGGCCGCATCGCCAACGAGCCCGTCGCAATCAACGACACCGACATCGAAGTGCAGAAAATCATGCACCTGGTCATGACCTACGATCATCGCCTGATCGACGGCGTCACCGCCATGATGTTTGCCGAAGTCGTCATCGAACTCATTGAAGACCCGTCTCTATTGTTGTTACACGGGTGAGGGCGGGCTGCCGCCCGATCAGTAACGGAACCGACCTTCTGCCCAGCCAGAGCAGCAACTCTATCGACAGATCCCCGGCCTAACGGCTCAGTCACCCCAACGATAAAAATAGGCTGAACTCCGCAACGAAATGCTTGCGGAGTTTTTGTTAGATGCGCAAGACCTGTCTCCGTGCAACAACAAATGGATCATGTTCCAGACTTGCCGCTAAACCGCGGAATTACGCCACGTTTGGCGCGGGCAATACAGGCCTTCATTTACACTGCGGCTGTATCTCCAACGGCTCCGAATTAGTTAACTCAGATATAACCAAGAGCAAAA
>JAKLLR010000159.1 GCA_022014175.1 Gammaproteobacteria bacterium | reverse complement strand
ACCGCTCATCGAGACTACGACGGTACTGAGGACTTTCGCCGGGGTCAGGCACGGCAACAGCTGATGTCGCGCCTCGCGGACGAGAAGACCGAGGCGTGGCTGCGGCGAATGCGGGACGAAGCCTACGTCGAGTACCGACTCTGATCCGTTCGGATTACGGTCGCTCCCTGCCGCGGCTGGCGGTGACAACCGGCGAGCCCGCGGGCATCGGTCCGGATCTCTGTCTGCAGCTGGCGGCCCGGGCCAGTTATCCGGCAGAGCTGGTTTTTCTCGGGGATCCCGACCTGCTCTCCCAGCGGGCGAAACAGCTCGGTTTGTCCCTCAATTTTCAGGGTTTTGATCCTCAGGCGACGCCGGTTGCCCAGGTTCCGGGCTGTTTCAATCTATTGTCGGTGGCCGTTGATCAGCCGGTCTGTTGTGGCCAGCTCAATCCCGCCAACGCCGGTTATGTCCTGCAGCTGCTCGATCTGGCCATCGATGGTTGCCTCTCGGGCGCCTATGCCGGCATGGTGACCGCGCCGGTGCAGAAGTCGGTCATCAACGGGGCGGGTATCCCCTTCTCCGGTCATACCGAATATCTTGCGGCCCGTTCGGCCACGGAACAGGTGGTGATGATGCTGGTCGCCGGGGCGCTGCGGGTCGCCCTGGTGACCACTCACCTGCCGCTTCGACAGGTGGCTGACGCGATCACCCCGGAGCTGCTGGAGCGGGTGATCCGGGTGCTGGATGCCAGCTTGACGGCCGGGCTGGGTCGGGCGCCGGCTATTTTGGTTTGTGGTCTCAATCCCCACGCCGGTGAGAGCGGCTATCTGGGGCGGGAGGAGATCAAGGTTATCGAGCCGGTTATTCGAACCCTGGCGGCATCCGGGTTTGATCTGACCGGACCACTGCCGGCGGATACCGCCTTCACTCCAGCCCAGCTTGAAGGGACCGATGTGGTGTTAGCCATGTATCACGATCAGGGGCTGCCGGTCCTGAAGGCCCAGGGTTTTGGCGGCGCCGTTAATGTGACACTCGGGCTGCCATTCGTGCGCACCTCGGTAGACCACGGTACGGCGCTGGATCTGGCCGGTAGCGGCCGGGCAGACCCCGGCAGTCTGGTGGCTGCGGTCGAGACCGCCCTGGAGTTCATCACCTGATGGCGACCGGTTTTCGTGCCCGCAAAAGGTTCGGCCAGAATTTTCTGCATGATCAGGGGGTGATCCAGAGCATTATAGGCGCCCTGGCGCCGCGAGACGATGAGGTTGTGGTGGAGATCGGCCCCGGCCTGGGGGCTCTGACCGAACCCCTGCTGGCCCGTTCAGGTCGTTTGATTGCGGTTGAACTGGACCGGGATCTGGCTGCAGATCTGCGGCAACGTTTCGGTGACCAGGGGCTGACATTAGTTGAAGCCGACGCGCTGACGGTCGATTTCGCCTCAATGAAACAGCCGGGGCGTGGGCTCAGGCTGATCGGCAATCTGCCCTACAACATCTCCACGCCACTGCTGTTCCACCTGTTCACCCAGCTTGATGCTATCGATGAGATGCTCTTCATGCTGCAACTGGAGGTGGTTGAACGGATGGTGGCGGACCCCGGTCGTCGCACTTATGGTCGTCTCTCGGTCATGGTGCAGTATCACTGCGGTGTGGAGCAGGTGATGCGAGTGGCCCCCGACTCTTTCCGGCCTGCGCCGAAGGTCGAGTCAGCGGTGGTGCGACTGCGGCCGTTGCGGGATCACAAAATTAAGGTCAGGGATGAAAGCTGTTTTGCGGAGGTGGTGCGGCGGGCCTTTGCCCAGCGCCGCAAGATGCTGCGGAAGCTTTTTCCCGAACTGAGTGCGGCCGACTGGACGGGTCTGGATATCGATCCCACGGCCAGGCCGGAGACGATTTCGGTGGCGGGATTCGCAGCCCTTAGTGATTTTCTGGCAGCGCCAGCGGACGTCCGCTGATTCGGGCCACCTCCTGTTCGATCCAGCTCTCCGCTGTCTGGGTGAGTTCTGCGGCCGACATGGTGCTGCTGTCGATGGCCGGGCCAAAGATCAGCTCGATCTCTCCCGGGGTTTTGCTGAAACGGCGGCGGGGCCAGAATTCGCCGGCGTTGTGGGCCACCGGGATGATGGGGACCCCTGCAGCCTTGGCCAGTGCCGCACCACTGCGGTTGTAGCGCCCCCGACTGCCCGGTGAGATCCGGGTGCCTTCCGGAAAGATCGCCATGGAGCGGCCGGATTCAAGCAGCCTCTTGCCATCTCGCAGCACCTGTTCAACCGCCGCCCGGGGTGAGCCCCGGTCGATGGCGACCGGGCGGGTCATGGCGATGCCCCAGCCAAAAAAGGGCACCCGCAGCAGCTGTTTTTTTAGCACCCAGCCGATTTCGGGCCGCAGGCTTTGCAGCGCCATGGTCTCCCAGGTCGACTGG
>JAKLLR010000090.1 GCA_022014175.1 Gammaproteobacteria bacterium | reverse complement strand
GCCTCGAGCTGGAAGAGGTTCTGGCCATCCTCAAAGACTGAATTGCTGTTGCCGGATTCAGTCGCCGGTGTATCATACCGGCCCGCCCAACCAGAGCGGGTCAGAATACATCGGGGCGTGGCGCAGTCTGGTAGCGCACTTGACTGGGGGTCAAGTGGTCACAGGTTCAAATCCTGTCGTCCCGACCAACACTGGAAGCCGGCCCGATTGGCGCCGGCTTTTTTTGTATTCAACCCCCCGAACATGGAGCAGGTCACCGCGTTATGACTTCCGATACCCAAGGCATCGGCATGACCTCCCAGCGGACTCGGGATCGCATGGTTCAACGTATTCGGGACCAGGGCCGGGTGACTGATGAGCGGGTACTGGAGGCCCTGCGCCGAACCCCCCGCCACCTGTTTGTAGATGAAGCTCTCTCCAGCCGCGCTTACGAAGATACCCAGCTGCCTATCGGCCACGGTCAGACCATCTCTCACCCCCACACCGTGGCCCAGATGAGCGCCACTCTGCTGGGGGAAGGGTCGCCCCGCAAGGTACTGGAAATTGGCACCGGTTCCGGCTACCAGGCCGCAATTTTGGCGCAACTCTGTGGCGAGGTTCACACCATTGAGCGCATTCGCGCCCTGGCGGAGACCGCGCGGGGGAATCTGAAAGCACTTAACATCCGCAACGTCACCATCCATCTGGACGACGGCTTGCGGGGCCTAAAAAATCAGGCGCCTTTTGACGCGATTCTGGCCTCCGCCGCACCCACCGCGATTCCCACGGCTCTGCTGGAACAGCTGGCACCGGGGGGGCGCTTACTGGTGCCGGTTGGCAATGCGGAAAAACAGGAACTGCTACTGGTCGAGCGCGGCGAAGACGGCTTTACTCAAACCCTGATCGAACGCGTCAACTTCGTTCCCATGCTCTCCGGACGGAGATAGCGGGACAGGAGCCTCAGCGTGCCCCAGACCATCCGCAAAGGCACCCTCCTCCTCTGTCTGCTATTCGCACTAGCGGTGACCCTGACCGGCTGCGGTGGCGGCAGCGCAGTCGCGCCTCTGGGGCCACGTCATACCACCTCGAAACTCCCCAGGAACTCATCCAGTTACACGGTGCACAAGGGTGATACGCTCTATTCGATTGCCTGGCGTTTCCGGGTGGATTACCGCAGCCTGGCGGCGGTTAACCACATCCGATCTCCGTTTACGATCTACCCGGGACAGGTGCTGAAAATCAGCGGGGTGGCCGGACAGAAAGCCTATTCACCTCCACCAAAACCGAAACCCTCAACTGCCGGAAGCAGTCACCGCCCACAGCCGACCACCAGCAACACACCCACCGCCGCTGTAACTACCTGGGCCTGGCCCGCCGCAGGGGCTGTGCAGGAAGGATTCTCCGCAGCCGCTGGTGGTAACAAAGGTATCGATATCAGTGGCCATCGGGGGGCAAAAATTTCCGCTGCGGCCGATGGTCAGGTGGTCTACGCCGGTAGCGGCCTGCGGCAGTACGGCAACCTCATCATCATCAAACACAATGCGACCTATCTCAGTGCCTACGCTCACAACGACAGCCTGCTGGTCAATGAGGGCGACAGAGTCAAACAGGGCCAGCAGATCGCCCGCATGGGCAGCAGCGGGACCAATCAAGTCAAGCTCCACTTCGAAATCCGGCGCCAGGGAAATACCATTAACCCCCTGTCCCTGCTGCCGAAACGCCGCTAAGGCGAGGGGCTCTATTCAACAATCAGTGCAGCCACCACCCGCCGCCCTTCGTAAGCCAGCAGATTGAAGGTGCGGCAGGCTGCGGGGGTCTGCATGGTCTCGAAACCAATACCCCTGGAGAGAAACAGCTGCATCAGGCCCATATCTGGCAGAACCGGGCGATTACCGGTGCCCAGAAGCACCACCGCAGGTTTGAGATCCAGCACCGGTAACAGTTCCGCTTCACCCACATCCTCCACTGATAGAGGCCCCCAGGCGGGGATCAACTGGTCCGGCGTCAGCAAAAAACTGGCACTCTGTTCACTGCTGCTCTCGGCCACGCCCGCCCCGGTGCCCCGGGTCAGCGTCACGGAACCAGGGCGGGATGCCTGTACCCGATAGATTCCATCACCAATTTCGAGACTGATTTTCATGTAGAATTTGCGCTCATTTTCACAGTTGCCGTCACCGTCTGATTACCGCAGCAGCTGAGCGGTAGCAGTTGTTGGACCCGCTATTCAATCACAGGTTAAACCAGTCTTGGGCAAGGATCATTTTCCCCGCATTGAACGGCTGCCGCCTTATGTCTTCAACGCAGTCAACGAGTTGAAGGTTGCGGCCCGCCATCGTGGCGAGGACATTATCGATTTTGGCATGGGTAACCCGGACCAGCCCACCCCGCAGCATATCGTGGATAAGCTGATAGAGGTGGCCCAGCGCCCGGACACCCACCGCTACTCCGTCTCCCGGGGCATTCCACGTCTCCGGCGGGCGATCTGCAACTGGTACAGAGAGCGTTTTCAGGTCGATCTTGACCCCGGCGACGAAGCGATTGTCACCATCGGTTCGAAAGAGGGACTGGCCCATCTGGCGCTGGCCACAGTCGGCCCGGGTGATGCGGTACTGGTACCGAATCCGACTTATCCGATCCACCCCTACGGCTTTGTCATTGCCGGGGCGGATATCCGCCATGTGCCAATCACCCCGGATGGTGACTTTTTTGCTGAGTTGGAGGATGCAATCCGCAAATCCTGGCCAAAACCCAAGCTGCTGGTGCTGAATTTCCCGAGCAACCCGACCGCCCAATGTGTTGATCTGGATTTTTTTACCCGGGTAGTTGAAGTCGCCCGGGAACACGATATCTGGATCGTGCACGACCTCGCTTATGCGGATATCGTCTTTGACGGTTATGTGGCCCCCTCAATACTGCAGGTGCCTGGCGCGAAAGAGATCGCCGTGGAGTGTTTCAGCCTCTCGAAAAGCTACAACATGCCAGGTTGGCGGGTCGGTTTCATGTGCGGCAATCCAATCCTGATCAGTGCATTGGCCAAGATCAAGTCCTACCTGGATTACGGCACCTTCACCCCGATCCAGGTCGCCGCCATCGCCGCCCTCGAAGGCCCCCAGGCGTGTGTGGCCGAGATCAGGGAGAGTTACCGCAGACGCCGCGATGTACTCTGTGACGGCCTCAACAGTGCTGGCTGGCCGGTACAGCGGCCCAAGGCCTCGATGTTTGCCTGGGCCAAAATACCGGCGCAGTACGCTCATCTCGGTTCCCTGGAGTTCTCGAAAAGACTGCTGCTGGAGGCCCAGGTGGCTGTCGCCCCCGGCATCGGTTTTGGCGAATATGGAGATGACTACGTGCGCATCGCCCTGATTGAAAATGAACATCGCACCCGACAGGCGGTACGCAACGTGCGCCAGATGTTTCGCCAGGATGCGGACAGCGGAGTAATGGAGTGAAATCTCTCAAGGTCGGCCTGCTCGGGCTCGGCACAGTCGGTTGCGGCACCCTGGAACTGCTACGCAATAACGCCGCGCTGATTACAGACCGCAGTGGCTGCCAGATTCAGGTGATTCATGCCTCAGCCCGCAACCCAAACCGCCCCCGCGCTGCTGACACCCGCAACATCCTGCTCACCGACAACCCGTTTGAGGTGGTTAACAACGCCGAAGTCGACGTGGTGCTGGAACTGATTGGCGGCAGCACCATAGCGTTTGATCTTGCGGCACAAGCGATCAAATCTGGCAAACCCGTTATTACAGCGAACAAAGCGCTCATCGCCGAGAGAGGCGCCGAACTGTTTGATCTGGCCCGGGCACACAACGTACCCCTGCTGTTTGAAGCGGCGGTTGCCGGCAGCATTCCCATTATCAAAGCGTTGCGAGAGGGGCTGGCTGCCAACCGGATCGAATGGCTCACCGGCATCATCAACGGCACCAGCAACTTCATTCTCTCGGAGATGGGCGAGAAGAGTCGGCCCTTCGACGCAGTGCTAGCGGAGGCTCAGGCGCTGGGCTACGCGGAAGCGGACCCGACCTTCGATATCGAGGGGATTGATGCGGCTCACAAACTGGCCATTCTGGCCGCCATCGCCTTTGGCATTCCACTACAGTTTGAACGGGTCTACACCGAAGGCATCAGCCATATCACTGATCGCGATATCACCTACGCCGAAGGACTTGGCTACCGCATCAAACACCTGGCGCTGGCCAAACAGACGCCGGATGGCATCGAAATGCGGGTCCACCCAACCCTTCTGCCGGTACAACAGCTACTGGCGAATGTCAGCGGCGTGATGAATGCGGTAGAAGTGAAGGGTGATGCGGCCGGTCCGACCCTCTACTGCGGCGCTGGGGCCGGCGCCGAGGCCACCGCCTCAGCCGTGGTGGCTGATCTGATCGACTGCAGTCGTCTGCTGGACAGTAGCCCGACACAACGGGTTGCAGACCTGGGAACGCGTAGGGATCAGGCCATCCCGATACTGCCGATGGGAGAGATCGAAACCGCTTACTACCTCAGAATGCAGGTGGATGATCGGCCCGGCGTACTGGCGGAAGTGGCGCGGATACTCGCGGAGCTGGGGATCAGCATTGAGGCAATTCAGCAGAAAGAACCCGCGCCCAGTGAGGCGGAGGCTGAGATCATCCTGCTGACCCACAGGGTCCGGGAGCGGGCCATGGAGCAGGCCCTGACAGAAATTGAAGCGCTGGCCTCTGTGCACGGCCCAGCCATCCGTATTCGTCTCGAACACCTGGATAACTGAAACTCAGCTTATGGCCACCAATACCCGATACCTTGGCTTGATTGATCGTTATCGCAGCCGCCTGCCAGTCAAAGACGGCTGCCGGATCATCTCCCTCTGCGAAGGAGATACCCCACTCATTCAGCTGCATAATATTCCCCGCAACCGGGGCCTGGACGTGGAAATTTACGTCAAGTTCGACGGCCTCAACCCCACCGGTTCGTTTAAGGACCGGGGCATGACCATGGCGGTCACCCAGGCTGTGTCGGACGGCAGTCAGGCGGTCATCTGCGCCTCTACAGGCAACACCTCGGCCGCTGCCGCAGCCTATGCCGCCCGGGCCGGGATTCGGGCCTTCGTGCTGATTCCGGAGGGCAAAATTGCCTATGGAAAACTGGCTCAGGCGATGATGCTGAATGCCACCGTCCTGCAGATCCGGGGGAATTTTGATGACGGCATGTCCCTGGTCAAAGAGGTCGCCAGCGAGACCCCCGTCACCATTGTCAACTCGATCAATCCCTACCGTCTGCAGGGACAGAAGACCGCGGCCTTTGAGATCGTCGATGCGCTGGGTGACGCGCCGGATTACCACTGCCTGCCGGTGGGGAATGCCGGCAACATCAGCGCCTACTGGATGGGGTATTCGGAATACTTCGACGACAGTACCGCCTCCCACCGCCCGGTGATGGCCGGGTATCAAGCCGCCGGCGCCGCGCCCTTTATCGCCGGACACCCCATCGACAACCCGGACACGGTGGCCACCGCGATCCGCATCGGCAATCCTCAGTCCTGGGACAAGGCCAAAGCGGCGGAGAAGGAATCCGGCGGCTGGTTTGACGCCATCAGCGATGAGGAGATTCTGGCCACCCAGCGGATGCTGGCGGGTGAAGAGGGAATTTTTGCGGAGCCGGCCTCAGCCACCTCTGTCGCTGGCGCCATTCGGGATATTAAATCCGGACGGATTCCATCCGGCAGCCGGATTGTCTGCACCCTCACCGGCAATGGCCTCAAGGACCCGGATATCGCCATTGAGCAGTGCGGCAAACCCCAGATTGTTGATGCGACCCTCGGCGCGGTTGAATCCGCGATCGCCAGCGCGTTCTAACCCCCAGCCAATTTCAGAACAACCGGCTCGTCTGAGCCGGTCACTGTTAACTGGAGTGGATCAGAGGTTAGTCAGATAGATCCAGGTCTTGATCACGCTGTCAGGATTCAGGGAGATGCTGCTGATGTTCTGCTCCAGCAGCCAGGCCGCCAGATCAGGGTAGTCCGACGGACCCTGGCCACAAATTCCCACATATTTACCGGCGGCATTACAGGCGTCGATGGCCTGCTTCATCAAAATCTTAACCGCCGCATTGCGCTCGTCAAAGGTCTCGGCCACCAGGCCTGAATCCCGATCAAGACCCAGGGTGAGTTGGGTCAGATCGTTAGAGCCAATCGAGAAGCCGTCAAAGTACTGCAGGAACTCGCTTGCCAACAGACAGTTCGAGGGCAGCTCACACATCATAATGAGCCGCAGACCATTAACCCCCCGCTCCAGCCCCTCGGCTCGCAACAGCTCAACCACCCGGGCCGCCTCATCCACCGTGCGCACGAAGGGAATCATGATTTCAACGTTGGTGAGCCCCATCTCGTCCCGCACTTTCTTCAGGGCCTTGCACTCCAGGGCAAAGCAGTCCCGGAAACTCTCGGAGATATAACGTGACGCCCCCCGGAACCCCAGCATCGGGTTCTCCTCATCCGGCTCGTACCGCTCACCCCCGAGCAGGTTGGCGTATTCGTTACTCTTGAAGTCCGACATCCGCACAATCACCGGATGGGGTGAAAAAGCCGCTCCCAGAGTGGCGATGCCCTCACAGAGCTTGTCCACATAGAAACTCACCGGGTCGGCATAACCGGCAGTGATCTCTTCGATGGACGCCTTCAACTCCCCGGGCAGATGGGGGTACTCCAGCAGCGCCTTGGGGTGAACCCCGATGACCCGATTGATCACAAACTCCAGCCGGGCCAGACCCACCCCCGCGTTGGGCAGGCTGGCGTAATCAAAAGCCCGTTCTGGATTACCCACGTTCATCATGATCTTGGTCGGCGGCTCCGGCAGGGCATCCAGCTCGACGTCATTCACTTCCGCTTCGAGCGTACCGTCGTAGATGAAGCCGGTATCCCCTTCCGCACAGGAGACCGTGACCTCCTGACCTGTGGTCAGCCGCGCGGTGGCATCACCGCAACCCACCACCGCAGGGATACCCAGCTCCCGGGCAATGATCGCCGCGTGACAGGTGCGGCCACCCCGGTTGGTAACGATGGCCGAGGCCCGCTTCATCACCGGCTCCCAGTCCGGATCGGTCATGTCGGTGACCAGCACTTCGCCATCCTGCAGGGTGCCCATCGCCGCTGCCCCGGGGATCACCCGGACTCTCCCGCTGCCAATGCCCTGACCGACACTGCGCCCTTTAACCTGCACCTCTGACCGCTCTTTCAGCACATAGCGCCGCAGAACCTGACTCGATTTCCGGGCCTTTACGGTCTCCGGCCGGGCCTGAAGAATGTAGAGCTTGCCGTCTTCGCCATCCTTGCCCCACTCGATATCCATCGGCCGACCGTAATGCGCTTCGATGGTCATCGCCTGGCGAGCCAGGTGCTCCACCTCCTCATCCGACAGGCAGAACCGACTCCGCTCCTCCGGAGAGACATCCAGGGTCTGCACCGAACGACCGGCACTGGCATCGTCGCCATAGACCATCTTGATCTCCTTACTGCCGAGACTGCGACGCAGGATCCCGGGACGGCCGGCGGCAATGGTCTGCTTATGGACGTAAAACTCGTCTGGATTGACGGCACCCTGAACAACGGTCTCACCCAGGCCATAGGAGGCTGTCAAGAACACCGCATCCCGGAAGCCGGATTCAGTATCCAGAGTAAACATCACCCCCGCAGCACCAATATCACTGCGGACCATCTGCTGAATACCCGCAGAGAGGGCGATCTCGGAATGCACAAAACCCTGGTGCACCCGATAGGAGATTGCGCGGTCGTTAAACAGTGAGGCAAAAACCTGCTTGATCGCGTGCAGGAGATTCTCATCGCCATGAATATTGAGAAAAGTCTCCTGCTGCCCGGCGAACGAAGCATCCGGCAGATCTTCCGCTGTCGCCGAAGAACGCACCGCCACTGAACGGCCGTCACCCTGCCCACCGAGCTGATGGTAAGCTGTTAGAATCGCCGCCTCCAATTCGGGCTGAAACGGCATATCGAGCACCCAGCCGCGGATCCGCGCACCGGTCGCGGTCAGCGCCCCTATGTCTTCAATATCCAGGGCCAACAGGGCCTTCTCGACCCGCCCGGCCAGACCCTCTTGGGCCATAAAGTCCCGATACGCTTCAGCGGTGGTCGCAAAACCGCCAGGCACTATCACGCCGAGGTTAGAGAGATGGCTGATCATCTCCCCCAGAGAGGCATTTTTACCCCCCACCAGCGGCACATCATCCATTCCGATGGTCTCAAACCAGCGCACGTAATTCGACATCGACCTGTCCTGTGTTCCGCTCAGTGAAGATGTCTCAATTGTGCCAGAAACGGCACCGGATTTCGGCGCTAAAGCACCAATCCGGACTCTCCTGGTTGACAGCGCCCCCCACCCTGAAGATCATGCCCGCCAGTAATCCATAAGTCTGGCGGGCTAAGAGGGGAAAAATAGATGGATAGAACAGACCGGATCCGGCCACGCCGCTCCGTCCTTTTCGTGCCCGGAGACAATGACCGGGCGCTGCAACGAGCCACTCAGGTGGCAGCTGACTGCCTGATTTTTGATCTCGAAGATACGGTTCTGCCAGACGCCAAGGATGCAGCCCGAGCACGGATCACGGAGGTGCTGAAAACAGACCAGTACCGGGGATTCGAACGCATCGTCAGGGTCAATACCCTGACCAGCCCCTGGGGTTACGATGATCTCGCCGCCCTGGCGGCAACCCCGCCTGACGCGATCATGCTGCCCTCGGTCGAGGGTCCCCAGGATATCCACGAAGCCCTCAATGCGCTGGCTAGTGCTGGCGAAGAGCTCGCACTGATGGCCATGATCGAGACCCCGATGGGTATTATTCAGGCGGCCAATATCGCGGGTGCGTCACCCCGGCTGGTCGCTCTGGTGCTGGGGACATCTGATCTGGCCAGCAACCTCCGCTGTGGCCAGCCCCAGGATCGCCTGCCCCTGCTGGTGCCGATGACCACGGCTATCCTGGCTGCCCGCTGCCACAATCTAGATGTGATCGACGGCCCCCACATGAATCTGCACGATGCGGAGGGGTTGCAGGCCACCTGTCGGCAGAGTGCTGAACTCGGATTTGACGGCAAAACCCTGATTCACCCCCGCCAGATCGAAGCGGCCAACCTCGCCTTCAGTATCAGTA
>JAKLLR010000089.1 GCA_022014175.1 Gammaproteobacteria bacterium | reverse complement strand
CGCGGTCTGGCTGGCGAGCGGCAATGGCAATCTGGTCTATCGCTTCGATGTAGCCAGCAAAACCTTTGTGGAGTACCCGCTGCCGAGCGAAGGCACCACCATCGTTCGGGCCATTCCAGTCGACCAGAAAACCGGCAATGTCTACTTCTCATATGCCCCGGTCTCCCATCTCAAGGGGCCGCATATGGTGGTGGAGATGGTTCCCGGCGAACCGGACTCTGCCACGTCGATTGCCGCACAGTAAGTGCGGCAGTGAACAACCCGAACCATGAGAAGGAAAACCATGTTGCAACGAAACCTTTTATCCCTGCTGGCGGTCGGCCTGCTGCTGAGCGTAGCGATTGCAGTCGACACCGCTGAAGCCAGCGGTCCACCCAGCCAGACGGCAACCAGCGGTGCGCCCAAATCCGATATGGCGAAAAGCGCGGCGGAGAAGCTCTATGTTGAGCACAAATGCTACGAGTGCCATCGGCCGGTAGAGCACCACATCGGACCGTCGTTTCAGGCGATTTCGCTGCGCTACGCCCCGGAAGACGACCGAGCCGCATTAATCAAGCGGCTCGCAGCCAAAATCATCCAGGGCGGCTACGGCAACTGGGGCATTGTGCCGATGAACTCCAACCCGAATGTGACGCCGGAAGAAGCGGCTGAATTGACGAAGTGGATACTTAGCCAGCCGTAACCCGTTGCCCTGGTCTGCCACCAGGGTGCAGCCTGCTAATCCAGCCCGCCAGATTTGCCTGGCGGGCTTTTTTTCGCCCCATCTTCCAGCCCGGTCAAAATTAGTTGACCCGTGTCAATGTCTATCCGCCTCGACCTGAGCATTCTTCCCGGCCAGTCATTAGAACAGCGGAGGAGACGGCGATGAACGTTACAAAGGGGTCAATCCCGAAGGCCACGACGCCTTCATGTTCGACATCAACGTGGTGTTTCCCACCTTCTTTGTGGACCTCACCTACGTCTGGATGCTGACCTACAACTTCTGGCCCGTCTCGGTCGACAAGACTATCTACGAGATTTCATGGTGCCGCCACCAGTACAGGGTCGTTGACAACCTCGTCAACCCATAACCTACGGAGCAGACGCACATGCCTCAACTACCGAAAGAGTTCAAAAGCCTGCAGCCTTTTGCGCCAGAGTGGGCCCTGGCCACCCGCGAGGCGCGCTATCACAAGCGGATTAGCAGCAGCATGGAGGAGATCAAAGCCTATTACGATGCAGTACTGCCCCAGCTCGATGCCATGGTTGAGCACCTGAACCGGCACTCAATCAAGAATCTGGCGGCTGAGGACAAAAATTTGCTGCGCATGGCCTTCTCGGCGATCGAAATCTCCCGTTCCGTGGAAGTGTGGAACGCCCCGGATAACGTGGTTCACGGGGCCTATCCTGCGGAGAAGATCAAAGTCCATACCCTGCCCTACGAACAGGCGCTCTAACCGAGGACTCTTACTAGTGAACAAACCTGACTCACTCAAATATGCCCATCAGTATGGCCTCGGCAGCGGCCCGATGTCGGTGGAACCCTGCGTCTCCGAAGCGTACTTCGAACGGGAGCGGGAGATTCTTTTTAAGCATGCCTGGCTCTGCATGGGTCGTGAAGACGAAATCCCAAACGTTGGCGACTACATGGTCAAGGATATCGATATCCTGCAGACCTCGGTTATTATTGCCCGGGGCAAAGACAACAAAATCCGCGCCTTCCACAATATCTGTCCCCATCGGTTGAACAAGGTCATGCAGCCCGGTGAAGGTAATACCCGGGGTTTCATGTGCCAGTTCCACGGCTGGACCTTTGATCTTGAGGGCAAGCTGGCTCACTGCACCAATAAGGAGCTGTTCAACGACTTTGACCAGAGCAAGCACGGCATGCCCGCACTCTCCGCCGACCTCTGGGAAGGATTCATCTTTATTAACCATGATCAAAACCCCAGGGATGACCTCAAAACCTGGGTTGGTGATTACGCTGAGATGTACGCCGGGTACTTCGATGGCATGAGTTTGCATGGCCGTTGGTCAGTCACCGTTGACTGCAACTGGAAAAACTTCATTGACGCCAACACCGAGGCGTATCACGCGCCGACCCTGCATCGGCAGTCCCTGCGGGACTCCTTCGCCAGTCCCGACAACCCCAACTGCGCTTTCAATGCGGTTGAGCTGCACGGTCGCCATCGTCTCGGTTCGGTCTATGCCAACCCCGGTTATCAACCCATGCCGATCGAGGGCAAAAGCTTTACCTACGCGGCAACCCCGCTCTACCCGGCCACAGCGGAGACCACCGCCAACCTGCCCCCAGGGGTTAATCCGTCAAAAAATCCCGCGTGGGCGTTTGATGTCAGCGTGCTCTTCCCCACCATGCAGCTCGGCACTGCCAGCGGCTGGTATCTGCTCATGATGTACTGGCCCATCGCCGTGGACAAGACCCTGTTTGAGGTGAGCTTCTACTGCTATGAGGCCGAAACCGCAGGGGACCTGATCGCTCAGGAGTATCCAGCGATCCATCAGCGGGATGTGATTCGAGAGGACATGAGCACCTTGGAAGGCACACAGCAGATGATCGCCTCCGGCGTTCTTAAGGAGATGGTGTTGTGCGACGAAGAGATCACGGTACGCCATAACCACAAGTCGGTTAACGATTATCTAAACGAAAACTCTTAGTAAAAAGTTACCGGGGCACCCTGGATAGGAGTGCTCGGGCCGTTCGCCAGCTGCCTGCAACCCGGGCGGCCACACCCGGCTGAACACAAACGAGAACGGTCGGAAACCAGAGATTCACATGTATATACAAGTAATTAGGAGATGGACCCCATGAACAAACCTTCAGAGAATTACGCCGGTCGCCTCAGCGCCGCCTACCCGGAGCTCGGATTCGATCCGGTCAACATCGAGAAGGTTTTCTCCCCGGAGTACTTCGAGCTGGAGAGAGAGAAGATTTTCAAGAAAGTCTGGCTGCGCGTAGGTCGGAATGAGGATATTCCAAACCATGGTGACTTCATGGTGAAGGAGTTTGAATTTGCCAACACCTCTGTGGTCATCACCCGCGACCAGAACGGCGAGGTCAACGCATTCCACAATGTATGTACCCACCGCGCCAACCGGGTCGCCTACACTGAAACAGGCAACGCCCCGCGGGGATTCACCTGCCGTTTTCATGGCTGGAATTTTGGCCTTGATGGCAAACTGAACTTTGTGCCGGAAGCGGGTCTTTTCCCGACCCTGGACACCCGCTGCGCGGGTCTGCCCCCGGTTTCAGTCGACACCTGGGAGGGCTGGATTTTTGTCAATCTGGATCCGTCACCCAAAGAGACTCTGAGGGAGTACCTGGGTGAACTCGCAGACGGGTATCCCGGCTTTTTTGATGACAAAACAAAGGTCGCAACCCTCACCATCGACGCCAAGGCCAACTGGAAAATCTTTCTGGATGCCTTTGTCGAGACCTACCATTTCGCATTTGTCCATCAGCTCTCCGCGGCTGCCGTGATTACCAGCCCAGACAATCCATACGGTTATATGGATGCGGCCCGCATGTATGACCGGCACCGGGTCATCTCCGCTCGCTCCAACCCAAACCACACGCCCTCCCCGGCTGAAGCTGTGGTCGGCAAGCTGGGCGGCCATCAAACTCTCGCCCCGGACCTGGCGGCAGCGGCGACTCGCCAGTTGCCCCCTGGATTAAACCCTCAGGGACTGGATGACTGGGCGACCGATATCATCGTCATATTCCCCATGACCAACATCCAACCCCTGGATGGCTGGTATGTGACCCAGAATTACTGGCCCATTTCCCACAACGAAACCCGCTGGGAGATGACCATCTACATGCAGCCGGCACAGACCGCCAGCCACTGGATGGCACAGGAGTACAACACCGCCTACATCCGGGATGTGGTGCGGGAGGATCTGAACAATCTGGAGATGATTCAACAAAACCTGGAGGCCGGCATTCTCAAAGAGATGCATTTTGGCGACCAGGAGATCATGATCCGCCACTCCTACAAAGTGGTCGACGACTACGTGAAGGGCTAAAGGAGGTCTACAAAAATGACTCAGTACCAACGACCAAAGCAATTTGCCGATCTGCAGCCCTTTGCCGAGTGGGCGCAACCTGACCACCGCAGCCGCTGGAACAAGCGCCTCAGCAGCTCCCTGGAGGAACTTCAGGCCCTCTATAACGCCCTGCTTCCCCGGATGGATGAGATCGGCACTTATCTCGACGGTTTCCCTCTGGACAAACTACCCGAGGCAGAGCGCAATCTGATCAATTTAGGGGCAGCCTTTATGGAGGCCGCCATCGCCGTTGAGCTGTTTGATGCGCCGGACGAGGCAGATGTATTGCCACCTGAGCGAATGGAGGTACACCGCTTCAGCACTATTGGCTAATATGACTCCTGTGGCGGGTTGCCAATCCGCGCTGTTCCGCCCCAGAGGCCTGGTGTCTGTTTGGAACAGCCCGCCAGCCCCGACCCCGCAGCCTATCCTGTTAAGAGATCCGTCCGGTGGTATCATCGGCCCGTTTCCTTTTCTGGCCAACTCTCGTGCCGAGCACCCCGACACCCCTGCTAGCGGCCACCGATCCAGCCTGGACGGCGGTGATCCTCGACAACTTTGAGGCTTTTCTGGCGGACCACGCCAACTGCGAACGTAAAGCCTCGGCCCTCGCCATGAGCATGGTCATGCGCTACGCCGACCGCCACAAAATTGTGCCCCGCCTGATCGCCCTGGCCCGGGAGGAGCTGACTCATTTCGAAGAGGTCTACCAGATCATGGCCCGGCGCGGCATTGGCCTGGAGCCAGACGGTAAAGACCCCTACATCAACCAGCTGCTCGACTGCTCCCGAACCGGTGGCGACGAGCGACTGCTCGACCGGCTGCTTATCTGCAGTCTGGTCGAGGCTCGGGGTGCAGAGCGGTTCCAGCTGCTGAGCGACGCACTGGAAGAGGCAGAACTGAAGCGGTTCTATCTGGCGCTCTACCGATGCGAAGACCAGCACCATCAGGTTTTCCAACAGATGGCCCAAAGCTATTTCAGCACCGACCAGATCAGAGCCCGACTCCAGACGCTGGCGGAGCGGGAAGCGGACATCATCAGCCATCTCGAATGGCGCCCCAGCCTGCACTAAGGAGCCCCATGAGCCCACTATTCTCGCCCTTTAGACTCGGACATCTGCAGCTGCCAAACCGCATCGTGCTCTCGCCCATGTGCCAGTACTCCGCTGAACCCGAAGGCGTCGCCGGAGAGTGGCACCGGGTTCACCTGGGCCAGTACGCCAGCGCCGGGTTGGGGCTGGTGATCGTGGAAGCCACTGCGATCGAGCCGCTGGGCCGAATCACCCCCCACTGTCTCGGACTCTATAACGATAAGCAGCGCGACGCGCTGGCGACCATCATCGGTTTCCATAAACGACACCACGGGCCACCGATCGGGATTCAGATCGGGCACGCTGGCCGCAAAGCCTCAACCACCACCCTCTGGCAGGGCAGCAAGCCGCTCCCGCCTGAGCAGGGTGGCTGGCAAAGCATCGGACCATCCGCCCTGCCCTACAGCAAACTGCAGACACCCCGGGGGATGGATGAGACGGACATTGAACGGGTCATAAACGGGTTTGCAGACGCCGCAAAACGGGCGGACCAGGCTGGTTTCGATCTGCTTGAACTGCATGGCGCCCACGGCTACCTGCTGCACCAGTTTCTCTCACCCCTGAGCAATCAGCGCACCGATCAGTACGGCGGCTCTCTGGAAAACCGCATGCGCTTTCCTCTGGCAGTAGCCGCTGCAGTCGCCAGGGTCTGGCCGACATCGAAACCCTGGGGCGTCCGTATCTCCGCCACTGACTGGGTGGAGGGGGGTTGGGATATCGAACAGTCTGTGGTCTTCTCGAAGGCCCTGAAAGCCCTGGGCTGCGCCTTTATCGACGTCTCCTCCGGCGCGCTGGATCCCCGCCAGAAGATCCCGGTCGGACCTGGCTATCAGGTGCCCTTCTCTAGCCGTATCCGGCAGGATGCTGAGATTCCCACCATCACCGTCGGCATGATTAACGAGCCGCAACAGGCGGAACAGATCGTCGCGGGTAGACAGGCCGATCTGGTCGCCCTGGGTCGTTCGCTGCTACTGAACCCCCACTGGGCCTGGCAGGCGGCCCACGCTTTGGGTCTGTCACCAGAGCAGAGCGCAAGCCTCTACCCCCACCCCTACGAAAGGGCTGCGACCCTCTTTCCACCCGCCTGAGCCAAGCGGCCAGGCCGGCCGCAGACTAATCCTCGATCGGGGTGTCCGGCTGGTTACCCCAGTCTGACCAGGAGCCGGGATACCCTTTGACCTTGTCATAGCCAAGGGCCTTCAGCGCCACAAAACTGTGGGATGAGCGGTGGTGAGAGTGGCAGTGCACCACCACGGTTTTGTCTGGTGTGATGCCCGCCTCGGACAGCGCTTTGCCGAACGGCTCCGGGGCCATCGGGAAGCCCGTGGCCTGGTCCGGCTTGACCGCCAGACTCCACTCGATATTAATCGCCCCCGGAATATGGCCATTGCGGCCCGCCCGGTGCTCACGGCCCTGGTATTCCGCGGCGGAACGAACATCGAGCACCACCACCTCCGAGTCATCCAGATGCGCCTCAATCCAGGCCCTGTCCGCGATTGGGGCGGGATCAATCGTCGCGGCAAATTCAGACGGGGTCGGTGTCTCCACCCGTGAGCTCAACTTCAGTCCCCCCGCCTGCCAGGCCGAGATCCCGCCATTCAACAGCGAAAAATGGGGATGCCCAACCGCCGCCAGGGTCCAGAGCAGACGACTCGCCTTGCCCCCGGGTTCATCATCGTAGGCCACCACATGGCGGTCCGGGGTGAGCCCGATCCGGGACAACACTTCGCTCAGCTGGGCCACATCCGGCAACAAACCCATCACCGGCGGCTGCGCCGTCACAATCGCGCTGTAAGGCAGTGAAACCGCCCCGGGCACATGCCCCACCGCATAAATTTCCGGCCGCGACAGATCCACAACAAGCAGGCGGGGATCACCCAACAGATCGGCGAGCTGCTGGGGCTCGCACAGCAGGGGCAATAGGGGTGGGGTCATTCAATCTCTCCAGTCAAGCATACGGCTCAAGCCCAGCGGAAACCACCGTCAATCTGCCACACGGCACCGGTCACATTTGGGTTTTCAATCTGGGCCAGAATCGCCCGGGCCACATCTTCGGGCTGCCCCAGCCGACCCAGGGGGGATCTCTCCAGCATACCGGCGCGAACCCCATCGACCTGCTCTTCCGGCACCCCGAGTTTAGCAAAAATAGGGGTCTCCACCGGCCCTGGAGAGACCACATTGGTTCGCACCCCCAGTGGCGCCAGCTCCATGCTGAGACAACGACTCATGGCATTCAGTCCCGCCTTGGCCGCGGCGTATTGAACAAAGCTCGGGCCACCGGTCTCCGCCGCCACGGTGGAGACACTCACCACCACGCCGCGACGGGCCTGCAGCGCTGGCAGCAGCGCCTGAATCAGAAACAGGGGGCCACGCAGATTGACATTGATGTGCTCCGCGAAACCCTCTTCGGTGTACTGCCCAATGGGGATGACCTGACCCATACCCGCACTGTTAACCAGAACATCAAGCCCCTCCTTCAGGAAGGGCTCTGCCAACCCATTCAGCTGCTCAACACTAGCGACATCTGCCACCAGTGCCTTGGCCCCAAGACGCTCCGCCGCCTCCGCCACCCGCTGCGGGTTACGGCCAGAAATGGTGACCTCGTAGTCTCGGGCAACCAGCAACTCCGCAGTGGCATACCCGATGCCTGAATTGCCACCGGTGATCAGTGCTCGCCTGACCATGGAATCTCCCCCACTTAAATGGATCGCCAATAGTATGCCAAAACCGGTCCGTTCGGGGTGCCTGAACCGACCGCGCGCCACTCACTAAGGGACCACCGGGCTTTTCAGCAACCAGGGCACGGATCAACGTACTATCGGACGCGGCACAAAAACACCGTCCCAGTAAGCCTCAAAGAAGAGGGGCACCGCCGGGTGTTCGATAAAGCGGAGATCCGCGCTCAACTCGAGGTTCTGCTCGGCCACGTAGGTCTGCCTGGCGCTCTGGTCCACCAGCACGTGATACCAGGGTCGCTCCTTTGGCGGGGTGCTGGTGGCCATCTGCTGGTACCAGGCCTCGGTCCCCCGAAACACCGGGTCAACCTGGACGATCACACCCCGGTAGTTGAAACGGCGATGGTGGACGATCTGGCCGATACTGAAGCGGCTCTCCCCCGGCATCACCACAAAATCACTGCCCATTCGAGAGTGACCCGCCGGGCCCGTACCGGCTCAATGGTTGGGGCCGCCTGCTGCGGAGCCACTCAGGGACAGAACCCTGACTCAGAGGGAGCCCCAGCTGTCCCGGCGACGGCGCCAGCGGAAACTGGGCACCACTAAACCAATCACCAGGCCCAGTACCAGCACGCCACTACCGACCATAAACCAGCGGCGCCCTTCATTGCTCTGCAGCTGTTCGTTGTGGGCTTTCAACCGCTGCATCTCTCCCTGCAGGCTGGTCAGGCGCTCCACCAGGCTATCCCGCTCCCGGGCGGTGGCCACCGCGCTGGCGGAGGTCTCACGAAGTGCCGCCAGCTCCTCCTCCAGCCCCGCAACCTGACTCTCCAACGCCTCCCGGGCCGCAGTCGTCTGCTGCAGCGTGTCACTCTTGGTGCTCAGCTCAGCTTCAACCTGGCCACTGCGGCTACGGAGTCTGGCCAGCTCCGCCTCCACCACCGCCAGCCTTTTGGCCGCAGTCGGGGTACGTTGCAGATACTGAGAGAGGGCGTACCCCTCCTTGCCTGAGGCCAGCCGCACTCTGGACCAGCCGCTGTCGGCGTTGCGCGACACCACCTCAACCTTGTCACCACTCCTGAGCATGGAGATGATGCCGAATTGCGTGCCTTCGCCAGTACGCACCGTGATCTTGAACTCATCAACCACATAACGGCTTTCGGCCAAGACCGGCAGAGCAAAAAACAGCACAAACAACAGCAGCAATCTGGCTTTCAACACAGCCTAAACACCCTTGGTAGGAAAGCGGATACCTTAACAGGGGAGGGCTGGCAGCGGCAACGCGCAAGCACTCAGACAAAAAAAGGCCGACAAA
>JAKLLR010000088.1 GCA_022014175.1 Gammaproteobacteria bacterium | reverse complement strand
GCCATTTTGGCGGCGGCCAGACCGAAACCACTCTAGAGCTGGCCCCGGGCAAACACACCCTGCAGCTACTGTTGGGAGACTTTGCCCACCGGCCTCATCAGCCGCCAGTGGTCTCAAAGCAGATCACCATAGAAGTGCGGTGAGACACCAGTGCAGATCCATTGTCGGGGTGCTGACCTGCTTGATACTCACCGCCTGCTCGGGTGATCCGACAGACCAAACCTACGGCGAGCAAAAAGCCGCCGACTGTCTGACAGAGCGTGAGGGTTACACCCCGAGCCCGGAGTGTGATTCAGCCCTGCAAAGCGGAGTGGGCCAGGCACTGCGGAAGCAGAAAGCGCTATCTGACTTCGAAGCCGCCCACGCGAAGATGACGACAGGGATGGCTGAATAGATACCTTAGGCCAGCGATCAAGCCTATTCAGCCGAAACAGCTCACCCCGATAGTTGAACACCGCCCCCCCGGGAGCAGGGTGAGCGCAGTGGACGAGATCGCGACCCCGGCAGAGGGGATTGCCGGACGCCCGCCAACCAGTCGCCGGAGAACGATCACTTCTGCGGCACAACATGCCCCGGCTCAGTAGGACCGGGGCAGACCCAGCACCTTCTCGCCGATGTAGTTGAGAATCATCTCCCGGCTCACCGGGGCGGTCTTCAACAACCGCACCATGGGGTAGATTTCGTAAATGCCGTAATCCCCGGTGAAGCCATTGCCGCCAAAACACTGAATGGATGCGTCTACCGCTTTGATCCCCGCATCCGCGGCAGTGAGTTTGGCGGTATTAGCAGCCTCGCCGGTTGGCCGGTTGTGATCAAAACACCAGGCTGCCTTTAGGGTCATCAGGGAGGCCGCTTCCAGAAGGGCTTTTGATTCTGCCAGCGGGTGCTGCAAACCCTGATACGCACCAATCGGACCACTGAAAACCTCTCTCTCGCAGGCATATTCAACCGCTCTGCCCAGGGCGTAACGCCCCAGACCACTACAGATCGCCGCAACCACAATGCGCTCCGGGTTGAGGGTATCGAACAGGATATCGAAGCCCCGCCCAAATTCACCCAAAGCATCCGCCTCGGTCAACTGCACATCATCAAAAAAGAGCTGCCACTGGGACTCCGGCATCGGCACCCGGATATCGATCTCGGCTCTGTCTACCCCTGGCGCCTTCAGGTCCACCAGGAACAGGGTGAAGCCGTCGGTCTTCCGAGTCACTTCGCTGCGCGGGGTGGTGCGAGTCACCACCAGGGCAAAATCCGCATCGTTGGCATCGGTGATAAACGTCTTCTGCCCGCTCAGCAGATAACCGGCGCCGGACTTGCGGGCAATGGTGGTGATCTCCGGGGTGTTACTGCCAGCACCGGGTTCCGTGATCGCAAAACAGAATTTAGTACGACCGGCGCAAAGATCCGGCAGGTACCGCTGTTTCTGCTCTTCTGTTCCGTAGCGGGCAATCAAAGGTAGCGACATGGTGGAGCTGACCACCAGACTCAGCAGGGGAATGCCGTTGTTGGCCAGCCCCTCCATAAACAGAGTCATCTCAAACAGCCCAAGACCCGCGCCGCCATAACTCTCCGGCACCATAACGCCGAGAAAGCCGTCATCCGCGATCTGCTGAAACATCTCTGTGGGGAAGCGATGGGTTGCCGCATTCTCCATCCAGTACTTGCGGTCGAAACGCTGCGCCAGCTGATCCCCGTACTGGTAGATCAGCTGCTGCTCCTCAGATAAATCGAAGTCCATCACTTCCCCCCTTTAATCCTGTTATTGTTTTATCCGGTAGTCAATTTAAACCATCCGTCGGCACCACAACCGGCCAACCTATGCAAAATCAATGATTAGGAGAAGACCCAGAATGGATAAACAGGAATTTTATGCAGAGGCAGACGCCAGCTCCACCGGCCCGCTCCAGGGCATTCGGGTCCTGGAGGCCACCAATTACGGCGCAGGCCCCTATTGCGGTACCGTGCTGGCGGATTTCGGGGCGGAGTCGATCAAATGCGAGATGCCGGTTAGCGGTGACCCGGTACGCCATATGGGGCCCTTTGTGGGCGGCAAACCAGGCCTTGAGAACAGCACCTGGCACCTCTCCATTGGTCGCAACAAAAAGAGCATCACCCTGGACTTCGGCAAACCGGAAGGGCAGGCGGTGTTTCGGGATCTGGCCCGCAAGGCAGATATTCTGGTGGAAAACTTCACCCCGGGCACCATGGCCAAATGGGGCCTGGGCTACCGGGATATCAGTGAGATCAGGCCGGACATCATCTATGTCTCGGTGAGTGGGTTTGGCCAGTTCGGGCCACTCTCAAATAAGCGAGGATTCGACCCGGTGGCCCAGGCGATGGGGGGATTGATGAGCGTCACCGGGGAGCCGGATGGCAGGCCCCTGCGAGCCGGATTTGCCCTGGCGGACCTGATGGGAGGCTGGACCGGGGCCATGGGGGCCATGGCAGCGCTCAACCATCGACACGAGACCGGCGAAGGACAGCATATCGATGCATCCCTGACCGACGCGATTCTGTACGGCGGCGATTTCGGCATCGCCGCTGCGGCTCATGCGGATTACGTCTGGCAGCGTCAAGGCAACTCCACAGACACCGGCGCGCCCCTCAATACCTTTGTCTGCAAAGATGGCCAGCACGTCTTTGTGCACGCATTTTTCGATAACCTCTGGCAACGCCTGTGCAAAACCATGGGCCGGGATGATCTGATTGACGACCCCCGCACCAGGGACATCGCAGGGCGGGCGAAAAACCGCCATTTTGTCGATGATGTGGTGGCCGAATGGACTGGCCAGCATGACGCCGCAGAGGTTCTGCGGCTGGCCGACGAGGCGGGGGTGGTCTCCGGCCCGATTCTGGATTTCGGCCAGATTGCGGAGTTCGAACCCTTTCTTGAACGGGAGTCGGTTGCGGTTGCACCCCATCCCCAACACGGGCCGATCAAAACCTCCGGGGTCGGCCCCAAATTCTCCCGCACCCCGGCCCGGGTTCGCACCGCAGCCCCCACCCTCGGCCAGCACAGCGAGGAGGTTTATCGGGAACTGCTGGGTTACGATGAGGACAAGCTGGAGCGCCTGCGAGCCGCCTCAATTATCTGAAACAGCCGCAACGGAAAATACCCGATGCTGCAAAATCGGTACGGACCAGACTGACCGTTAGTGCCAGGGAAGCTGTTCAGTTCGACAGCGGCCAGGCCAGCAGCGTGGGTACGCTGGCAGACGATGGCCGCCGGGTAAAGTCCCTGCATCTGCCCTGATGCCCCACCTCGACCCGGATGGGGTTCAAAGGCTGTTCGATCTCCGCTTCGACCGGGACCACAAACTGCCGGGGCTGATCCGGATCCGCCAGGTCCGCTGGTTATGCAGAATCCCGGCGGTTTCGAGTTCACGCAACCGGTCTGGAGAGATATCCAGCAGCGGCTGCAGAATCTCATGATTGTGTTCCCCCGGAAAGGGCGCCTGCACCGGCAGTTCGGGGCACTCTGAAAACCGCAGTGGCATACCGGGCACTGTCAGCGGCCCCATTGCCCGGTCGTTGATCACGCGCACCGAACGACGCGCTTTCATGTGGGGCAGTTCCATGGCCTCTGGGGCGGAGATAATAATCGCTGCAGGCACTCGACCAGCCTCCATCATTGCAACCACCTTCTGGTCATCACCAATGGACTGGAATCCACAGCTCCTTTAGTTCGAATTTGTTTTGTACACGGGTGGCGTTATCGTGGTCGCCACTTTTTTCTGTTTTTCGTTCAGACTCTCCGCAGCACTTGCGGATCGTCGGGTAGCCTGGCCCAACCGCTATCGGGCGGGAATCCCTTCCGCCCCCGGCAGGCCCTAGTCAAGATAGGCCTCGGTGGCATAACGCCGCATCATCCGCTGGCTGTTGAAGTAGGCAGCGTTCTTGCTGATGGCCTGTTTCATCACCCGCACCCAGCCACCAGTTTGCTCGGCATACCCGTAATAGAGCGGCAGCACTATCTGCTCCAGTTTGGTATAGAGATGCTCTGCATCCTGGTCGTGACCGTCCTGGGCACCGTCCGCCCCCACCGCCCAGCCAGTCACTCCTTCGATACAACCCTCCGCCCACCAGCCATCGAGGACGCTCAGACTGGGCACCCCGTTGAATGCCGCTTTCATGCCGCTGGTACCAGAGGCTTCAAGCGGAGGCAGCGGCGTATTCAGCCAGACATCCACCCCGGCCACCATAGTCGCCGCCATCTCCATGTCATAACCCGGCAGGAAGACCACCGGCAGACTGCCCTCAAGAGCCCGGGTGTATTCATACAGAGACCTGATCAGCTCCTTCCCCCCCCTGTCTTTGGGATGCGCCTTGCCCGCCAGCACCACTTGAAAAGAGCGCTCAGCGGCGATCGCTTTGAGCCGTTCAATATCGCTGAATAACAGCTCGGGACGCTTGTATGCCGTCATCCGCCGGGCAAACCCCAGAATCAGGCTCCGGGGGTGCAACGCCACCCCGGTCTGCGCCCGCACCCGTTCTATCAACACCTGTTTGGAGCGGTCATGGGCTGTCTCCACCGCTGCATCTGGAATGCAGCAATCGGCCCGCGCCAGCAATTCCGGCTCGTGACACCAGCCCGGCAGGTAGCGGTCGTAGAGTGTCCGGAAGGCCGGGCTGGTCCAAGTGTAGGGGTGCACCCCGTTGGTTACCGCGTGCACTCGATAACCCGGGAACATGGCTGCGGAGACCTCGGCATGGCGATTCGCCACACCGTTGACATAATCACTCAGATTCAGCGCCAGCCGGGTCATATTGAGCTCCTCCTGACCCGCCAGATGCTGCAGGGTCGGAAGATCGATGTAATGCCCCAGCACGCGCCTCACCAGACCATAACTGAAGCGATCATGCCCAGCCTCCACCGGGGTATGGGTGGTAAAACAGCAGAGTCCGCGCACCCGAGGCAGATTGTAGGGCGACTCCCCGGCGCGCAAATCACCACTTTGATAGGCGTAGCGGCGCAGCAGCTCCAGCGAGAGCAGCGCTGAGTGGCCTTCGTTCATGTGGTAACGAAAAATCTCGAAGCCAAGGGCCTGCAGCAGACGCACCCCACCAATTCCCAATAACGCTTCCTGCTTGAGCCGGTAGATCTCCCCGTCGCCGTAAAGGTCGCTGGTCAGCTGCCGGTCTTCGGCCTGATTTTCATCCAGATCTGTATCCAGCAGAATAACGGGGCAGAGGCCGCCAATGTGACTGCGCACCAGATAGAGCCAGCCCACAACCCAGACCGTACGCTGTTCCAGCTCGACGCTGACCTTGGATCCCAACCGGCGTCCGTGACGCTCTGGCTCCCAGGGGTCCGGAAACTCCTGCTGCTGACCGGCCCCGTCGATCTCCTGACGGAAATTGCCCCGGCGGCTGACCAGAGTCACCCCGACCATGGGCAGCTCAAGATCTGCGGCGGTGCGCAGGGTATCGCCAGCCAACACACCAAGACCACCTGCATAGGTGGGGATGGCGCTCTCCAGCGCCATTTCCATGGAAAAATAGGCGATGCGGGGAATATGAACAAACTCATCCAGCGGCAACATAAAATCGTCCTGAGTCGAAGTGAATAACGTACTGACCCTTGGCTCCAATCCGGAGGGGGCGGAACACGTGGCATCGTGGTGCCTCCGAGTTTATATACCCAGGTCCGGACCAGAGTAACGAAAAATCACACCTTTAACCCGACCCAGATCACCCATTGAGTAAACGACTATGAACAACGTCTGTCCGCTCTGCGTCGCCGCCGATGAAAAGATTCTCTGGCAGGATGACCGCGCCCGGGTCATCCTGGTGGACGAAGTGGATTATCCGGGTTTCTGTCGGGTGATCTGGCAGACTCATGTGGCGGAGATGAGCGACCTTCCCGCAGCAGATCGTGATCACCTGATGAACCTGGTTTTCGCGGTTGAAACAGCTCAGCGGCAGGTGCTGGAGCCGGACAAGATCAATCTGGCCGCCCTGGGCAATCAGGTGCCCCACCTGCACTGGCACATCATTCCCCGGTTCAGGGGCGATGCCACCTTCCCGGATGCCATCTGGGCACCCCCCCGGCGCAGGTCAGCTGCCCGGGCAGTAGATACCGAAGCCCTCACCCGGGAGATTCGGCTCCGCCTCAACGGACGCTAGTAAATCAGCCCCCGGCGAGCTGGAACCGCGTCAGAAGTTCGAGAGTTTTCCGCTGCAGGTCAGACCACTGATCGACCCGATCTGCCGCGAAGGAGAGCTCAACCACCACATCTTCACCCTGCATAAAGCGGTAGCGGCAGTGGTGCAGGATCTCCAGGCTCTCTGCCGCAGTGACCCGGGTGCAGCGCAGCCAGCCCCGTGCTGAGTCCGGCAGGCGATAGGTCAGGTAATCGGGATCTTCAGCGATCTCGTAGGCGGCCAGCCCCGCCAGATCAAACTCAGCCGCCGGTTTTGCCTGATTCCAGTCCGGCCGCCACCAGTCTGAACCCCGCTCATCCACCCCGGTAAGAGTGATACGCAAAATCTTGGGGGATGCGGCGGCGAGGAAATCATCAATACTCTCCCGCCGGATCGGTGCAAGGTCGCTCAGGCTCACCTTCAATCTGGCCACTGTGGCCCCACCGTCAGCGCAGTCCCGGGCATCCACCAGATAGGTACAGGGAATCAGATAACGCCACCCCCCGACGACCACACGAACCGGCTGGCGATCGAAGGTATGGGTCAGCCCAAAACCCATGCCGGGATAGCGGGCTTCGGCCCAGGCATCATCCTCAGACAGGGCCTCCGGTGGCACCCCGACAAACATCCGGGAGGCGTAATAGAGACCGCGTAGCCGATCAGGCCCTGCGGCACTCCCGTCATCATCCAGACTAAAACCACAGGTCACCAGAATCCAGCGGGTACCCGAAGCCAAAGCCTCAAACAGAGGTTCACGATAGGCGAGATACCCCGCAAAACTGACCGCGAGCAAGATCAGGCCAGCCAATAACCAGCGAAACCGTTTGGAGTTGTGGTCAATCACTTATCATTTAGCAGGGTTTATCGCAGTGGAATCGAACAATGGCACAGAACAGTATCATCTGGATCAAACGGGGCGGCATCCTACTGCTGCTCGGCGGGATTCTCGGGCTCGGTTTTATTCTGGCGGACTATCTGACCCGCCTCGGCAGCAGCGAGATAGCGGTGGCACCGGGCACCGAATCGACCATTGGCGGCCCTTTCACACTAGTCAACGCCGATGGCAGGACCCTGACCCAGGCTGATTTCTCGGACAGGCACAGCTTGATCTTTTTTGGCTTCACCCACTGCCCCCATGTCTGCCCCTCCACGCTAGAACGAATTGCCGCCACTCTGGCAGGTCTCGGAGAGCAGGCGGAACAGCTGCACCCCCTGTTCATTACAGTGGACCCGGAACGGGACACCCCAGCGCGCCTGGCCGACTACCGCAAGGCCTTTGATCCGAGAATTCAGATGCTCACCGGTAGCCCGGAGCAGATCGCCCGGGTGGCCAAGGCCTACCAGGTCTCCTACGCCAAAGTGGCGCTCAAATCGGGGGATTACACCATGGACCATACCGCAGCCCTCTATCTGATGAGCCCCGGCAACCAGCTGCTGGAGTCGTTCACCCAGGGCGTGGCCCCCGAGGAGATGATCCGGACTATTCGGCCCCATCTGGGCGACTGACGCTGAGTGGCTAAAACCGAGCAACCAGACCGGGGCAATCAGCCGAGGTTGTGTTTGAACCGCCACCCCGCCAGCAGGTAGAGCACCAGACCGATGCCGGCCATACTCAAAGCCTGGGGCCAGAGTTCGACGATACCGTTGCCCTTGAGGAAGATACCCAGGTTGATGTCCATGTAGTAGCGCGCCGGGCTGAGGTAGGTGAAGGGCTGCATGAAGGCGGGCATGGACTCAATCGGGGTCATGGTGCCGGAGAGAAACAGCATGGGAAACAGACCGAAAAAGCAGAGCAGCAGGGTCTGCTGCAGGGTCCTAGTGATAGAAGCCAGCATCACACCGATGGCGATCGCGCTGACCAGAAACACTGCCGTCAGAGCCAGATAGAGCAGCAGGCTGCCCCGAATCGGGATACCAAACCACCAGACGATCACCAGACTGGGGAAAAAGGCGACCAGACCCACCACCACCGTCGGGATGGTCTTGGCCACAAATATCTCCCAGACTCTGGTCGGGGTCACCATCAGCTGATCGATGGTGCCCACCTCTTTCTCACGCATGATGGACGCCGCCGGGTGGATTGCACCGATCATGGTGGTTGCTGCCACAATCATCGACAACACCACGAAAGACTCCAGGGTCTGGGTGCGGTTGTACCAGACCTGCACCACCGGCCTTACCGCCGTGGCATAGGTCTGCTCGCTGCGATAATCCGCCTCAAAGGTGCGGAGGATCTGGGCGGTGTAGTCCTTGGCCAGGGAAGCTGCGTTGGAGTTGGTGCCATCCAGCAGCACCTGCACCGACGGCGAGTCACCATTACGCAGATCCCGCTCAAAATTACGGGGCACCACCAGCACATATTTGGCTCTGCCTTCGCGCATCCAGGATTCAGCCTGCTCTTCGGATTTCGCGTAACCGGCCAGGGTAAAGGCTTCAGACAGTGCAAACCGATCGAGCAGATCCCGGCTGGCGACGCTCTGGTCATAGTCGATAACCCCGACCGGTAGATCCTTAACCTCGAAAGTCATGGCATAACCGCAAATAACGACCTCGATGGTGTACATCCAGAAGATCACCCCGAGAATGGTTTTATCGCGAGCGAATTGAATAAAGTCCTTAAGAATCAGACTTTTCATACGACTAAACATAGCAACCTCTCTCGGCCCTGAGCTTGGGCGGTTGTGTACAACAGGGCCGGTTATGCCACTTTCTTCTTGAAAAGTAGCACCGCAGCCAGAAAAATCAACGATGTATAGGCCGTTAACATCGATAACGGTCGCCACAACTCCTGCGGTCCCGCCCCCTTGAGGATGATGCCCCGTGAGGCCTCGACAAAATAGCGCCCCGGAAACAGTCCCGTGTAGTACTGCACCGGTTCCGCCATCGAGTAGATGGGGAAGATGAAGCCGGAGAAGAGCATGGAGGGCATCATGGTCACCACCAGCGCCAGGAGCACCGCCAGAAGCTGACTGGTGGTAATGGTTGAAATCAACAGACCGATGGCCACGTTGCAAAAGACATAAATCAGCCCCGCCCCGGCCATGTACAAA
>JAKLLR010000158.1 GCA_022014175.1 Gammaproteobacteria bacterium | reverse complement strand
AATGGCGGTCCCGGTCCTCAGGCTGGTCAGGTAGAACAGAAGAGGGGGGAAAACATAGAACCACAGCGGTCCGGTGTTATTCTCGCCGCCGGAGGCAATGAGATAGGCAAACAATACACCAACGGTCGCGATCAGACCGCCTTTTTGCATCGTCCGATTGCCTGTGTGAGCGAGCCAGAGCATGTTGAGCGTGAGGGGAATCGCAAAGGCCCACAGTGCGAGGGCGTGACCGACGTGGCCGAAGAGCCAGGCTTTGGCGCCAATACCCGCGAGGAACAGAATGGCCATCAGCGAAAGCCAGGTCAGAATCCGGGCTATCCGGATGTCCTCGGTTTCTTCGACGCCCCGATGACTACTGGAAGTACTCTGATCTTTCATTCAGGCCTTGATTGCTATTATTTTATTTTTGATGCTTTTGTCGCCGATTATGAGTGAAATTGGCAGGGATTGGCACCATTTCCCCTGACTTTTCACAATGCTTGGCATTGTCGCCTTATGTTTCAATTTCATGTCAAAAAATTTATAGTTGCGGCGCAGTGTAGATTGGCCCAGGGAGGGCGTGATCTGACTGGCCGGGATGGCGCGACACGTTGCAACTCATTCAGCATCCATGAGACCTGATTTGTTATGGCCCCGAAAAGCGGATTTCTTGACACCCTCCTGACCAGTCCTTCAACCGAACGTTATCGAGTTGGTTTCAGCTTGCTGTTCCTGCTGGGTATCTGGCTGGTCGTTGGCCAGTTGAGCAGTGGTATGCCCAACAGCATGCTGTTGATGGCGGCCGCGGTGATCGGCGGTTATATGGCGATCAATATTGGTGCCAACGATGTCGCCAACAACGTGGGCCCGGCGGTTGGTTCCGGGGCCCTGTCCCTGGGCGGCGCAGTGTTGATTGCTGCCATCTTTGAGGCAGGCGGCGCCATTATCGCCGGCGGCGACGTGGTCTCCACGATCAAAGGGGGCATTATCGCTGCGGACAAGCTGGCGGATGTGAACGCCTTTGTCTGGTTGATGACGGCAGCCCTGCTGGCGGGTGCACTCTGGCTGAACCTGGCCACCTGGATGGGGGCTCCGGTATCCACGACTCACTCCATTGTTGGTGGTGTGCTGGGTGCGGGGATTGCCGCCGGAGGCTGGGGGATAGCCGACTGGGGTGTGATGGCCAAGATCGTTGCCAGTTGGGTGATTTCTCCGGTGATGGGCGGGGTGCTGGCTGCCCTGTTCCTCTTCGCCATCAAGAAGACCGTTCTCTATCGCCAGAATCTGATTCCCGCAGCCCGCACGTTTGTTCCCTGGCTGGTTGCCATCATGGCCTGGGCGTTCGGTACCTACTTGATGGTCAAGGGCGTTAAAAAGATTATCAAGGTGGATTTTCTCGAGGCCTCCCTGGTCGGTCTTGCAGTCGCCGTTGCGGTGTTTTTCGTCATGCGGATAGCGGTTGGCCGCCGCGCTGCGACGATGGAGAATAGCTCGGCCGGTGTGAATACCCTGTTTACCTGGCCACTGATTTTTGCCGCTGCGCTGTTGAGTTTCGCCCATGGCGCCAACGACGTGGCCAACGCTATCGGTCCTCTCGCCGCCATCAACGACGCTTTGTCTGCCGGGGCGGTGGTCACCGCTGCCGCGATACCTATGTGGGTCATGCTGGTGGGTGCGCTGGGTCTGTCGGTGGGACTGATGCTGTTTGGCCCGCGCCTGATCAAAACCGTAGGCAGCGAGATTACCGAGCTGGACAAGACCCGCGCGTTCTGTATCGCGTTATCCGCCGCACTGACCGTTATCATCGCCTCCCAGCTGGGCCTGCCGGTCAGCTCCACTCACATCGCCATCGGTGGGGTTTTCGGTGTCGGCTTCCTGCGGGAGTATCTGAAATCCAATTACGCGACCCAGCTTCACAAGATCATGGAGCACCATGACGAAGCCGAGCAGGAGCGCCTGCGCCCGTTCCTGGATGATTTCCGTAATGCCTCGGTGGAAGAAATGGAAAACCTGCTCAAGGAAGCCAAGAAGAAAAAGCAGGTGCCCCTGTCCAAGAGCGAGCGCAAGCGCCTGAAGAAAATCTACCGTGAGGAAATGGTCAAACGCTCTCATCTGACCCGTATCGTCGCCGCGTGGATCATCACCGTGCCGGCATCCGCACTGATGGCGGCCACGCTGTTCTTCACCCTGCGCGGCCTGTTGATGTAATACCTGCCCCTGCCTGCTTCAACAGCGAAGCGGGCAGGATTGTCCCCGGGCTGGTTGCAACCGGCCGAATTAGCCATACTATCTGTATGTTGAGGGGTGTCCCCTGAGCGTCAAACTATCCGGGAGTAAATGATGAGTTCGTCTGCCGAAAGCCGTCAGGCCCGCATGATCGATGAGCTGCGTGTGTTCATCAAGAAGGTTCTGAGCGACCCGACCATTGCGGTCAAATCCGTGGAAATCGCCCGCAAACACCGTCA
>JAKLLR010000087.1 GCA_022014175.1 Gammaproteobacteria bacterium | reverse complement strand
GATGATTCTGTGGAGGTTGGCATCCGCAACATCAAGGTGGCCCTCAAGCGGTTACGCCACTTTGCCCGCAGCGGCAATGAGCTGGAGCTCGATGTGGACGGTACCATTCGCGCCACCGCCGATAACGGGGGCTACCTGGATCTCAGGCTGGTGCCCGAGCGGCGCAACCGGGCCAAGGTTTTGCTGCTGTTCGACGTGGGTGGTTCCATGGATTACCACGTGCGGATTTGTGAAGAGCTGTTCTCTGCTGCGCGTACCGAGTTCAAGCATATGGAGCAGTACTACTTCCACAATTTTCTCTACGACAGCGTCTGGCAGAACAACGCTCGACGTTATGCTGAGCGGCGGCCGCTGTGGGATGTGATCCACACCTACGGCTCCGACTACAAACTGATTCTGGTGGGGGACGCGACCATGAGCCCCTATGAAATTACCCACCAGGGCGGTAGTGTGGAGTTCTGGAATGACGAGGCGGGCGCGATCTGGCTGCGGCGGCTGCTGGACCAGTTTCCCAAGGCGATCTGGCTCAATCCGGAGCCGAAGAAATACTGGCAGGAGACCGAGTCGATTCGTCTCACCCGAGAGTTGATGGAGGGGCGGATGTACTCTTTGACTCTGGATGGCCTCGAACAGGGTATGCGTGACCTGAGTCGCTGAGGAGAGAACGTGGCTAAGCGATTGATCGTGGCAATGACTGGCGCAACCGGGGCAACGTATGGCATCCGTCTGTTGCAGGAGCTGGCCAGACTGCCGGAGTGGGAGAGCCATCTGGTGGTCTCTCAGGCGGGGCTTCTAACCGCAAAGCAGGAGCTCGGATTAGACCGACGCGAGATCGAGTCGCTTGCGGATGTCGTCCACAGCCCCAGGGATATTGGCGCCACCGTTGCCAGTGGTTCATTTCTGGTCGAAGGGATGGTGGTGAGCCCCTGCTCGATGAAGACGCTGGCCAGTATAGCCAACGGTTTCAGCGATAACCTGGTGGCCCGGGCGGCGGATGTTACCCTCAAGCAGCGCCGTCAGCTGGTGCTGCTGGTGCGGGAAACACCTTTGAATTTGGTTCACTTGCGCAATATGATGTCTGTCACCGAGATGGGGGGCATCATCTTTCCGCCAGTGCCAGCGTTCTACGCCGGCTTAACCGGCCTGGAGCAGATGGTTGGGCACACAGTCGGCCGGGTGATGGACCTGTTTGCGATTGAACACCAGGGACTGGTGACGCGCTGGCAGGGTCTGGGCGATGACAAATCTTCCAGAGATAACAACTGATGGACGAGGAGATCAGGATGGTTACACGACGCACATTTCTGCAGGGCGCCGCAGCCACGGGTGCTGGCGCCACGCTGGTTGCGGAGCCAACTCTGGCCGGCTGGCTGGAGGCCGGTGGTCCGGTCGTGGCGGTGGTTGATCAGCGGGTCGGGTCTGGTCGTCAGTTCAGCGAGGCGCTGCGGAGCCAGGGCATCGCGGCCCTGGCTGACGAGCACGATCCTGCGATTGTACTGGCGCGTCTGGCCGAAGAGTTTGCCCCGGGCGGCTACACCGTGATCGGACTGACCCAGATGGCGACCTTTCTGATCGCGGAGCGGACCGGTATGGACAACGGCCTCAATCTGGCCTGGCGTGGGGATCACCGCCTGCTGCCGAATGGTCAGCTGCAACACCGGCTGCGGGGTCGCGCAGAGACGATGTCAGCGCTGGCACTGGATCGAGCGGGTGACAGCTGGGCCTATTCCCTTGGGCAACATCTGGTTGCTGCCCGACTGCCGGGCGGTGCCGAAGAGCAGAGCATCACCACTGCGGTTGCCAGGCCCCGTCAGCAGACCGGTTCTCTGGTCTCCTGGGTGCTGGTTCCCCGGGCCTGATCGTCCCCCCTTGCCTGACCAAACAAACAACGAGGTCTGAATGAGTACCAGAGTGCCGCAAGGCGTGAGCGCTGAAGTGTTTGAGGATGCCAAAGCCCGGATGCGGGCTGTGGTGGGCCGTCGCTGGGTGATTGATGAAGAGAGCCAGGGGTTGGCCAGCTATTACGATATCTACTCTCCGGCTTCGGAGATGACCACTGCCCCTTCGGCTGCTGTGGCGCCCGCGAACGTGGAGGAGTTACAGAGAGTCGTCGTCATTGCCCACGAACTGGGTATTCCACTCTGGACCACGTCCGCTGGCAAGAACTACGCCTATGGCGGTCCCGCTCCCCGGGAGGCCGGTATGGTGGTGCTGGATCTCAAGCGGATGAACCGTGTGTTGGAGGTGGATACCGAGTCCGCCTACGCGGTAGTCGAGCCCGGGGTGAGTTATTTCCAGCTCTATGAACACCTGCAGAAGAACAAGATCCCCCTCTGGATCGATTGCGCGGCCCCAGGCTGGGGATCCGTGCTCGGTAATGCCAGTGAGCGTGGCGTGGGGTACACCCCTTATGGCGACCATTGGATGATGCAGTGTGGCCTGGAGGTGATGCTGGCTGATGGCACTCTCTTCCGTACTGGCATGGGGGCGATGGAGAACAGTAACACCTGGAACCTGTTCAAGTATGGCTACGGGCCCTATCTCGACGGTATTTTCAGCCAGTCAAATTTTGGCATTATCACCAAGATGGGCATCTGGTTGATGCCGGAACCTCCAGGCCATATGCCGTTTATGATCACCCTTCCCAGAGAGGATGATCTGCATATGGCGACGGATATTCTGCGGCCGCTGAAGATCAATATGGTCATCCCGAACGGTGTACTGACCCCGGATCTGATCTGGGAGTCGGCGACCAAGGTGCCTCGTAGCAAGTACTACACCGGCAAGGGGCCAATGCCGGACAGCGCCCGCAAGAAGATGGCCAAAGATCTCGACATGGGCCAGTGGAACGTAATAGCGGGTCTGTATGGCCCTCAGCCCATTATCGACGCCAACTGGGGCGTCATCCGGGACGCTTTTGCGAAGATTCCCGGCGCCAAGTTTTATACCGGAGATGACCGTCCCGGGGACGTCTCCTGGGAGTACCGTAAAAAGTTGATGCGGGGCGAGCCGAATCTGACCGAGTTCAATCTGATGAACTGGGTGGGTGGTGGTGGTCATGTAAATTTCTCACCGATCTCACCCACCACCGGTGATGACGCAGTGAAGCAGTACGAGATGATCCGCAGCCGCGCCCATGAGTACGGTTTCGATTATATGGGTGAGTTTGCAGTGGGCTGGCGCGAGATGCACCACATCTTCATGCTGATGTTTAACCGCACCGATGAGGCGGAGACCAAGCGGGCCTATGAGCTGTTTAGCCTGCTGATTGACGAGGCCGCTGCGGAGGGTTACGGCGAGTACCGCACCAATCTGCACTACATGGACCATATCGCCAAAACCTACGGTTACAACGATGATGCCTTGTGGAAGCTGCATCGGCGAATTAAGCGGGCGCTGGATCCCAAGGGTATTCTCTCTCCCGGTAAGCAGGGCATCTGGCCTCTGGAGAGCTGACCTAACCCGCGCGGGTTTCGCCAGTCTGGCGCAACTCGGATGTCGGGCTGGATGAAGGAGGAGCAGAATAATGAATAACCGACCCCTGCCAGATGGTTTGAGTGAGGCTGATCTTCTGGGTGGCCTGGCCCGCATGGCTGAGGTGGTGGGTAAAAAGTGGGTGATTTTGGAGCCGGAGGCGGGTCTGACCGCCTACTACGATACTCAATCGACCCTGCCGATTTCTGCTTCAATGCCCTCTGGTGCGGTGGCGCCCGCCAATACCGACGAACTGCAAAAAGTGGTGAAAATTGCCAACGAGATCGGCATCCCCCTGTGGACCATCTCCTGCGGCAAAAATATTGGTTACGGCGGGCCCGCACCCCGCAAGCCCGGCACCCTGGTGCTGGATCTCAAACGAATGAACCGTATTCTGGAGGTCAATGTCGAGTCGGCCTATGTGGTGGTCGAGCCCGGCGTCAGCTACCTGCAGCTCTACGAGCACCTGCAGAAGAACAACATCCCGCTCTGGATTGATTGTGCCGCCCCAGCCTGGGGTTCGGTATTGGGTAACGCCATGGAGCGGGGGGGCGGTTACACCCCCTATGGTGATCACTGGATGATGCAGTGTGGTCTGGAGGTGGTACTGGCGGATGGCACCCTGTTTCGCACCGGCATGGGAGCGATGGAGAACAGCAATACCTGGAACCTCTTCAAGTATGGCTACGGACCTTACATCGACGGCATTTTTACCCAGTCAAATTTTGGTATTGCGACCAAGATGGGGGTCTGGCTGATGCCGGAACCCCCGGGGGTCAAGCCCTATATGATCACCTTCCCCCGGGAGGAGGATCTGCACCAGATCATTGAGATTATGCGGCCCCTGAAGGTGCCTGGGGTGATGCAGAATGCGGCGGTGCTCTCAAATCTGATCTGGGAAGGGGCGATCAGCACCACCCGGGACCGCTATTATCGGGGCGACGGCCCGATGCCCGAGAGTGCCCGCCAGAAAATGGCGGCGGATCTGGAGCTTGGCGCCTGGAACATGACCTCCAGCCTATATGGCCCCCCTGCAGTAATTGATACTCTGTGGCAGGTGATCGAAGAGAGTTTTAGTCAGGTCAAGGGCGCTCGAATTTATCTGGCCGATGATCGCGCCGGTGACCCGGGTTGGGAGTACCGTAAGAAATTGATGCGGGGCCAGCCGAATATGACCGAGTTCAGCTTGCTCAACTGGACTGGTGGCGGCCATGTTGACTTCTCGCCAGTGGCGCCGATGACCGGCGATGAGGCGATGAACCTGTTTAACATCTGCCAGAGCAATGCCCATGAGTTTGGTTTTGATTATGTCGCGGAGTTTTTTGGTGGCTGGCGGCAGATGGTGCAGGTCTTCATGCTGCTGTTTGACCCGGAGGATGCGGATCAGCGTGAACGGGCCAATCAGCTCTTCAGCGTGTTGATCCGGGAGGCGGCGGCTAACGGTTACGGTGAGTACCGCACCAATCTCAGCTTCATGGATGAGGTGGCGGCCACCTACGATTTTAATGATGGCGCGCTCTGGAAAGTGCATCAGAAGATCAAGCGGGCGCTGGATCCAAAAGGCATTCTGGCGCCAGGCAAACAGGGTATTTGGCCCCTTTAATATGAGGATTGAGCGGATGGGTGTAAAAGGTCTGTTAGGCGGTGTGCTGCTGGTGGCAGTTGGCCTCAATGGCCAGGTCGCTGCCGATGAGTATGAACAGGGTCGGGAACTCTACCGTTTTTACTGCTCCCACTGTCACAACCCCGGAGAGGGGCATCCCGGCACCCAGATGCTGGCATCGAAAAAAGGCGTCGAGCAGAGTGTCATTCGGGAGCAGCAGTTGCCGGCAGAGTACATTCGTACCGTGGTCCGTCGCGGCTTGCTGGAGATGGCGCCGTTCAGACCGACAGAGTTTAACGATGCCCAACTCGATGAGTTGATTAAATATCTGCGTGCAGATCAGCCCTGATTGTAGCGAGAGAAGTTAATGACCGACGTGACCCAATATGATCTCTGGATCGGTGGTGAGTATCAGCCGCCAGAGACCGGCCGCTATTTTGATGACCTTAACCCGCTGGATGACTCCCCCATCGCCGCTGTGGCTGAAGCCGGGGAGGCGGATGTCAATGCCGCCGTAGAGGCGGCCCACACCGCGTTTTCCAGCTACCGCAAGAGCCTGGCGAAGGAGCGGGAGTTGTGGCTCATCCGCGCCGCAGATCTGCTGGAGCAGCGGCGCGACCAGGTGATTGAGACCTTGATTGATGAGGGCGGTTCCACGATCGGAAAAGCCAATTTTGAGCTGGGGTTTGCTACCGGTTTCCTGCGTGCCGCCGCCGGGGTGGCCCGACGGATTACAGGTGAAGTGATCCCCTCTGACAGCCCGGGCCGATACAGCTTCGCGATCCGCCAGCCCGTGGGTGTGGTGGCGGGGGTGATTCCCTTTAATGTGCCGCTGATTAAGTGTGTCAAGCAGTCGGCTATGGCCCTGGCGACGGGTAACAGCTTCGTGCTGCTGACCTCTGAAGAGGCACCGCTAATTGGTCATATCCTGGCCGAAGTCTATGCCGAGGCGGGTTTTCCAGCCGGTGTCTACAATGTGCTTACCGGCTACGGTCACAAGATCGGCGATTTTCTGACCGGTCATCCGAAGGTGAAAAGCATCACCTTCACCGGTTCAACCCGGGTGGGACAGCACATTGCCGAGCTGGCGGCCCGGCAGTTTAAGCCCTGCACTCTGGAGCTGGGCGGCAAGAGCCCAATGATCGTTTTGAAAGATGCGGATATTGATGCTGCGGTGCACTCTGCGGTCATGGGGGTTTTTCTGCATCAGGGTCAGGCCTGTATGTGTGCCAGCCGGATCTACGTCGAGCAGTCGGTTGCGGATGAATTCAAGCAGAAATTCGCGGCGGCGGCGGCCGGGTTGTCCGCCGGTGATCTGTGGGACCCGTCCACCGTGATCGGGCCAATTATCTCGGGTCGGCAGCGTGATCGGGTGCGAACCCATCTGACAGATGCGATTGAAAAAGGCGCCACCGTGCTGGCCGGCGGCGGGGAGTGGGATGGCAATCGCTGCCCGGCCACGGTGCTGGGTGATGTGACTGATGAAATGACCCTCTATCGGGAGGAGACTTTTGGCCCGGTGACTGCGGTTTATGTTGTGGAGTCGCTGGAGCAGGCGCTGGAACAGGCGAATGATACCGAGTACGGCCTCTCTGCTTCGGTCTTTACCAACGATCTGAACTCGGCCCTTGAGCTGGCCCATGAGCTGGAGGCGGGTATGGTGCATATCAACGCCCCCTCGCTCTACGACGAGCCCAGTGTGCCCTTCGGTGGCTGGGGTAAATCTGGAGTGGGTCGGGAAGGGACAGAGGCCGATCTCGAAGCGATGACCCAGTGGAAATGGATCACGATTCAGACCCCGGTTGCCGGTGGTGACGGCCATTAGCAGGTTAAACGACGGAGCGAATAATTTGTGAGTATCGATGAAAAAATCGCCCGTCAGGCAGCGGGCGTCAGCTCCCTGCGGGATTATCTCGAGTTGCTGGGCGAACATGGCCAGTTTATTACCTGGCCGGATGCGATCATGCCGGAGCCGGATATTCGGGAGATCTGCGTCGCTTCAGGCACGGATGCGCTGGCTGCCCCTGCGATTCTGTTTGACCAGATTCGGGGTTACCCCGGGAAGCAGCTGGTGGCGGGGGTGCATGGCAGTTTTGCCAATCTGGCCCTACTTATGGGTCATGCCAAGGGCACCACGGTTAAAGAGCTGTTTTACGATCTGATCGGGCGTTGGGGCACCCACAATACGGATCTACAGAGGGTAACCCCGGGGCAGGCACCGGTTTATCAGAACAGAATCGAACAGGGGATCAATCTTTACGATTTGTTACCCCTCTACCGTATCAACACTTACGACGGCGGATTTTATCTGGCCAAAGCCAACGTGGTGAGTCGCGATCCCCGGGACCCGGATAATTTCGGCAAGCAGAATGTAGGCATCTACCGGCTGCAGGTGCAGGGTCCGGATCTGCTCACTCTGATGACCATTCCCGCCCACGATATGGGCCGCCAGATCGTTATGGCGGAGAAGGATGGTACCCCGTTCAAAATCTCAATCATGCTGGGCAACCATCCGGCCATGTGCATGTTTGCAGCGACTCCGGTGGGTTACGATGAGTCGGAATTCGCCTACGCCTCCGCCATGATGGGCGCACCGATTCGCCTGACCGAGTCCGGTAACGGTATGGATATTCTGGCGGACACCGAAATGGTGATCGAGGCAGAGCTGCTGCATGGCGAGCGCCATTTCGAAGGGCCGTTCGGGGAGTTTCCCGGCTCCTACAGTGGTGTTCGGCGAGCGCCCCTGTTTCGGGTCACAGCCGTTTCTCACCGGCACAACCCGATCTTTGAGAACATCTACATCGGCAAGGGCTGGACCGAGCACGATACCCTGATCGGACTCAACACCTCTGCTCCGGTTTACGCGCAGCTAAAGCAGCGCTTCCCTGAGGTGGAGGCAGTCAACGCGCTCTACCAGCACGGCCTGACGGCGATTATTTCGTTACGCAACAAATATGGCGGGTTTGCCAAATCCGTTGCGCTGGCGGCACTGGCCACTCCGCACGGCATGATGTACCTGAAGAATCTGATCATGGTTGATGAGGATGTAGATCCCTTCGACCTTAATCAGGTCATGTGGGCACTCTCCACCCGCACCCGGGCGAGCGATATCAACGTGCTCGACAATATGGCGTTAGTGCCGATTGATCCCGCCGCAGTGGTGCCCGGCATGGGGCACCATCTGATTATTGATGCCACCAGCACCGCCGCGCCGGAGCAGATGGGCGCCGACGCCCAGATCGTGTCGCCTCCCAGTGGTCCTGAGATAGATGCCCTGGCCCGGCGGGTATTGCAGTTACAGCAGGAGGCAATCAAATGATCCACTGTCCCCGTTGTCAGAGCGCTGAAACCCGGATTGAGCAGGAAGGTAGAGAAGGGGAGCAGATTATCTGGTCTATCTATCACTGTGCCGCCTGTTCATTCAGTTGGCGGGACAGCGAGCCGGAAGAGAGCATCAGCTATGCCCGTCGAGACCCCTACTTTCGGGTCGATACCAGTGCGCCGGACCAGTATCGGATCGTACTGCCCCCGGAATAGGTTAGAGCGTCTTCCGGGCCGGGCGGTTAGACTCTGCCGCTCTGCCCTCTCGTCGGCTTTGTCTGACCTGTCTTGAACCCGAGTGTTATGGAACCCTACCAACAGAAATTTCTGGATTTTGCCATAGACCGGGGGGTGCTCCGGTTTGGTGAATTTGTGCTTAAATCCGGTCGTAACAGCCCCTATTTTTTTAATGCCGGCCTGTTTGATAGCGGCGCAGCCCTGAGTCGCCTGGGGCGCTATTATGCCGAAGCCATTGTCGCCAGCGGGATTGAGTTTGAGATGCTGTTTGGCCCCGCCTACAAGGGCATTCCGCTGGTCACGGCGACGGCGATTGCGCTGCATGAGGGGTATGACCGTGACGTGCCGATAGCGTTTAACCGGAAAGAGGTGAAGGATCATGGCGAAGGCGGCCTGCTGGTCGGCGCGCCAGTGGCGGGGCGGGTGCTGGTGGTGGATGATGTGATCTCAGCCGGCCTCTCCGTCGCGGAGTCTGTCAAGATCATTGAGGCCAATGGGGGGCAGATGGCCGGCGTTGTGATCGCGCTGGATCGGCAGGAGCGGGGCCAGGGCAACCAGTCCGCAGTGGCTGAAGTGGAGTCCCGTTACGGGGTTCCCGTTACCAGTGTGGTCAATCTGGATGGCATACTGGAGTACCTCGGCAGAGACAGCGAGCGTGCTCGAGTGCTGGAGCGGGTGCGGCAATATCAATCTGAATAC
>JAKLLR010000157.1 GCA_022014175.1 Gammaproteobacteria bacterium | reverse complement strand
CAGTCCGCCATCTACGCAGATGGTCTGGCCGGTGATGAAGCGGGCGTCCTCGCTGGCCAGAAATACCACCACCGGGGCGATGTCATCGTAGGGGTCGCCCATGCGGCCCAGGGGCGGCAGGGGCAGACCGCCTGTGGTCAGGCTCTCTTCTGCGGTGGCGCCTTCAGCCGCAGCCGTCTGGACCTGATCGAAGTAGATCTGCACACCCGGCGTGAGGGCGGCGGGGGCGATGGCATTGACGTTGATGCCGTGAGTCGCCCACTCCAGCGCCATGGTCCGGGTGAGGCCCATGCAGGCTGCTTTGGCTGCGCTGTATTCCCCCATCCAGGGGGCGCCACCGAGGCCGGCGGCGGAACCAAAGTTGATAACCCGACCGCGGCTGGCCTTGAGATATTCAAGAGCGGCTTTGGCGCACAACCAGCTGCCCTTGGCGCCGGAGTCGTTGACCTTATCCCACTGTTCAACCGTGATCGCTTCGAGGGGGGTGGGTGGCGCCACGTGAACCGCATTGTTGACCAGCACGTCGATGCCGCCGAACTCGGCGACTGTAGCGGCGATCATGGCATTGGCCTCGGACTCCGAGCCGACGTCGCAGCGACAGGCGATGGCCTCTCCTCCGGCGGCTTTGATCTCCGCAGCCGCCTCTCTGGCTGCCGCTTCGTTGATATCCGAGATGGAGAGCCGTGCGCCCTCACTGGCGAGGCGACGGGCGATAGCGCGACCCAGTCCGCGGCCGGCCCCAGTGACCACTGCGATTTTCCCTTCTAGACGATTGGACATGATGCTTTCTTCCCCTGTAACTGTTTTTGTGTATGGTGGTGAGTCCGATTACTCGGAACCCGTGGCACGCTAGCGGTACAAACCGGGGGTTGTCAATCAAGGTGAATCAGGTCTTTGAGTCGAACGATTGTGGCTGGAACACGACTAAATTATTCGTGCGAAGCTTATAGGCAACGGGGGCCCATGTGGCCTACAGCAGGGGGCAGATAATGGGGCACAAGGGGGTGATCGGAGCGGGTCTTTGCCTGCTGTTAGCGACCTTTAGCGTGGCCGCAGACCATATGCGCTGTGGCTCTTACCTGGTGAAAATCGGGGATACCAAGGATCAAGTGGTGAAGCGATGTGGCGAGCCGGTCTATCGTGAGGAGGTCTCAGCGGAGGTGGAGAGGTCTGAGGAGCAGTGGGTCTATGACCCTGGTTCCGCTGCTTTTCGCCGAATCTTAACCTTTCGCGGGTTACGGCTGGTGGATATTGAAACCGTAAGGCGTTAGGCGAGCGGGCGCCGCTGGCTGATATCCGCGTGATAGAGTGCGTTGGCTCAAACAGATGGAGGGGGACCGTGAGGCGTCTACTGCTTGTCGGGATGTTGATCTGGGGTTGTCTGGGGGTTGTTCAGGCGGCCGATGAGGTGGTGCCGGAGCGTTTCAATAAGGGTCCCCGCCTGCTCTTCAATATGGCCGATAAGGACGCGGTGCGAGAGATCGTGCCCGGTAGTTTCTATCAGGAGTTCTGGCAGGGTCCCCGAGTTACGATCCAGCATGGTCGGTTGATTAAAGGCGAGAGCGGGCACGTTAAAACCGTGCCGGGTTATCACGGTGAAGAGGTGATCATTCTGATTGAGGGCGAGCTGGAGTTCCGATTCCCGGATAACGGTAAAGTCTTCGTCCTGAAACCCGGCGATGTGTTCCACTTCCCGAATATTCTGCATGGTGGCCGCTGTCTTGCGGACGAGTGTCGCTTTATTGGCCTATACACCCCGAATCGACCGGATTTCGGCGATGAAGGCAGTGAGATGTCGACGGAAACCAACATGGCGATTACTCGCTGAGGGTAAAGCGGAGTCAGTTTTAGCCGTGAGTGAAAACCGGTTTTAATAACAATCGGGAGCGGACGCGGTGACCGCGCGGACTTTATCTATTTTGTGATCGGTGTAATCGTCAGGGGCTGCGTACGGTGGAACACCGTCGCCATGGCCGCGCCGGTGGTCGTCGACTGGATGACGAGCGGGCCTGGTTTGAGGGTCGTGACGCTCAAGCCGCCGAAGCAGGCTGGAAGGTCACCAGCGAGCGCAAACACCTCTGTCCCCGTTGCCTGGAATAAAGAGCAGCCCCGGGACGAGGCTTAAGGGTCCCGTCCCTACCCAACCTACTCGTGGGGCAGGGTGAGCACCGGCACCCCGGATCCCCGCACAACCTTTTCAGCCACACTGCCGAGCATCAGGTGTCTGAAGCCCGAGTAGCCGTGGGTGGCGATGATCACCATACTGCAACCCTCTTCGCTGGCGGCAGCAATAATCTCTTTGTGTGCGTTGCCCTTGCGAATCCGGTAGCCGGGGTTGCTGGTCCCCTGTAGCTGTTCGTCGATGATTGTCTGCAGGGTTCTGCGGCCATTCTCTTCCAGTTCGTTTTCCAGCGAGATGTAGTCCAGATCCACCACCTCACCCATGCCTGAGGGGTACATCATTGGCTCCACCACGTAGAGCAGGATC
>JAKLLR010000086.1 GCA_022014175.1 Gammaproteobacteria bacterium | reverse complement strand
ATTCCACTTTGTAGGGCACTCTTCGCCTGAAGATGATGAAGCAAACTATGCTACGCTGAAAATAGTTCTGAATGGCCGCTGTATTTCCCATCCCCCTCACGATGGAACGTGGGGCACGACGAGCTATAAGGTGAATTGGGAAAAATTGCTCGAAACGGAAGAGTTGCTCGTACCATCCGTTACGTGTTTTGCCGATATACCGTTTGAAGCATTGTCTCTACATATTTCGAAGTACGGTAAATTCGGAGTAGCTCTGCCACTTTCGTTGCTTGTGAAGTATGGCACGCGGCCGGTCTACTATTTTCCCATAAGCAAACAAGATGCTTTATCAGTCCACGGGGTGTCGTTACTGCGCGATATTGAATCAACCGTCAAAGGTTTCAAGGAGCAGCTCATAGGCGAGGAAGCGGAAGATACGGTATCGCGGGAAATGGGTTCAACGCCAGATAGCCCCGAGTCTGCGATTTTAGCCTTGGATTCGATGGTTTTTAAAGATTTCATTGCGTTCGTCAAACCATTCAATGTTGATCTTCCCCACAGCGATCCTAGTAACTTTTACATGGAGCGGGAATGGCGAAAATATGGGAATATGAAATTTTCGCAAAACGAGGTTTCCCGATTAGTTGTGGCGCGTGGTTTTGAGGAGCGGGCGAAAGCTGATTTTCCCGATTATGGGGAGCGCATATTCGGTGTTTAGCGCGCCTAACAAGGTGGTCAACTTCGTTCGCGTTGCTCACTGGGACGCGCAGCAAGCTGCGCCCCTCGTTACCACAACGTTAGGCAAAAGGAAGGAGTGATTTAATGTCAAAAGCACCTGAAGGAATGATCCCGTCGAGGAATTCGCAAAACTCAAAAAAAGTACTCCATCAAAAATTATCGACATGATTCGCGAAGGGTTTTATATTGGCCGTAAGGTTGGTGACGAATGGTTCATTGATGACACTGAGTCAAATAATTCCGCAACTAATCCATTAAAAACAAAAGGCGCATTTTCCGTTTCTACCAAAGGCGGTTCTAATGAGATCATCGTTACTGATATACAAATGCCTTTCTTTTCTATGGTAGTTTTCATGGTCAAGTGGGTCATTGCTTCAATTCCAGCTTTTATAATTTTGTTCATTATCTTTTCAGTTGTTGCAGCAATATTTGGAGGGGTTGTCGCTGGCCTCAACGGGCCTGGATATTAAATACCTGACAAGAAAACCAAGTTGCTCGGTGTCGCTCACACTCTACCGTCACCCCCCTGCTCTAGAGAAGCCAAACTTGAGCGCCGCTGCCAGCAGTGGCAGCACGCCTAACACTGAAACCACTGCTGCCCCGACGGGTAGATCCGCATTGAATGAGAGCCAGAGCCCGGCGGTGGTGCCGAACAATCCAAATAGCCACCCCAGGGCCAGCCGGCTGATAAACCGGGTGGCCAGTAGCGAGGCACTGAAGGCTGGAATAATGAGGAATGCAAAGACCAACAGCACCCCGGCGACATTCACCGCCAGGGTAATCACCACCGCAAATGAAGCAAAGAACAGAAACTCCCAGAAGAAACTGGGTGATTCCTGGCTTCCAACATCGAATGACAAAGCGTGAAAGTGGTTACGGCCGAGCAGATGCAGCACCGCCAGAGCCCCATAGGCGATGGCAACAACTCCGATCTCCGACCATCGAATCCACAAAATATTGCCGTTAAACAGCGCCTTTAGCTCCTCCATACCCTGGGCGGAGCGGCTGAGAATCACGATAGAGAGCGCGGTGGCCACCACATAGGTGATGCCGATAATGACCTCTCGGGCGGTTTTGCCCGGAACCCGGCGCAAACCAGCAAAAGCAAAGGCCGCGATCAGCGTGGCGCCAAAGGCGTAGAGCTGGGCGACGGTGCCGTGGGCCTCCTGCCCCATCAGAAACGCGACACTAATGCCCAGCGCGGCCACCTGAGCCAGGGCAAGATCAACAAAGATAATGCCCCGCGCCAGCACATGCAGCCCCAGGTAGGTGTGGGTGAGAATCATCAACGCACTCATTACAAATGCGGGCAGCAAGATTACCCAGGCGTCCATGTCACGCGCCGCCAGCGCTGGTCAGAGCCGCAACGATGGCATCAAACAGATCAAAATAGGTGACGATCTCAGGTGTTGCCCCCACAGACTGGGGTAACACTGCGATGCCGATGCCGGTCTGCTCATTCAGATAACGGGCGGAGCGGCGTTCGTAATGGGGTTCCATCAGCAACAGGCCGATTTCATCACTCCGAATACGGGCAACCAACGCGCTCAGGGAGGCCGCACTGGGCGCAATGCCCGGTTTCGGTTCCACTTCATCAACGATGTTGAACTCGAACGCATCCGCCAGATAGATCAGCGACTTGTGATAAGCGATGACCGGCTGGCCTTTAAGGGCGGCCAGATCGGCAGACCAGTGGGGCAATCGGCTCGCCATCGTCTGTTTGAAGTCGGCTAACCGGCCCCGGTATTCGCCCTCGTGCGCTGGGTCCAGCTCACTCAACCGGCTTGCGATCGCCTCTGCCATCCGCACCCCGTTGCGGGGGTCCAGCCAGTAGTGGGGATTACCTTTGGCATGCACGTCGCCCATGCTCCGGTCTATCGGGCCACTCACCTGCCCCAGCAATGGCACCCCGGTGGAGAGGTCCAGATAACCGGGGTTACCGGGCTGCACTTTGCCGTTGCGGGCGGACTGCAATAGCGGTGGCAGCCAGCCGATCTCCATATCCGCACCGATCACCAGCAGCAGATCAGCACGAAAGACCTGCCGGATCATGCTCGGTTTGGCGCTGGCAAAGTGAGGGTCACGGGTACCAGGCGTCAGACTCTCGACCTTCACCTGTTCGCCGCCCACCGCCTCTGCAATAGCCGCCAGGTCCTGGGTGGTGGTGACCACACGTAACGCGGCGTGACTGCTCAGGGAGGCCACTAATAGCAACAGCCCAAACAGGATTCTGTAATATGTCATCACACCCCCCTAAAATACGTGCGCAGCGTGGCTGCCGAGGTTGAATTCCACCTGTAGCCAGAGCGCATCCGCACTTTTGTCGGGCAGGTGTTGGATCCAGTCGTGGTTGTATTGCAACCGCACTTTGCTGTATTCGCTGGGGTACCAGGTCAGGTTGGGCGACAGCCGTTTGCGGGTATCACGCAACGGATCTGTGGCGGTATCACCACTGGCGCTGGCATAGTCCAGACGCAATCCTGCGGTCCAGCCCGGCTTGAAGCCCCACACAGCCTGAGTGAACATCCCCCAGTCGTCGAGCTTTTCGTGGGTAGGATCGTTAACATCCCCCGCTTCATAGCGGCGCTCCAATATTTCCGTCTGCCATGAGGCGAAGGGGAACCCTCTCTGAGCGGTGGCGGATTGCCACTTCACGTAGAGGTCTGCCCCGTAAATCTGGGTGTTCGTATCCGTGCCGGTGGCATTCGGACCCCACAGCGCAGAGGCGCCCAGGTTCATGCTGACGGTCTCCGAGAGGTCAAAGCCGTTGAGCCAGCGCGCCGAATAGAGCAGATCACTAAAATTACGACTCTCTCTAGCCATCAGCGTATGGCCGCCAATATCCTCGCCCTCTTCCCCCAGAAAGCTGGTGACAGTTTCACCCTTGGCATTCTGAGCACCGAAATAGAGCTCCGAATACCACTCCGTTGGCATCAGCCAGGCGACCCGGGCACCCTGGCTGCGCAGGCCGTCTCCACCCAGGAAACGCGACAGCACCACCGGCTGATCGGCAAAGGCCCAGGTGTGGGGATGTTGCACGTTCTGACGACCAAACTCTGTGAAGTACTGTCCGCCTTTGACCTGTAGCCCCCAGGGCAAGCTGCGGGTGGTAAAGAAGGCCTCTTCCAGCTCAACCACCGTTTCACCCTCCTCATCGATCTGAAAAATGAGATTGGCCTGTGCATCCAGATGGGGGTCCACCGTACCGCCCATTGAAAGCTCTACATTCTGCACGGTGAAGCCGTTTTTGTTGGGATCATGGCCACCGCCCTGCAGACCGGCCAGCTCACCGTTGTCGGCACTGGAACCACCCGCTGCAAACAGGCCGGAGAGGCCAATCTGAAAGTTGCTAACCCCAGCTATTTTGCTTGATAACGATGGTGCAACCGGCTGGGACGCTGCCTGAGCAGCCTGCTCCGCCTGCCTCTGAGACGCCACCTCTACCCCTTGCAGTCGCTGCTCCATCGCACCGATCTGACCTTCGTAGTGTTGCTGCATCTGCTGCATCTGCTGCTTTAACTCCAGCAGTTGCTGGCGCAACGCCTCGGTCTCGTCATCGGCGAAGAGCACTCCGGGCGCAAGCAGCAGCCCACAGGCCACAGCCACCAGCTGTTTTTTACATAAATTGAAATAGTCCATAACAGACTCCTGTTCTGATTCGTAACTAATAGAGAACATCCGAAACCACGCAGAGGTGCGCGTGGGCATTTCGGTTATCAGGGGTAGTCAGTCAGAACAGGGGTGGGCCACGGGCCAGGTAGACAGAAGCGGGACGGGAGAGCGCCTGCTGCCTGGCGGCAACAGTGATGACAAACCCCAGAAGCAGCAGGGGCACAAAGAGAGCGGGCGGCAGCAGATCAGCGGCCGGGGTCTGGTCAAAGCGACAGGCCTGACACTCAACGTAGCCGCCCGCACCGTCACTGCCCAGGTCCACCTCATGCAGCGCAACGTGTACCGCAGCAAACACCAGGGCGAACGCCAGCAGCAACCTGACAAGGCTGCTCGCGACTGAGCTTAGGTGTGCTGCTTTACTCACTGTCTTACGAAACTCGTAACGGCACGTGCTCCCTGAGGTTGGAGTCTAACCGATCCACAGGGTCGCGCAGTAATTTCCAGCAGATTTTGAGGTTTCCCTGCCCCCGAGCCGATGGTCAGCTCAAAGGGGCCGCAGACCTTCTGATCCGAGTCAAGACCACGCTCTGGACGGTGCCGTACTAGTTAAAATCTCTACCCGAGCCCGTTGCCCTCTGGGCAGCACATTCAGGCTCTAGATCAATCGACTACTCGCAAACCAGTTACTTAGGGGCAGCACCCTTTTATGTTCGGCTAAGCATAGCCCCTCACTGCTCGACAAAAGCCCGCTCAACCACATAATGCCCCTGGTTTCCCCGGCGGGCCTCTTCAAAGCCCTGGGCATCCAGTATCGCTGTGAGATCCTTCAACATGCTGGGGCTACCACAGAGCATGAAACGGTCATCCTCCAGGGTTGGGGTGGGCAAACCCAGATCTGAAAATAGTTTGCCGCTGCGAATCAGGTCGGTTAAACGACCCTGGTTACGAAAGCGCTCCCGGGTGACAGTGGGATAGTAGTGCAGCTTCTGGCGCACCTGATCCCCAAAATACTCATTGGCGGGCAACTCATGCTCAATGAGTTGTTGATAGGCAAGCTCCGAGACCCAGCGGACGCCATGGGTCAGTATGACGTTGTCGTATAGCTCGTAGACCTCCGGCTCCTTAATGATCCCCAAGAATGGCGCAAGGCCGGTGCCAGTGCCCAGTAAATAGAGGTTCTTGCCGGGTAGCAAACTCTCTGTCAGCAGGGTTCCCACGGGCTTCGTGCCAACCAGAATTTCATCGCCCACCTGCACGTTCTGGAGATGCTGGGTGAGTGGACCATCCGGCACTTTGATGCTGAAGAACTCCATCTCCTCTTCATAACTGGCGCTGGCGATGCTGTAGGCCCGCAGTAGGGGTCTGTGGTTCAGCTCCAGGCCGACCATCGTGAACTGGCCACTAATAAACCTGAGCCCTTGATTGCGGGTGGTCTTGAAGCTGAACAGGGTGTCATTCCAGTGATGAACCCGGGTGACGGTCTCGCGTATCAAATTTGTCACAGTGCTGTCTCTGTTCGTGAACCGGGGTCTTCCAGGTGGCCCGGTTAGTGTCGAGGCAGAATAGGCGAGAATTATTAACCGGTATATTAGATTATATAGATATAATCTATCGGTTTTATTAATATGTGGTTCAACGCTCGGACCCGGCGGCCTGCCCCCATGCACTTCACCCTGCGCCAGCTCGAAATCTTTTTAGCCATTGCCCACCAACAGAGCGTGAGCAAGGCCGCTGTGGAATTAAATCTGTCGCAGAGCGCTGCCAGCTCCGCGCTCAAAGAGTTGGAGCAGCAATTTGATCTACAGCTGTTTGATCGGGTCGGTAAACGCCTGCAACTCAACGCACAGGGCCGCACGGTGCGGACAAAGGCCGAGCACCTTCTGGCTCACGCCGAAGCACTGGAACAGACCTTGTTACAACAAACAGATGCGAGGCACTTAAAGGTTGGCGCGACGCTCACCATTGGCAACTATCTGGCGGTGGATATCATGGCTGAAATGGTGCGCCAGCATCCAGATGCCAACATCCACCTGGAGATTGCCAATACCGCCACCATCAGCCAGAAAATTTTGAACTATGAGCTGGATGTGGGTCTGGTTGAGGGTGAATTACTGAACTCCGAGCTAGATGTCAGCCACTGGCGAAGCGACGAGCTGGCGGTGTTCTGTAGCCCAACACACCCGTTGGCAAAAAAAGCTGCCGCCAGCCAGCCCATCACCGACCAGGACCTGTTGACCGCGCGCTGGGTTCTGCGGGAACCCGGCTCGGGTACTCGGCAAGCTTTTGAACGTGCAATGCAGGGAATTTTGTCTGATCTGACGATTGCCCATGAGTTACAGCACACCGAGGCCATTCAACAGGCGGTGGTGGCAAACCTGGGGATTGGCTGTTTGTCACACATCACCTTGAAAAAAGCCTTCGCCCAGGGCCGCCTGGTTCACCTCCCGGTGCCCCAACGCGATCTGACCCGGCAGTTTTATTTCATAGTTCACAAACAGAAATTCGTTAGCCAGGGCATCACCCAGTGGCTGGCGCTGTGTCGCAGTCTCTCTGTGGGCTAGAGGACCTAAAACTGCACAGGCAATCTCTCCCAACGGCACTTGCATCCCGATCCCGCTGTTGTAGGATGCCAGCAGACGGACACATAAGCTCATCTCCCTGACGACGCTGTGTGACGATCCCCAGGTCCCCGGACCCAGATAATTACAAAAGAGGAGTTTCAGGATGCCAAGTAATCGAGGTTTAGCTTACGTAAAACCGGGTGTGGTCGAGGTTCAGAATATCGACTATCCCAAACTGGCTCTAGGCAAACGAGCCTGCCACCACGGCGTGATTCTGAAGATCATCTCCACCAATATCTGTGGTAGTGATCAACATATGGTTCGGGGCCGAACCACAGCGCCAGCGGGGCTGATTCTGGGTCACGAGATTACTGGTGAGGTGATTGAAGCGGGCCGGGATGTGGAGTTCATCAGCGTGGGGGACATTGTCTCCGTGCCCTTCAATATCGCTTGTGGCCGCTGCCGTAACTGTAAAGCCGGCATGACCGGCATCTGTGAAAACGTCAATCCTGCGCGCCCTGGCGCTGCTTATGGGTATGTGGACATGGGCGGCTGGGTCGGTGGCCAGGCCGAATACGTGATGGTGCCCTACGCGGATTTCAATCTGCTGAAGTTCCCGGATAAGGACCAGGCGATGGAGAAAATTCGGGACCTGACCCTGCTCTCTGACATCTTCCCCACCGGCTATCACGGTGCGGTGACTGCAGGTGTTGGGCCGGGTTCCGTGGTGTATATCGCAGGTGCAGGGCCGGTGGGCCTGGCCTGTGCCGCTTCCTGCCATCTGCTGGGTGCAGCCGTTGTGATAGTTGGCGATATGATCCCGGAACGGCTGGCCCAGGCCCGCACCTTTGGTTGCGAGACCATCGATTTAACTCAGGATGCCACTCTGGCGGAAGCCATCGAACAGATCGTGGGTGAGCCTGAGGTTGATGTTGCGGTGGATTGCGTCGGCTTTGAAGCCCACGGCCACGGATGTGATCACAGCAAAGAGCAGCCCGCTACGGTGTTGAACTCCATTATGGATGTGACCCGCGCCGGTGGTGCCCTGGGTATTCCCGGCCTCTATGTCACCGGTGACCCAGGTGCTACGGACGAAGCCGCCAAGATCGGCATGCTGGGTATTCGCATTGGTTTAGGCTGGGCAAAATCTCACCAGCTGAACATGGGCCAGTGCCCGGTGATGAAATACCACCGCCAGCTGATGAACTGCATTCTCTACGACAAGGTTCAGATCGCCAAGGCGACCAATGTCACCCTGATTTCACTGGATGATGCGGTGCAGGGGTACAAGGATTTCGATGGCGGTGCAGCGAAGAAATTCGTGATCGACCCCCACGGCATGATTGCCGCCTAGCTCATCCTTCTGAATCGCTTTTAACATGGTTGTAGTCGACCGGGTCGGTCCCGCCTCTGACAAGGGGGCGGGGCCGATTCAGTTATAAACACCCACTTTCAACAGATAGACCACCGCAGTTATTTGGCCATCCTGGCCACAGCCTCAACCGCCTCCGGGTGCAAACCCGCCCCACCCGCTGCCACATAGTCGCCGATCTGCTGCTTCATCAAAGGCGACCAGAACTTCTCCAAATGAACCGCTGCGTTTGCGGTCTTCGCGGCGGCGGTATCACCGGGCACGCTGGTCACGATTTGATTAACCATCTTCACCAGATGTTCGTCGCTCTCAGGTGGCACCGGTTGTTAACTCCTGCTCGTCATTAAATCCGCCAGACTGCTCAGTGAATCCGCTGTGGATGGGTATACACCATGTGACGACCCGGGTGAGCAAACCCCACCAGGGTCATATTGGTCTGCTCCGCCAGTTCAATGGCCAGGCCCGTAGGGGCGGATACCGCAACCAGCATTTCGACACCCATTGCCGCAGCCTTCATCACCATTTCGTAGCTGGCCCGGCTGGAGATCAGTACAAACTGCCCCGCCGGAAATTCCTCTGATTCGCTACTGATTGCGCCGTATAGCTTATCCAGGGCGTTGTGGCGGCCCACATCTTCCCGCACCAGTTTAATTCGACCCTCCGAATCACACAGCGCGGCCCCATGGACTGCTCCGGTGATCGCCTGCAGGGGCTGATTGGGCTCTAGCTGGGCCACCGCCCGTTCAATCGCCTGGTGGGTGAACTGCTGGGTTTGCGCAACCGGCTCAGGCTTGCGAATCGCCTGATCCAGCGACTCCGCCCCGCACAAACCACAACCGGTGCGGCCGGTCAGGTTGCGCCGGGCCTGTTTGAGCCGGTTAAACCGCTCGGCGCTGATGGTCAAGGCGATTTCGGTGCCGTTTGCACGCTGCATGAGTTCGATGCCGTGAATTTGCGAGGCGCGATCGAGAATGCCTTCGGAGAGACTGAAGCCGATTGCGAACTCTTCCAGGTGGCTCGGGGTGACCATCATCACCACATGGGAGATGCCGTTATAAACCAGGGCGACGGCCACCTCGTCAACGAGGTCATCTGTGAGTTGCTTCGACTGCCCAGCCCGCCACTCCCCAACTGTTCGGGTTGAGCTGACTGCACCGACCAATTCGACGCCGGATTCAGTTGATAGCGCTGGTTTCATCCCGTTGCCGTGCCTTTTTGAGCAATCCGAGCTGCTGCTGGTTCAATGCCTTCTGCCGGTTTTGCCAGTCGGAAGGTGCTGTGACCTTGCTCACCTGCACTGCGGTCACTTTGTATTCCGGACAATTCGTCGCCCAATCCGAGTTATCGGTGGTGATCACGTTGGCGCCCGATTCCGGGAAGTGGAAGGTGGTGTAGACCA
>JAKLLR010000085.1 GCA_022014175.1 Gammaproteobacteria bacterium | reverse complement strand
CGGCAGCAACCCATATTGTCTATGGCCATGGCGGTGAGCTGTTACCCGACACCTTTGCCAGCTGGGCCGCCAACTGGGTTGAACAGAAGGCGCAGCTAGGTACTGGCCACGCGGTAGCCCAGGCGTTGCCGACTATTCCTGATGATGCGCCGGTCCTGGTGCTTTTCGGTGACGTGCCCCTGATCAGCAGCGAGACCCTGCAAGCGCTTTTGCAGCAAGCCAGTTCCGACACCCTGGCGCTGCTCACAGTGGTGCGGGCAGACCCCTCTGGATATGGCCGGATCATTCGACAGGGCGAGCAAATCAGCGCCATTGTCGAGGAGAAAGATGCGGACGACAAAACCCGAACCATCACTGAGGTGAATACCGGGCTGATGGCTGCCCCTGCCCATTTTCTCAAGCAGGCCGTGGCCCGGCTCGGTAACCGCAATGCCCAGGGCGAGTACTATCTGACCGACGTGGTCGCGATGGCGGCCCCGGCAGGTCTTCAGGTCACCGCAGTGACCGCGACATCGGAGGTAGAGGTAGAGGGCATCAACAGCAAGAGCCAGCTCGCGATCTGCGAACGGCAACTGCAACTGACCCGTGCCCACCGGCTCATGGCGCAGGGCACAACCCTGATTGATCCCGCACGGCTTGATATTCGCGGCGATGTGACTGTCGGGCGGGACGTCACTATTGATATCAATGTCGTTCTGGAAGGCAAGGTAATCCTGGGAGACGGCGTCGTCGTTGGCGCCCACAGTGTGATCAGCAATAGCATCGTCGGCGATCAGACTGAGATCAAACCCTTTTCATCTCTGGATGGCGCGGTGATCGGCGCTCATTGCAGCATCGGTCCCTACGCCCGGTTGCGGCCGGAGAGCCACCTGGGAGAGGCTAGCCGGGTTGGCAATTTTGTCGAACTGAAAAAGACCACCCTGGGCGCTGGCAGCAAGGTCAATCATCTCGCTTATGTGGGGGATGCCACCATCGGCGAGCGCACCAACATCGGCGCGGGCGTCATAACCTGCAATTACGACGGCGCCAACAAGCACCAGACCCGGATTGGCGACGACGCCTTTGTCGGCTCCGACTGCCAGCTGGTGGCCCCGGTGACCATCGGAGACGGGGCCACTATCGGCGCAGGCACCACTCTGACCCGGAATGCCCCGGCCCACCAGCTGACCCTGAGCCGACCCGAACAGGTCACCGTTGCGGGCTGGCGGCGGCCGACCAAAGGCCGTGACTGACACCGATGCAAGGCGCTTCTCCCCCGCCTGCGAACGGAATCGGGGGCCCATCCTCGCCGCCCTAAAACCTCGCCTGAGAGAAGCCCGGCGGGTACTCGAAATCGCTAGCGGAACTGGGCAACACGCAGCCGCATTCGCCCCTGAACTACCTCATCTAAGCTGGCAGCCTAGTGATCTGCGTGCTTCGCATATCAGCATTGAGGCCTGGCGAAAGAGCGTTAAAGCGACCAACCTGCTGCCAGTTATTGAGCTGGACCTGCTGCAACCACAACACCGGCTAAACCTGGAGCCTGTCGACGCAATTTTTGCTGCCAATCTGCTACATATCTCGCCCCCGGAGGCCTGCCCTGCGCTGGCGGAGATCGCAGCAGAAAAACTCACACCCGGGGGCAACCTGATCGTCTACGGACCCTTCCGCTACCCCGGCCAGACACTGACGCCGAGCAACCAGCAGTTCGTCAACTGGCTGAAAGCACAACACCCCAGATTTGATATCAGGGACAAAGCCGAACTTGACCAACTGATGGCCGCAGAGGGCCTGACCGCCGTCGACGACCTGACAATGCCCGCCAACAACCGGCTGCTGATCTGGCAAAAACCGCAGACAGCTGAAGCTGACATAGCAACGCTGGCTGTATCATAACCAACCCGGCGGCAGAGCACTGATCACCCCGCCAAAATCTAGAGGAAAAATCATGGCTGACAGATTCAAAGCGTTCCAGATCACCGAAATCGACGGCAAGGCCAGAGGGGCGATGACAGACATTTCCCTGCCGGATCTGAATCCCGGCGAAGTGGTTATCCGCAACCGGTTTTCCAGCATCAACTATAAAGATGCCCTGGCTAACAGCGGTGCCGGCAAAATTGCTCGCCGCACCCCCCTGGTTGGCGGGATAGATCTCGCGGGGGAGGTCGTCTCCTCTGAAGATGCCAGATTCAAACCTGGCGACGCCGTGGTGGTGACCGGCTACGGCCTGTCTGAAACCCGGGATGGTGGTTATGCCCAGTACAGCCGGGTTGAGGCCGATCTGGTGGTGCCTCTGCCCAACGGGCTCTCCATGGAACAGGCGATGGCGCTTGGCACCGCCGGATTCACCGCTGGCCTGGCCGTTCACCGACTGGAGCAGAACGGTCTCAAACCGGATCAGGGCAGAGTCGTGGTCACCGGAGCGACCGGCGGCGTCGGCAGCCTGATCACCAACATGCTGGGCGGCCGGGGTTATAACGTCACAGCAGTCACCGGCAAACCGCAACAGCAGCCCTATCTGGAAACCATCGGCGCCAGTGAATTCATTGATCGCAACACCCTGGACTATGGCAAACGGCCCCTCGAAAAGGCGCTCTGGGCCGGGGCAGCGGACTCGGTCGGCGGCGATATGCTGGCGTGGCTGACCCGCACTGTGCAGCCCTGGGGTAGTATCGCCAGCTATGGCCTGGCCGGTGGCATCAAACTCGAAACCACGGTCATGCCATTCATTATCCGGGGCGTTAATCTGCTCGGCATCGACTCGGTTACCTGCCCCATGAGTGTTCGCGCACCTCTCTGGCAGCGCCTGGCCAGCGACCTGAAACCGGAGGTGCTGGATAGCATCTACCAGACCATCCCCTTCAGCGAGCTCAGCGGTGCCTTCAATCAGTTCTTGGATGGCAGTATTAAAGGCCGGATTGTGGTGGCCATCGATTAGACCACTGGCCCCATCAGCCCAACAGATAATGGCGTGCCTGATACCTTTTTTGCTGGGAGAATTAAAACATACGGCTATATACGATTATAAATACTGGAGGAGAGAAACATGAACAAACCAACCCCGGCTAACCCGTTGCGGCTCAGCACGGACTACCCTGAACTGGGCACCGCACCCCTCGACATCACCCGGCGATTCACGTCGGACTACTTTGACCTGGAGCGGACCAAGATTTTCAGCAAGACCTGGTTATGGCTCGCTATGGCTTATGATCTGCCCAACCCTGGGGATTATGTGGTCAAAGAGTTGGAACACGCCAAAGCCTCCATCATTCTGGTGCGGGGCAACGACAATCAAATTCGCGGCTTCCACAACAGCTGCTCCCATCGGACCAACCGGGTCGCTTACGCACCATCCGGCAACGCCCCCAAAGGTTTTACCTGCCGCTTCCACGGCTGGAACTATGGCACCGACGGCACCCTTAACTTCGTTCCGCAGGATGATCTATTTCCAGAACTGGATCTCTCATGCAACGGCCTGACTCCGGTTGCCACCGATCTCTGGGAAGGGTCCATTTTCATCAATCTGGATCCCGAACCCGAGGAGACACTGGCTGAATTTCTGGGTGAATTCGCCAACAGCTACGCCGGATTTTTTGACGGGATGGAGCAGGCCTGCGCCTACAGCGTAGAAGTCAACGCCAACTGGAAGATCTGCATCGACGCCTTCGTCGAAACCTATCATTTTGCCTTCGTCCACCAATCCACCGCCGCTGGGGTCTTGACCAGCAAAGACAACCCCTATGGCCGCCTCGAAATCTGCCGTCTATATGACAAACACCGGGTGGTCTCGGCGCGGGCAAATACCGGTTACACCCCGACGCCGACAGAGGCCGTCATTGCCAGCCTGGGCATGCAACAGACATTAAACCCGGATTTTGCACAGGCCGCTGAAAATAGACTCCCTGAGGGCATCAATCCCGCCAAACTGAATGACTGGGCCACCGACATCCTGGTGCTTTTCCCCGGCACCGTCATCTACCCCTGGACCGGCTGGTTCGAGATCATGAACTTTATCCCGGTCAGCCACAACAAGACCCGCTGGGAGATGCGCATCGGCATGCAGCCAGCCACCAATGCCGGTACCTGGCTGAGTCAGGAGTACAACTCAACCCTGATTCGGGATGTGGTCCGACAGGACTGGACCAACCTGGAGATGATTCAACAGAATATTGAATCCGGGGCCAAAAAAGAGATGCACCTTGGAGACCAGGAGATCATGCTCCGCCACCAGTACGACGTGGTCGATCGTTATATCAACAGCAAATAGCGACCGGCGCGTTACGGAGATTCAGCATGAACCCCACCCCACTACCCCAGGCCTTTGAATATCTGCGGCCATTCGATGAATGGGCGCTGGCTAGCGTACAAGAACGGATGCACAAACGAATAGACAGCGATTTCGATGACCTCAAACGCTTCTACGACACCTTCCTGCCTAACTTTAAGGATGCAGTATCCCATCTCAACAATTTCAGCCTAGAGGAGATGCCGGACGCGGAGAAAAACCTGTTCAGAATAGCCGCCTCCTTCATCGAAGCGGCCGTCGCGGTAGAACTGCTCGGTGTTCCGGACGAGCCTAGCGCCTATCCAATTGACAAAATCGACGTCGAACGCGCGAGCATCCGGTGAATGCGGTAGAGGGGTACTAGTGCCCCTCTACCTCACCCACCCGGGATACTCAAACTTACAGCGACGGGCCATATTTTTGGATATTTGACTGTATCGAGAACTCCTGGGTTCTCTTCATCATCTCTTCACTCCAGTTTGACGGCGGCACCCGATCATCATTACCTCGGGTATAGTTCGTGACTGCTGTTGAGGCGTGCTCGCGCTGAAAATCAACCACAAGGTTCCAGCCAACCATGGTCGCTTCGTTACCATCCGGCATGGTGGTATTTCTTGAGGCGGCGATCATCGTCTTCCAAAGATCACCTTTACGATCATACATATCACACATGTGGAAACCTGACATTTCGGGATCGTAATAGAGCCGCTTCCGGCCATAAGGGTGAACATCGGGGGCAATCCCATCAATCACGTAAACCTCCCGCGGCTCCCACACGGTCTCCGTCGATGGATTCCAGTAAGGCGGTTCATCCAGGTCCAGAACATCATCTACCGTAACGCCCGGCTTGACGTAGGCAGCCTGACTCGTGACCATGAACACCCGCTGCCTGCCGACGTAGCGAAATTCGGGATACCAGGTCGGGAAGATACCCAGACAATACGGATTATCGTCGTTCAATAGATCGGTTCCGGCAATTGGATCCATCCAGGTATCGCCAGAAACACGCCGAATCCGGCGCACAGATTTGATATAGGCCCAGGCATCATCCTTGCGCCCATCATCGTACCTTTGGATGAGTGCACCGGTCCCGGCCACATCATAGGGCGCGATGTTAATCGCCATGATTTTTTCTTTCACCTCTCCGGAACCCAGCGTCGCCGGCATCAAGGAGTTCCGATACTTCATCCGTAAGAAATTGTTGATAAAGGTGTTATTTCTTTGCACCCCTTTATTTCCGTCAATGATGTACATGCTGGTGGACGCCAGAAAAAAATCCGCATTTAACCGATGCCCGTAGAAATGGTTCCATACCAGCTTCTGGGGCAAATCCGGGTCATCATCCTCAAGATTTGGGAAGGGAATACCAGAGACGTACCCCGAGATCATCCTGGTCGCAGGATCATATTCAACCTTTCCGCTATGGGCCTCAGTATTGGCCTGCACATCAGCGCTTGGACTAATGTGCACCGGGCGACCCATTTTGATCTGCAAACCATATTTTTCTATCAAAATCCTCATATTGGGGGTCAGCATCTCATCAATTGGAGTTCTATCGAATGACTGGTTGCTCAACTCATTAAGATTGGCCGCGTTAAGAATAGTCCCCTCCTGAACCTCCGCCAGAAGCAGGGGGGGAGCCAAAGAAAAGACAACGATAAAACAAATTAAAAGCCACTTCATGATACTCATAATCATCTCCTCATCTCTTTGTAATAATATATATTTTCAATAATCGATATCAATCACGGTTAATAGCCATATCTAACATGGTAAACAACCACTTTATAGTGATGCCTCAACAGTATTTCCTGATCACCCAAACTTTGGGTCTTTTTGGCACCCGATTTCAACATCGAATGGACCATCTCCATGTTATTCACATCCTCTCGTAGAGCGCCACGATTAAACACACGGTTAAACTCAACCGCTATACCTTCTGCGGCGGCTTTCGGCTTACGCATATGCAGCCGGAATTCCCAAAAAGGTTTTGCCATGGGCCAACGGCCAGAAATCTTGGGCAATGAAATGACCGCGTTGTGGTTGCATGTCACACATGGGAAACAGAGCCAGAATATCCGCCGACCAGGTCTCAAACTTTAGACGGTTTACCGGCTCCGCTGGCCGGTGCCCGGGACCACCAACCTCGTTCGCATCAGCGGCCAGGTTGGCACCACCGCTGTAATTCCGGGGAACGCGCTCGGGCAGAGTCAATTTGTGAGCAGCATTGGCTCTATCTCGCCAATACCTGGCGATGTCTGCTCCGCATCCGCACATCAGAGAACATTCCGTGGGGTTCTCCTCACTGGCAAACAGCGGTGCCGCCGCCCGGCCCTGGCCACCCCCGGCGCCGGTGATCAGCGCAACCTTACCCTCTAACTTGTTATTGTCGGACATCCTCATACCTCCTGAAAAAATTCAGGGCATCAAAAAAATCGGTCGTATCTGCACAGCATCATGGCCGCAGAGCCCGCTGCGCCCGAATATATTGATCAACAACGTAATGGGTATGCCGCACAGTGACCTCCTCGTCACACAACAAGATAGCGGGTTGAACCCCCGACTCCATTCCTTCCTGGGTCCCCTCCAGGGTGCTGAAATCCTCCCGCAATACATCCAGCATATGTACGTGGGTATTTTCCGCTGCAATAACGTCCCCTATCGTGGTGGGCTCGTAGGTGTAAACCATCACGTCCAGCCGGGTTTTGTTGACCCCCTCAGGCCAGAACCACTGAGCAATAAAATAGCCACTGGAGGGGAAAATGCCAAAATTCGGAAACACCAGATCCAGATCGAAAATCCAGTCCCTGTGCCGACCAGAGTTAATCCCTTCCGGAAGCTTGTCCAGGGTCTCCGCAGAGGCCGGATACAGAGTTCGCGAGGCATTGGTCCCGGCGATAATTTCACTTGGGGTCGGGATATAACCGGGGTTAGCGTAGGTTGCCGCAGTCATATGGCGGCCATGAAAATCTATCGAGTGAAACAGAGAGGTGGGGTTCTCCTTTCCTGAGACAGCTTCCCCCAGTGTCCTCGCGTGCAGATTAGGGGCATGGTAGGCCTCGGTTTGCGAATCGATCGACAGCTTCCAGTTGCAGGCCATCTCCACCGACAAATGACCGGTTAGTTTGTAACCATCAAAGTAGCCCGAGAAGCGGTCATACATCGGCCCCATCCACTCCTTCAGGGTCTCCTGTGGTTTGTCTTCAATGTTAATAAAAACAAAACCCTCCCACTCCTCCAGATGAATAGAGTGAAGACCATTTTTCTCGCGTTGGAAATCTGCAAACAGATGCTCATTATCTAGATGGGCCAACCGGCCATCCAGGTCGAATGTCCAGCCGTGGAACCGGCAGATAAAAGCTTTGCAATTACCACGGCCCGGCTTATTTATCTTATTAAGCCGGTGGGGACAATAGTTATGGAAAGCCCGCAATTTTTTATCTCGCCCCCGAACAACCGTGACTGAAGTGTCAAGGACAGCAATATCTTTAACCAGATAGTCACCAACGTTCGGTATTTCCGTGTGTCGAGCAACACAAATCCAGGAGCGCTTGAACAGATACTTCTTCTCAAGCCCGTAATACTCTTGGGAAATACAGTCATCCACCGGTAACCGGCCAGCTCCAAGCTCTGGATATTTCCTGGCATATTTCCTGTCCAGATTGGATGGGGCTGCTATGTTTAATGGCTCCATTGTCTTCTCCTGAATTCTGTAATTATTGATGGCCTGCCAGGCGCAATTAAGAACGGAAAAAAATAAAGCGATCTAGGTGCAGTCAATAATTTCAACTTTATCCGGGTCCAACGCACCATTATCCGGCGCTTCCCAGCACTCCACAGCCGCAGATATCTGCATAAATGAGAATGCCAGATTAAGAAGCCTGGACTCCGCCTCAGGCAAGCGGCCTATCTCTTCCACCGGATACCGATTTAGATGCGCTATCACGGCGTCCATTCGAGTCACGATGGCATCGTAGAATTTTTTTATGACACCATATTCGGTATTCACCCGTTTGTGGAACCGGTCAGCCCGTTTGGGGATATTCCAATCCGCGACAAACGGCTCAAGATCCGCAAACCCAGCAGGCAACTGATGATCAGTCATGCGATGATCTCCTCATCTAAATTTATTTTTTGCCGGGCGCTGCGCTCTGGAGTCATTGCGATCAATCCAGCGTGCAGGTCCAATCAAAACAGTACGCCCATGGCTCACGATATGCAAAAAATGGCCCCGTGCTGCTCGCAAAGCCATCGCGCGGCAAGCGCGCCCCTCCACGCTTACACCATCAATTGGACGGTTGTTCAAGACGGTTGACATTGAATTTGGCCGTTGGCATCCTGCTCGAATAAGGACCCAGCCACCAGAGCACGGGCAAAGGTCAAGATGGCAGCACGCACGTGGCCGTTGGGAATTTTGGTTGAGGAAAAGGGAAAATATCATGCTCACTCGTTGCGCCGTGGTGGCCATTTGCCTGGCTGTCGGAATTTTTTCAAACACAGCTCCCCGAGCGGGTGAGGTCGAGGCCGGCACCCTGCTGAATGCGGGCAATATCGACTCACTCCTGGAACAGACTCTGGATGGTCACCGGATAGGTGATCTGTTGATCGAGTCGGTAGAGGAGAACATCCGCAAATACGGTCTGGAGATCCCGCTGGCGAATTATCAGCCGTTGGAACTGCCCCCCAAATATCTCGCGGCAACACAGCAGAACAGTGGTTCGGTCAAACTGGACCCGACCACCAAAGCAATTTCCGGCTACGTAGCTGGCGTCCCCTTTCCAGAGATCACTGAAGCGGACCCGGACGCCGGAATCAAGCTGCTGTGGAATTTCTTTCACGCTCCTCTGCCCTACGCCGATGTCTTTGAAATTAAGGCGGAGACCTTGCTGATCGATGTTAATAAGGGGTTTGAACGGAGCCTGGAGATCGAGGGAACCACCCTGTATACCCAGGGCCGGACCTCACTCCAACCCGTTACGATTGAGCCCAATATACTCAAGCGACAGTTGGTGGTGTTCACCAAGCCCTACGATGTAGCCGGCCTCGGCCAGTTCATCAACCGCTACTCCGACGGCACTCTGGATGATGCCTGGATCTATGTGAAATCTGTGCGACGCACCCGCCGGGTCTCCGGGGGGACCTGGATGGATCCGATGCCCAATCTGGATCAGCTTTATGATGACTACTTCACCATGGACGCCCACCCGCTCTGGTACCCGGAGATCAAACTGATCGGTCGGCGCCATATACTGGCCACAGCCCACGGCATCGATCCCAACATCGCCCATGACGTGAAAGACCGTGTGGTATTAGACAGCGCCCCCTACGGCGCACCCAAGGCGCAGAGTTGGGAGCCCCGAGACGTCTGGGTAGTTGAGATTGTACTGCCGAAAAACCACCCCTACGGCCGCAAGTTGGTCTACATGGATACCGAAGCAACCCTCAGTTATTTTGCAGACACCTG
>JAKLLR010000084.1 GCA_022014175.1 Gammaproteobacteria bacterium | reverse complement strand
TCCCCTGAGCGCCAAAGACGGCACCCAGTTCTCGGCGGGTGCCACCTCCGGCATCGCCTTTGCGGCATGGGACGGCGCCAACAACGAACGGGCCGGAAGAAAATCCTTCTCCGGCGCTTTTAATACCCTGGAAATCGAGGTATGAGCGAGCCCGTAGCGATGGATGCACCCATAGAAATCGAAATTGACGAGACCACCCGGGGTATCGCCGCCCGCAGTAACAGCTATCGGCTGTTCAGCCAGGCCTTCGTGTTCCCCATGGGAGATCTGCTTACCGCCCTGCTCAATGGCAGCCTGCGGGATGCACTGCTGGAGTGCGCCAAAGATCTGCCCTACGCCTGCCACTACAGCAGCGCAGAAGCGGATTACCCGACCCCCAATTCACGGGACGCGGTATCCCAATCCTTCACCAGTCTGTTTGATAACTGCACCGGTCGTCCCAGGGTCTCGGTGCTGGAGCGCCGCCATGTGCGCTCGACTGAACAGACCCTGTGGGAAGATCTGCTTCGGTTCTACAACCACTTCGGCCTGGATTTCTCCCAGGGCGGCGCCAACGAACCACCGGATCATCTCAATCTGGAGCTTGAATACATGCACTATCTGAGTTTCCTGGAGGCCGGTGCACCGCAGGATCGCACTCCCTTCCAGCTGGGTCAGCATGATTTCATGGAACGGCATCTCGGCGTCTGGAGCGGCGCATTTGCTGACAGTGTTGAAGCCGTAGAAGAGGATAACCAACCCTATGCCATGCTGGCGCGAATGCTGGCTGAGTTTGCGCAGGCGGATTTTGAATACCTGAAAGGTCTGAAAGAGAACCTGCCAGAAACAGATCAGAACTGATCTATCACCTTGCTTGAAGAGAGGAGACAACCGTGAAAAAACTACTACCTACCAGCGGCATGCTGGCACTCCTGGCCCTGGGGACGGCCCAGGCCGCCCAGGTCGAAAATCCGGAAGCGGACCCCAGGCTTCACCCCGGTGAAGTCAGGGTGTTGAAAATTGACAACAGCGATCTCAAAGAGGTCATCCCTGAAACACTCTTCATGAAACACTGGTTCGGCACCAACATGAGTGTGGCCTACTTCCGCTTTTTGGAAGGCAAGGGCGATGACGAAGGCTCACAGCCGGCATTGCACTCTCACGGTACCGAGATGGGCATGCAGTTGAAGGGCAGTTCAGAAATAATTGACGAGTATGGCCGCACCTACAAAGTCAACGAAGGCGACGTATTCATCATCAAAGGTGATGTGAAACACACCGGAAAATTCGGTGACGATGAAAACGTGATTCTGGGAATCGTGACGCCCCCTCGACCTGAATATGGCCCCGAAACAGAGAAATCCTTCTTCCCCGGTTACAGCGCGGAGGTCACCAAATGATCAAGCTAAACCATATCTTAGCCATAGCCACACTTGGTCTCGTTGGCCCCAGCCACGCGGAACCTGAAGAGACGGTACGCCACCTGTTCAATATCAATACCGTGAACGAGGAGATGAAGGAGATCATCCCCGGCCAGCTTTTTTTCAAGCACTGGAATGGTGAGGATATCAGCATCGGTGTCTTCCGCATGGTCAGGAACGAGAAGGGCCACTTCCCTGGAAAGATCAACCGTCACGGGGAAGAGGTCGCGGTCTGCACAGAAGGCAAATTTCGCATGACCATCGACGGCGAAGTCTATTACTTTGGCAAGGGTGAAGCTCTGATTATTCCACCTTACATGCCCCATACCGGCGAGTGTCTTGAGGAGAGCTGCACCCTGCTGAGCTGGTTTACCCCCCATCGATTGGACGAATGGGGTCCCGAGAATAACGCCGACCCAGAACTCAAGTTTCTGGACAAGGACAAAATGAAATAGTAGGCTGCCGCCGCACTCTTGGGCACCGATCTAGACGGTAGTTGAAAGAGTGGGGCTGACCAGCCGATAACTTGGTCATCTAATGTATTCAGGAGAGTTGTAAATGAAAGGGATCATGGTCATTGCCGGAGCATCTATGCTGCTCACCACAGGTATCGTGAGCGCCGAGCTGGACTCCAGTGTCGACGAACTGCTGCGCAATAAGGGCTGTTACGCATGCCACAGCGTTGACCAGAAGCGGGTTGGGCCAGCCTACAAGGAGATTGCCGCCAAGTACGCAGGCGACAAGAGCGCCAACGCAACCCTGGCTGACAAAGTCTATAACGGCGGATCAGGCGCCTGGGGCCCTACCCCTATGATCCCCCACAAGCACCTGTCTAAAGATGATATCCAAACCATGGTCGACGGCATCCTCAAACTCTGAGCCGTCGCCACCCGTAAAAAGGGGCAGCATTCGGTTGGGTGCTGCCCCTTTTTATATGGGTGGCTCTGACCGCCGGCCCAGATTGCTCCTCAAAAGTCCTGGGGCATAACCCAGGTCAGGGCCGCCACGGAAAACAGACCACAGGCCAGGGCGATCAGCAGCGTGTAACCTGCGAATTCGCCAAACCTCAGCCGGGTGACAGCCAGCAACGGCAGCGCCCAGATCGGGTGGATCAAATTGGTTATGGAATCCCCGTACATGTAGGGGATCAAAACCGCCCGGACTGAAACTCCCAGATCGCCCCCCGCCGGCAGCAGATAGGGCGCCTCAATCATCCATTTCGACCCGCCTGAGGGCACAAACAGGTTCATGAGGGCGGAGTAAGCATAGACCACCAAGGGGTAGAGATCAGCCGTGGCGAAGTGGCTGAACAGACCACCGATCCACCCCCCGAGACCGGTATCCACCATCAGCCCGAACAGGCCCGCGTAAAAGGGGAATTGCAGCACGATGCCGAAGGCTGGGTCCAGCCCCTTGCGGCAGGCGGCAACAAAAGTGGCGGGGCGGCCATGCAGCGCCAGGGCCAGAGCCAAAAATAGACTGTTGTAGGCGTTGATATTCCAGCTGGCGCCAAAGCCTTTGGTGACAACGGAATAGACCAACGCATAACCCACCATCAACGCGGCAAACCAGCAGAAGAATCGGCTGCTATCGAGCCAGCCCGCTGGCGTGTCCGACGTGTCAGGCGTTTCCGGAGGCTCAGGCAGAATTGCCCTCAACCTCTCTGCAGAGAGGGTCACCACCTTCTCTTTGGGATGGAGTATCACCAGCATAACCAGCGCGATGACTGCCAGCCCGGCGACCATAAACAGGTTGAACCCTGAAAAAATCGTCTCAGTCACCGGATAGAGTCGATCAACCACCGGCTGACCACTCACTGGAGCCAACAATGGATTACCGGGTGTCGCCATGATCAGGGGGGCGGACCCGGAAAGACCACCGTGCCAGACCGTCCCCATGCCCACGTATGCCCCCGCCACCAGCAGGCGAACATCAGTTTTGGGGTTTCGCCGGCAGACAAAAGGCACGAACAGCGCACTGAAAATCATGCAGACGGCCCAGTTAATGAATCCCGTCGACATGGAGACCAGCGCCACCAACACCAACCCCTGGGTCGGGCGATCCGGATTGGGCAGAGCGGCCAGCCGGTCCAGCATTCTGAAGACCATCGGCGAGGTCACGCAGGCATAAGCTGCGACCAGCGCAATGGTAAACTGCATCGCCAGGGCCAGCAGACCCCAAATGCCGCCGCCCCAGGCCAACACCGCACTTTCGAATCCCACCCCGGCGAATCCGATAGCGAGAATAAATGCGATCAGAGTCAACATCATGCAGACCACCCAGGGGTCTGGCATCCATCGTTCGGTCATACGGGAGAAGCGATCCCCCAGACTGCGCAGACTATCCATCACCACGACTCCTCCCCCAGATTTTCTAGTTATTGTTACCAGGCCCCGGCTGCCGGGGTCGAGCTTACAGGTTAACCGGCAGCAGAAACATGGCAGTTCCGCTAATCACAAAACAGGCCATGGCGATGATTAGACAGTAGGAGACAAATTCGGAAAAACGTACGCCACTCACCGCAATCAGTGGAATCGCAAAAAACGGATTAATCAGGTTGGTCACCATATCGCCATAGATGTAGGCGATTGAGAGGGACGTCACCGAAACCCCCAGTTCATTACCCGCCGGAATCAGATAGGGCGCCTCAATCATCCATTTCGAACCTGCTGCAGGGATAAACATATTCATCACCGCAGAGTAGACGTAGACCACAAAGGGATAGGTTCTCTGGGTAGAGAACTCCACCAGCAACTGACTCAGCCATTTGCTCAGACTGGTATCCAGCATCAGTCCGTAAATACCAGCGTAAAAAGGGAACTGAACAATAATTCCCCAGGCGGTATCGAGCCCCCGGCGCATCGCCTGCAATAGTGCCAGCGGGTGGCGGTAGAGCAACAGTGCGACCCCAAGAAACAGGGTGTTGTAACCGTTCAGATTCCAGTGGGCACCGAACCCGTCCTGCCAGACCCGATAGCCAAAGCCGTAAAGCACAAGGCAGCCTGCCAGCAGGGTCCAGAAACGGGAGTGGTTGAACCGACCTGCAGGTGTATTGACAGCCTCCGGCTCCTCAGGCGGCGCAGGCATCATCCTCTTAATACGCTCTTCAGAGGCGGTCACCCGATCCCCCTCGTTGGGGTGCAACAATACGATCAGCACCAGGCTCACCACCGTCAACACTGCCACCAGAGCCAGATTAAAACCGGCAAACATGATGTCGCCAATAGGGTAGAGCCTATCCACCACCGGCTCCCCGGTGGCTGGCGCAATCAGGGGATTATCCGGGGTCGCCAGTACTAACGGCACCGTGCCGGATAAACCCGCGTGCCAGATAGTCCCAAAACCCATATAGGCCGCTGCAATAAGCACCCGCACATCGGTCTTCGGGCTGCGACGAATCAGGAACGGCACAAACAGCACCGTCGCCACCATGCAGAGCGCCCAGTTAATATAGGCCGTCGCAGACGAGAAAATGGCAGCAATCAGAATAGCCTGAGCCGGCTTGTCTGGATTGGCGATGCTGGCAACCCTGTCAAACAGCCGGTAAAGAGGCCGTGAAGTGACACAGGCATAGGCGGTCAAGAGGGTCATGGTCAACTGCATGGTAAATGTGAGCAATCCCCAGATACCACCACTCCAGGCCAGGGCAGCCTCCTGAATACCTACGCCGGCTCCCAGAATAGCGACCAGAAACACCACGATGGTCAGTGCCATACAGATCACCCAGGCGTCGGGCACCCAGCGTTCGGTCACCCGGGAGACGCCCATACCCACTCGTTTTAGTCGATCTGCTCCTGCCATTTCAATTCTCCGTTCACATCATTATTAGTTCCGGCCCAGGCCGCGCAGCGGCACAGCCTACCGGCAGTTAGCTCCTCGGTAAAGCCGCAGCCAAACCACCGAAGCGGGCGCTATCCACTCCCAACCTCAGCTACAATCGGCGAGAATTCCGACAGCGGCCATTGCCCTTTTAATGTCAGGCAAAATCCCCCAATCTTTCATTGACGATCTGCTCGCCCGAATCGACATCGTTGATGTGATCAGCCCACTGGTCTCGCTGCGCAAAAGCGGCCGAGAGCATATGGCCTGCTGCCCCTTTCACGACGAGAAGACCCCGAGTTTTACGGTCAGCCCCCAGAAACAGTTCTATCACTGCTTCGGCTGTGGCGCCCACGGCACCGCGATCTCTTTCCTGATGGAGTATCAGGGCCTCTCCTTCCCGGAAACCGTTGCGGAGCTTGCCGGTCGGGTTGGTCTGGAACTCCCGGCTGCGGAGGAGACAATCGCAGGCGGGCAGGGTCCCAGCGAAAACCTCACCCGGCTGTATGAAGTCAACGAACTCGCCAGCAAATTCTTTCAGACCCAGCTGCGCCAGCATCCGGATCGGGAAGTCGCCACCAGTTACCTCAAAGCCCGAGGCCTGACCGGGCAAATCGCTGCCCGCTTCAATCTGGGTTACGCGCCGGACTCCTGGAATGCGCTGGAGCAGGGCCTGGTAGAGCAGGTTTCAGCTGCAGAACTCACCCGCCTGGGGCTGAGCATTGCCCGGGACGGTGGGCCGGGGCAGTACGACCGGTTCCGAAACCGTATCATCTTCCCGATCATCGACAACCGGGGCAGAACCATCGGATTTGGCGGGCGCGCTTTCGGTGATGAAAAACCGAAATATCTCAACTCCCCTGAAACCCCCCTGTTTCATAAAAGTCAGGCGCTCTACGGCATCCACCAGGTTCTCCAGGCCGACAAAAGCCCGCAGCGGGTGGTGGTGGTCGAAGGGTATATGGATGTGATCGCTCTGCACCAGCATGGTGTCTGCGGCGCGGTCGCCACCATGGGTACCGCCACCACGTCTGAACATCTGCGCAGGTTGTTCAGGATCTCGCCAGAGGTGGTGTTCTGCTTCGACGGCGACCAGGCGGGCCGAAAAGCGGCCTGGAAAGCGCTGGAGACTGCCCTGCCCCTGATGAGCGACGGCCATCGGGTCCGGATTCTGTTTCTGCCGGATGGCGAGGATCCGGACACTCTGGTCAGACAGATCGGCCCCGAAGAGTTCAGCGCGCTGATGGCGCGGGCAAAGCCGCTGCTGGACACTCTCTTCGCCCACCTCCTGGGCGACACCGATATGGGTAGTCTCGACGGGCGTTCCCAGTTACTGAGTCGAGCCAGGCCCCTGCTCGACAGGCTACCCCAGGGCAGCCTCAAAACCGTCGGATTTGACCGCCTCGCAGAACTGACCCGGATGCAAAAAAGCGAATTGGCCACACCCGCGAAACCAGTGGCCAGTCGCCGCCACCAGCGACCAGCCCGGTCATCCAATTCGCCTCGCGCCCTGGTGGCCCGCGCATTAGCGCTGCTTATGCACTATCCCGGCTTCGTCGACGACACCCCGGAACCCGCCGGGCTGGCACAGCTGGATGACCCCCTTGTCGTGCCCTTCCTGACCCTGTTTGGGCTGCTAAAAAACCGTGGCGAACGCTCCTATAGCGCCATCTTGCACGACTGGCAGAGTCGGGTTGGCGACACTTTTGATGACCGGGTTTTACAATCGGAAAAGCTGCTTAAGAGTGAAGCGGATGCGGCCCGGGAATTCAGTGATATTGTGGCCCGGTTAATCGACATCAGTGAGCAGGCCACACTCCGAGTTCCGCCCAAAGGTCTCTCTCTGGCGGAACTCACCGACAATCAGCGAGACCAACTGAGACGAACCGGCAAGATCTTGAAATAACTTAGTTCGACCTTATGTAATCCTGCTCTGTATAATGGCGGGTTAATCGCCGAGAACGCACCTGGAGTTCCACTGGATGATCACGAAGGATAACGACTCCCAGCTCCGCCGACTTCTAGCCAAGGGCAAGGAGCAGGGCTATCTCACCTACGCCGAAATCAACGACCACCTTCCAGAGGAGATCGTAGAGGCTGATCAGGTTGAGAACATTATCAGCACGATCACTGACATGGGCATCTCCGTGTTTGAGCGCGCACCGGACGCAGACGAACTGCTGCTGGTCGGCGCCACCTCGGGCAACGAAGATTCATCAGAGGACGCGGCGGCGGCACTCAGTATCGTCGAAAGTGAATTGGGGCGCACCACGGACCCCGTTCGCATGTACATGCGTGAGATGGGAACCGTCGAGCTACTCACCCGGGAAGGGGAAATCGAAATCGCCCAGCGGATTGAGGCCGGTATCAATATGGCGCTCTCCACGCTGACCGCCTATCCGGCAACAGTGACGGAGGTCACCCGCCTGTTTAATGCCATGGAGAACGGCGAAGTTCGACTCTCCGAGCTGGTCAGCGGATTCTACGAACCAGATGAAATCGCGCCGGTCACACCCGTGCAGCCCGCGCCCAAGGCAATGGGTGCCGACGCGAACAATGATGAGGAAGAAGAGACGGCAAAACCCGGGATCGACCCGGAGAAAGTCCGGGCGGTATTTGGCGAGATTGCCGATGCCCATAACGCCTACCTCAAAGCCCTGCGCGCCAAACGCCCCTCTACAAAACGGATAACGGAACTGCGGGACGTTCTAGCGGAAACTTTTCTGCAGGCCCGTTTTGTACCCAAGCAGGTCAGCCATCTCGCCAATCTGTTGCGACGGGTGATCGACCAGGTCCGGGCACAGGAAAAAATCATCCTCAGCGCTATCAGCGAAAGCGGCATGCCGCGCAAGGCATTCCTCGACAGCTTTGTTGGTCGTGAAACTGACCCGACCTGGCTGGATGAGCAACTCGCGCACAAGAGCAAATATGTTGAGAAACTACGGGCGCGGGCGGATGAAATTCGGACCGCCCAGGCCAGGTTGGCGGAAATTGAAGCTGAGGCCGAACTACCCATCAAGGAGTTGAAAGAGATCAACCGCCAGGTCTCTATTGGCGAAGCCCAGGCCAACCGGGCGAAGAAAGAGATGGTTGAGGCTAACCTCCGGCTGGTCATCTCCATCGCCAAAAAATATACCAGCCGCGGGCTTCAGTTTCTGGACCTGATTCAGGAGGGCAACATTGGCCTGATGAAAGCGGTAGACAAATTTGAATACCGCCGGGGTTACAAATTTTCGACCTACGCCACCTGGTGGATTCGTCAGGCCATCACCCGCTCGATCGCGGATCAGGCCCGGACCATCCGGATCCCGGTACATATGATCGAGACCATCAACAAGCTGAACCGGGTCTCCCGCCAGCTGTTCCAGCGGATGGGTCGTGAAGCTACGCCGGAAGAGCTCTCAGCCGAGATGGAGATGCCGGAAGAGAAGATCCGCAAGGTACTGAAAATTGCCAAGGAGCCGATCTCCATCGAAACCCCAATTGGCGATGACGAAGATTCAACCCTGGGAGATTTCATCCCGGACAACAACGCGGCGTCTCCCCTCGAAGCCACCACCTTTTCTGGCTTGAGCGAAGCCACCCAGGATATTCTCGGCGGACTCACCCCCCGGGAGGCCAAAGTGCTGCGCATGAGCTTCGGTATCGACATGAATACCGACCACACCCTGGAGGAGGTCGGCAAACAGTTCGACGTCACCCGCGAACGCATCCGGCAGATTGAGGCCAAGGCCCTGCGCAAGCTGCGCCATCCGACCCGCTCGGAAAAGCTCCGCAGCTTCCTCGACTAGGATGCTGGCCACAACCCCCTGATCCTGAGCCCCCATGGGGGCTACACTATGGCTCACGGGCCCTTAGCTCAGTTGGTTAGAGCAGGGGACTCATAATCCCTTGGTCGTAGGTTCAAGTCCTACAGGGCCCACCAGTTGCACTGCGCGGAGTCGACCCTCAAGAGCCGACCTCCGGGTGCTTTTCATCCAGAGGCCGACACGTCTGCATGAGTGCTGGTGACCCGCGCTCACCTCGCCAGAGCACGCCGACCGGCCAGAGCATCCCCGTAGCTATACGGGTGAGGATTGTCCGGGCCCAGCACCGCCGGGTCCTTGTCGCAGTAGTCGGGACGACCCAACAAATCACTGATCAGCGCAATCCGGGCATGGCGCTTATAATCCGCAGCAACGATATGCCAGGGCGCCTGCCGGTGATCAGTAGCCGCCAGCATGGCATCCCGCGCCCGGCTGTTCCGGCCCGGTTGTACTAGCTGCGGTTAAACAGCACGAACTCACCCGCTGTGGGCAGATGAGAGATGTAGCGCTGGAAGTACCAGCTTCCCCGTTCGCGATCCGGGGGCGGCAGACCGCCGAGCGACCCTCTTGACCCGGGAAGAACGAGTTCGAATATAATTTTCAGCTCGCCGCAAGTCCGTGCCACACCCGTCATTAATGCTGGCAGCCCTGCCCCCGATCAAAACATTAAGTCACTCAAGAGGCAGGCGCAACCGAGTTCAACCGCCGCCACCAATGGCAACTGGCGGTATATACTGGGCCCGCAATGCGAAAGTGGCGGAATTGGTAGACGCACTGGCTTTAGGTGCCAGCGGGGCAACCTGTGAGAGTTCGAGTCTCTCCTTTCGCACCACCCAACAACACCGAACAGAGAACCCTTCGAAAATCATGGATAG
>JAKLLR010000083.1 GCA_022014175.1 Gammaproteobacteria bacterium | reverse complement strand
GAATGCAGTTCCCAGGTTGAGCCCGGGGATTTCACATCCGACTTAACAAGCCGCCTACGCGCGCTTTACGCCCAGTAATTCCGATTAACGCTTGCACCCTCCGTATTACCGCGGCTGCTGGCACGGAGTTAGCCGGTGCTTCTTCTGTAGGTAACGTCAAGACTCAAGGCTATTAACCTTAAGCTTTTCCTCCCAACTGAAAGTGCTTTACAACCCGAAGGCCTTCTTCACACACGCGGTATTGCTGGATCAGGGTTGCCCCCATTGTCCAATATTCCCCACTGCTGCCTCCCGTAGGAGTCTGGGCCGTGTCTCAGTCCCAGTGTGGCTGGTCGTCCTCTCAGACCAGCTATAGATCGTTGCCTTGGTGAGCCATTACCTCACCAACAAGCTAATCTAACGCAGGCTCATCTAATAGCGCGAGGTCCGAAGATCCCCCGCTTTCCCCCGTAGGGCGTATGCGGTATTAGCTTGAGTTTCCCCAAGTTGTCCCCCACTACTAGGCAGATTCCTACGCGTTACTCACCCGTCCGCCACTCGTCATCGAAGAGCAAGCTCTTCATGTTACCGTTCGACTTGCATGTGTTAAGCATACCGCCAGCGTTCAATCTGAGCCATGATCAAACTCTTTAGTTAAAATGCAGGTTGACTGCGTTGCAGTCAGATTCTTCATAACCAGACCGAGGTCCGGTTATATGGCCCGACTTCAACCAGACAAGTACCCACTCAAATTACTTGGTTTTATTTTCAAAGAACCGGGGAGCAAGCCCCCGAAGAGGCGGCGAATGTTACGCTCGTTCGCGGACGCGTCAAGTACTTTTTTTGGCACGATTCGGTTGCGCTGCCGGGAGGCCTTAACGGGCCTGAGACTGCAGCACTAAATTAACTTTGGCAACCCGCCTTTTGCCAACCTGCAGAATCATTGAATCTCCTGCCATCGAGCGCCTATCCGGATCATCCACACGAACACCATCTATTCGCACAGCACCTTGGCGAAGCATGCGCAGTGCGTCAGAGGTGCTCGCGGTGAGACCCACTGCCTTGAGCAGCTGCGGAAGACCAATACCTTCGGGCTGAACTTCTAGACACTGCTCGGGAATCTCGGACGGCAACTCCCCTCGGCGGAAGCGGGCCACGAACGCCTCGTCTGCGGCGCTGGCCGCACTCTCGGAGTGAAACCGCGCCACCAGCTCCCGGGCCAAATCCGCCTTCACATCCCGCGGATTTCGCCCTTCGCTCACAGCCAGCTGAAGCGCGGCCACCTCCGACGCCTTACGGAAAGATAACAACTCGTAGTACCGCCACATCAGGTCGTCGGTGATCGACATCAGCTTGGCGTGCATCTCATTAGCCGGCTCTGAGATGCCGATGTAGTTACCCAGGGATTTGGACATTTTCTTGCCGGTCAACTCACCGTCCACCAGCTTCGCGTCGGTGCCTTCCAGTAGCGGCAGGGTGAGTACCAGCTGCGGTTTTTTGCCGTAGTTTTTTTGCAGCTGGCGCCCAACCAGCATATTAAACTTCTGATCCGTACCGCCGATCTCTATATCCGCGTCCATCGCCACAGAGTCATACCCTTGAATCAGGGGATAGAGGAACTCATGAATCGCTATCGGAGTACCAGCGCTATAACGGCTCTGAAAATCATCCCGCTCAAGCATCCGAGCGACCGTGTGGGTCGAGGCCAGACGCAATAGACCGGCGGCACCGAGAGGTTCGACCCAGCTCGAATTGAACAGAACCTCGGTGCGCGCCGGGTCAAGCACCTTAAACACCTGCTCCCGGTAGCTCCGGGCATTCTCGGCCACGGCCTCAGCGGTCAAGGCGGGACGGGTAGCGTTCTTACCGGTGGGGTCTCCGATCATTCCAGTGAAGTCACCTATAAGGAATAGAACCTGATGACCCAGCTCCTGGAACTGTCTCAGCTTGTTTAACAGAACCGTATGCCCCAAGTGCAGATCCGGCGCGGTTGGGTCGAAACCCGCCTTGACCCGCAAGCACTCGCCGCTATTGAGGCGGGCCTCCAGGCCGTTTTCTGGGATAATCTCCTCTACACCACGTCGCAGAAGCGCCTGCGCGTCACTCACTGAATCCATCAAATAACCCTTTTAATTCCTGATGTTAGTTACAATCGTTAACAAATTACTACAATTGACCTCCTGCAGAGCGGGGGGTATCTTTGCTCATTACGTTCCAATCCGCAGGAAGATCCTCACGTGACCGAGAAATCACCTATGGCCCGGCAGCAGAAGCAGCCCGCTGTGACCGCAAAGCGCCACCATCTCGTCATTCTGTTTGCGGCGCTAATACTAGCAGTACTAGTTAGCTGGCGCCCGGAGGTGGGACAATCTAAAACACCCTCGTCGGAAGGCCTCACAGCGGCCCGGCCTGTCGCCGAGCTGGCCGAGAGTGCGCTGCAGGCCGCTACTTTAGTTGACACCTCAACAACGGCTGTCACAACCCCGTTAATAGAGGTCTCCGCGCCAGCAGCGCCGCAACCCCAGTACCAGACTCATAGCGTACGCGCCGGCGACAATCTGTTTGTGCTGCTTCAGCGTGCCGGTGTTAGTGCCCGGGAAATCATGCAGATCGTCGGGCTCGGCGCGGACACCAACCCACTCAAGCAGCTCAGGCCAGGCCAGACTATTGAGTTGGCGCAAGACGATCAGGGTCTCGTCGCACTGCGCTACGCAGTCAACGCGATAGATACGCTGCAGATCAACCGGGGGGAAGAAGACTTCATCGCCACACTCCAGGCCAAAGAGACCGAGACCCGCGTTGAGCAGGCCACTGGAACCGTCACCAGCTCCCTTTTTCTGGCCGCCCAGGCCGCCGACCTGGCTGACGGGCTCATTATCGAGCTGGCTGAAATTTTTGCCTGGGATGTGGATTTCAATCTGGACATTCGGGCAGGGGACCAGTTCACCGTAGTCTACGAAGCGGTCTATCACAACGACGAGAAACTTGAAGAGGGCGCCATCATCTCGGCGGAGTTCATCAACAAAGGGACCCCCTACCGTGCGGTTCGTTATCAGTCGCCAGAGGGCAAAATCGGGTATTTCGATGAGGATGGGCACAGTGTTCGTAAAGCGTTCCTCCGCAGCCCTGTGAAGTTCTCCCGTATTAGTTCCCGCTTCAACCCCAATCGGCTCCATCCGGTTTTAAAAACCTCCAGGCCCCATCGAGGGGTGGACTACGCCGCCAACCGAGGCACGCCGATTCAGGCCACCGGGGATGGCAAAGTGATCTGGGCCGGTACCAAAGGCGGCTACGGACGCACCGTCATTCTGCGTCACGGCGGACGCTATTCAACCCTCTACGCCCATATGAACAGCTACGCCAAGAACATCAAGACCGGTCGGCATATCAAACAGGGGCAGACCGTCGGCTACGTGGGCTCCAGCGGGCTGGCCACCGGCCCACACCTCCACTATGAGTTCCGGCTTGATGGTGTCCACCGCAACCCACTCACCGTGAAATTCCCGGAGGCCGAACCTGTCGCCCCGGAATTTTTTGACCATTTCCGTCACCAGACTTCACCACTATTTGCCCAACTCGATACCATCGGCCGGGTCAATCTCGCCGCGCAGTAGCGTGGACACCACTGAACGCTACTACGTCGGGCTGATGTCCGGTACCAGCCTGGATGGCATCGACGCTGTGCTGACCGACGTGGGGTGCAGCCAGATTCTTGCCACCCACTGGCAGCCTCTGCCCAATGCTATCGTCGAGTCACTCGGTCGATTACACCAATCCGACCTCACCAGCCTCAGCCAGTTGATGCAGCTGCACCAGCGACTCGGGCTCTGTTACTCCGAGGCTGTTAACACCCTTTTGGCAGAGTCTCGGGTCACTCCAGGTCAGGTCGAGGCTATCGGCTGCCATGGCCAGACCGTGCGGCATGAAGCCAGGGCGGAACTCCCGGTCTCCCTGCAGATCGGCAACCCTGCTATCCTCGCCGAACAGACTGGCATCACTGTCGTTAGTGATTTTCGTAGCGGAGATATCGCGGCGGGGGGTGAAGGGGCCCCATTGGCACCCGCTTTCCATGCGGCCCGTTTTTTCGATAGTAAAGAACACCGGGTTCTGGTCAATATCGGTGGCATCTCGAACCTGACCAACCTGGAACCCGGCGGCAAGCCGATCCGTGGTTACGATGTCGGCCCCGGCAATGGGCTGATGGACAGCTGGTGCCACCGCCACCAGGGGCAAGCGTTTGACGCCGGCGGCCACTGGGCCGCTAGCGGAGAGCCCTCCCAAGTGCTGCTGAACCAGCTGCTGAAGGAGCCCTATTTCTCCCGGTCGGCGCCAAAAAGCACTGGCCGGGAGTATTTCAATCTGGGCTGGCTGGAGTCGCACCTGCCGGGTACGGACCTAAACCCCGAGGATATCCAGGCAACACTCTGCGAACTGACCGCGCAGTCAATTACCAGCGAAATCAAGATGCTGAACCACACCCCGGACCGGGTTCTGATCTGTGGCGGGGGGGCCAAAAACAGCGCCCTGATGGCCCGATTACGGTATCACCTGCCCACGGAAACATCCCTCGAGACCACCGCAGCGCTCGGCATTGATCCAGACTGGGTGGAAGCCGCCGCTTTTGCCTGGCTGGCAATGCGACGACTCAAGCGTCTACCGGGCAATCTGCCGGAGGCAACCGGGGCGCATCACCCAGCAATACTGGGAACCGTGACCCGACCCTGGACGGCAGGCAAACCTAGATCGTAAACGAGGAACCACAGCCACAGGTCGTGGTGGCATTAGGGTTATCCACAAAAAACTGGGCGCCCATGAGATCCTCTTTGTAGCCGATGGTCGACCCTTCAAGATACTGATAGCTCATGGAATCAACCAGCACGGTCACACCGTCCTGCTCCACAACAGCGTCATCCTCGGCGACCGTTTCATCAAAAGTAAAGCCGTACTGAAAGCCCGCACAGCCGCCGCCGGAGACAAACACCCGCAGCTTCAACTGCGGATTACCCTCTTCCTCTATCAGCTCCCGCAGGCGCTCTATGGCCGCGGGGTTGAGATCCAGATCCGTCAAATCATCCACTGCTGTATTCATCACGTTCCGCCAAATGCGCTCCAAGGCCAATGGTAGCCATAATACTTGACTGTTTTACTCTAGTATAGTCTGCTCGCCTACCTCGTGGGAGGGCAGCGCAGCCTGAGCCTGCCCCGCACCCTGGTGCAGCAGATTACCATTGACCTCGGAGCCCATCGCCATCTCGATCAGGTTGTAATAGACATCCCCGGTCACCCGCGCTTTCTCCAGCAGAGAGATATAGTCTGAGGATCGCACACTGCCGTTAACCTCACCATTAATCACCGCGTGAGGCACGATCACGTCCCCCTCTATCCGGCCTGCCTCAGCCAGCGTGAGGGTTGAGTCCCCCTCCCCTGTGGCCTGCACATTGCCCCGGATCACGCCCTCCACATACAAACCACCTGAAAAACTCAGATCGCCCTTGATCTCGGTTCGCCGACCCACCAACGTATCGGCCGGCACATCCTTCTTTACCTGACCCTTGCGCTTATTCAACATCGCTCACTCTCCCAATTGGCCGCCCTTCGGGCCAGGACACAATCTGCTCCACAACTTCCCCGGATTTCGATTCTAACCGCAGCAACAGCGATTCAGGCACACCCTCTATCGGCAAATCCACCTGACCTTCGATAAACTGAAGATAGCGGAAGTCAAATGGGACCTCCGCCAGGGGTTCCGCCCCGTCGCTCGGGTTGATCAGACTGACAACCCCGGACACCGGGCCCTTTGCAGCCACACCCTGGGACAGCACGAGCTGGTAGCCATAACGACCATCAGCCCCTCCGCGGGCGGTGAAGCTGTGGACTCTCGCCCCCTTGTGGGTAACGGCCATGAGCTCTTGATAGATGCGGAGTTCCCGCCTGAACTCGTGCTGCACCTGCATCAGCTCTTCAAGCTGGGTCTGGAGCGCCTCGTAAGCCGAGCGATCCACCTGAGCCCGACTCTCCAGACGGGCATTGGTCGCATCCAGCAGAGCGATCTGAGCGGTGGCATCGCGCAGGTCACGCTGGAGCGACCCAAACGCCTGGAGTCGAACTTCCGCCTGGTAGTCAGACCATTGCCAACCGAGCAGAGCGCCCGCGATCATAATTGACAGGGTGAAAACCACCCTTTTTATATAAGCCTCCCGTGTTGGCGCCCTGCGATCAGGCCCACGGACAACCCGTCGCATCACGGGACTAGCGCGACCTGTTGCAGCCCCTCCGTCTCAGGCAGACCAAACATGAGATTCATGTTTTGCAGCGCCTGGCCGGCGGCGCCCTTGACCAGATTGTCGATCACGGACAGCACCACAACCCGGTCATCCGACAGCTGGTGAACCGCCAGCCGACATTGATTGGCACCTCGCACATGGCGGGTCTCCGGATATGCTCCGGCAGGTAATACGTCGACGAATACCTCACTCTGATAACGCTGCTCATAGAGCGTCTGGAGCTCGGCTGGCGCTATCAAGCGTCCGTAACAGGTGGCATGAATGCCCCGTACCATCGGCACCAGGTGGGGCACGAAGGTCATCTGCAATGTCGCGGCCCCACTGACACTACGTAGGGTCTGCTCAATCTCCGGCTGGTGACGATGACCCGACACCGCGTAAGCCTTGAAGCTCTCGGATATTTCGCCTGCCAGCAGGCCAATTGAGGCCTGACGGCCCGCACCGCTATATCCGGATTTGCAGTCTGCGATGAGACTATCCAGCGCCATCACCCCGGACTCCACCAGGGGTAGCAGAGCCAGCGCTACTGCGGTCGGATAGCAACCAGGATTCGCCACCAGCCGAGCCGAAGAGATCCGTTCGCGATTGATTTCGGGCAACCCGTAAACCGCCTCGGCCAGCAACTCAGGGCAAGCATGGGGCTCCCCATACCACTGAGCCCATACTGCGGAATCTGTCAGGCGAAAATCCGCTGCCAGATCGATCACCCGGCAACCACCGGCCAACAGTTCAGGCACCGCTCGCATCGCCACACCATTGGGGGTCGCAAAAAAGACCAGATCACAGGTTCCAAGTTCCACCGAATCCCGGGGGGAAAACCGCAACGGCACTCTCTCCCCAAGGCTGGGGAAAAACTCGCCAACCGGTATCCCCGCTTCGGCACCAGAAGTAATGACCACGAGATCTACAAAGGAATGCTGAGACAACAGACGCAGCAATTCGACTCCGGTGTAGCCGGTTCCGCCGACTACGCCGACTCTGATTTTTGCTTGCATGGATTTAACCGAATTCGCTGGATACGCGACCTAGAACGGCAGCTTCAACGTCGGCTCTTCCGCCAGCAACACCTGCCGGAATCTAGCCTGAATCCGCGCCAGTTCAGCCTCGCTCTCTGCCTCAAACCGAAGCACCAGCACCGGCGTGGTATTGGAGGGGCGAACCAGCCCCCAACCTCCGGGGTAGTCCACCCGCAAACCATCCAGGGTACTCACTTCAGCATCGCCAAAGTCCGCACGCTGCTGGAGCCGCTTCATCAATTCAAAATGGGCACCTTCCGCCATCGGAATCTTGAGCTCCGGGGTACTGATCGAGTCCGGTAATGCGGCAAAAACCTCCGTCGGTGAGCGGGCATCCTGCGCCAGTATCTCCAGTAGTCGGCAGGCGGCGTAGAGACCGTCATCAAACCCAAACCAGCGCTCCTTGAAAAAGATGTGACCACTCATCTCCCCCGCCAGCGGCGCGGCGGTCTCACGCATCTTTCGTTTGATCATGGAGTGGCCGGTCCGCCACATCACCGCTTCTCCGCCCGCCGCCTCAATCGTTTGGCGCAGGTTTCTGGAACACTTGACGTCGAAAATGATCGGGGCCCCGGGATTGCGTGAAAGCACATCCTCCGCGAACAGGCCCAGCAGACGGTCAGGCCAGACGATATCGCCCTCCGGCGTCACCACCCCCAGGCGGTCGCCGTCACCGTCGAAACCGAGTCCGAGGTCCGCCCCGCTCTCTTGTACCAGTGCCACCAGATCGACCAGGTTTTTCGGATCGGTGGGATCCGGATGGTGGTTGGGGAAGGTTCCATCCACCTCACAGTAAAGGGGGAGCACCTCGGCACCGATCGACTCCAGCACCCGGGGCGTAATAGCGCCCCCCACGCCGTTACCACAGTCGGCCACGACTTTGAGGGGCCGACTGAGGTGGATATCCTGAGCGATCCGATCCACATAACGATCATCCACACTCTGCTGGCTCAGCTGTCCCCGCAGAATACCCGTGGTATCAATACCCGCCGCAATGCGCTGACGAAGCCCTTGAATCGCCTCCCCGGAGAGGGTCTCCCCCCCAATCATCATCTTCAGACCGTTGTAGTCCGGTGGATTGTGGCTACCAGTTACGGCAACCCCGGTACCAGTGCCCAGTTCATGGGTAGCGAAGTAGACCAGAGGCGTGGCGACCATGCCGATATCAATCACATCACAACCGGCAGAGAGTAAACCCTCCGCCAATGCGTCGATCAATTCCGGGCCGGACAACCGGCCATCCCGACCCACTACAAAGGTCGTGCTGCCAGTCTCGGCCCCACTTAACCCCAGGGCCTTGCCGATCTCCCGGACCGCGTCAACCGTCAGATCCTGCCCGACAACGCCTCGTATGTCGTAAGCTCGAAAAATATCCGGCGATAGATTCACGCTGTCTGATACTCCACTCTGTTCAACACTACAGTTCAATATTCATGGTGTCACCATCGCCAGCCAGCGGCATCTCCTGGCGGACGCCGGGATTGCGACTCTCCACAATCTCCGCCTCGAGCGTACCCCGCATTGCGGCCAACGCGCCGGCATGGTCCTGCAGCCGGGCCGGATATTCACCGAGTTGCCCCACTCTAAAATCACGAACCATGGTCACTATAGTAGTCATATCGTCTCGGTCCGCCCGCCGCCATACACGCAATACCACAACCACAACCAAGGCCAACACCAACAGCGCCGCCCCAAACAACACTCCCAGCCGAACCACGTAGCTGGCCGGGAATACCTGACCGGAATCCGCAGCCCAATAGACGATTGACCAATCTGAATCGGCAATCTGGATCTGGTGCGCACTGCCCCGCTCTCGCCACTTCTGCTCGCCCAGGTTAGCCAACTGGATCAAACTGCCGTCTTTCTTGCGCTGCTGCAACTCTGCATAACCGGAGGAAATGCCGATGGTATTAAGCAGATTTTGCAGCAGTGAGACATCAAACAATACCATCACATGCCCGATCACAGTCTTGCCGTCCCCATCCAGCACCCGATGAATCATGGAAACATGCTGATCTTCCGACCCGATACCATGCACAGCCACGTTCGGCGGCTTTTCTCCCGTTTCAGAGGCTCGAATCATGGCCAGATCCGCATACCCAAGGCGGGGCGTCATGCTGTCGTCAACCGCGCTAAGACCCTCTGGTAGCAGCCGGACATCCAGGGAGAGCGGAAAATATGCGGCCAGATCCCGCTCCACCTGCAAAGCCAGAGCCGGGTCCCGCTGCGTCAGAGCAACGCCAACCCGTGGCTGTTGCGCGACAAGCTCCACGGTCCTGGCATAGGCCGCAAAGGTTGCGCCCACATGGGTGCCCAGAGCACCGGCATAGACCTCCAACTGACGGCCCACCTTGTTTTCCAGCAATGTGCGGGTAAAAGACAGGCTGACCATTGCCGACAGCAGCAGCACCGCCGCGACCAGCACAAATGCGCCAGACATCAGCCGAACAACCGAGACACCCTCAACTTTTCGCTTACGACCTGGCAACAGAACCCCCTTTTGGCGACGGCACTACCGCCCGCCGGTATGGCCGAAACCACCCTCACCACGCTGACTCGGAGAAAACGTCTCAACCTGCTGAAAACCGACCTGGAGAATCGGCACAAACACCATTTGTGCCAGCCTGATTCCCGGCTCGACCAC
>JAKLLR010000082.1 GCA_022014175.1 Gammaproteobacteria bacterium | reverse complement strand
ACAGCCGACAGTTATAACCACCGCGCCAACCAGTCCGGACAATGCCGCGCCGCTGCTAGAGGTTAAGGATCTAAAGGTCTACTTCGACAGCGCCCGCAAGCTATTCCGACAATCGACGCCCATCAAAGCGGTGGATGGCCTCTCCCTCAGCATCGCCCCGGGCCAGACCCTGGCTCTGGTGGGGGAATCCGGTTGTGGCAAAAGCACAGTTGCAAAGGCGATTCTGCAACTGCTCGAGAGCGCTGAAGGCGAGATTAACTTCGACGGCCAGAATCTGACCCGCCTGGGGCGACAACAGCTGAGGCGGAAACGGCGGGAGTTCCAGATTATTTTTCAAGACCCATACGCCTCCCTAAATCCCCGGATGCGCGTGCTGGATATTGTGCAGGAGGGGATGCTGGCACAGAAAATCGGGGGAGATGCGAGCCAGCGCCGGCAGCGGGTGGTTGAGCTGCTGCGCCAGGTCGGTCTGCCGGAAGAGGCCACCAGCCGCTACCCCCACGAATTTTCCGGCGGCCAGCGGCAGCGCATCTGTATCGCCCGGGCACTGGCGGTTGACCCCCGGCTGGTGGTCTGCGACGAACCCACCAGCGCCCTGGATGTCTCCATTCAGGCCCAGGTTCTGAATCTGCTGAAGTCGCTTCAGCAGAAGCTGGAGCTCGCCTACCTCTTCGTTACCCACGACCTCTCGGTGGTTGAATACATGGCGGATCAGGTCGCGGTGATGTACCTCGGCCGCATTGTTGAGCAGGCGCCGGTTGACCAGCTGATGGACAATCCCAGGCACCCCTACACCCGGGGGCTGCTGGCGGCCGTGCCAAAAATAACCGCAACCGCACTACCGGATCGGCCCGGCATTGAAGGGGAGCCCCCATCGCCGGCCGCACCCCCACCGGGCTGCCACTTCGCCCCCCGCTGCCCGATAGCCACCGAGATCTGCCATCAGCACTACCCGGACTACAGCGAAGCCAGTGCGGGCCATCAGGTCGCCTGTCACCACTGGCATCGGGACTGAACTCTGATGAGAGAATCGGAAGTTACGCAAATGGCGACTCCGCCGCCCGTGATGCGCTTCAACCTCTGGTTGCTGCTTGGAGTCACCCTGGCGGCGCTCACCCTGACCCAGCGGCTAGATAGCCCGACCTCGGGCTTCTTCAGCGGACCGCCCCCGCCGACCAGGGCCACTGCAGCCAACGCTTCGATCACCGATTTGCTGGTACCAGCAGAGGTACCAGCGATCGATTCAGAAGCCGCCGCCCTGCTCTGGGTGTTTGAACAGGTCGGTTACCACTGGCCATTGCAGACACCCGTGCAGCTCCCCCAGTATCAGCTGGAAAGGCTCCCCAATGACCTGAAAACTCTTGACTCAAGCACAAGAAAGTCCCTTTTTTTCCGTCTCCTGTCACCCTTGATCGTGGCAGAAAACCAGAGCATCGCTGCGACCCGGAACTGGTTAGTTAACACCTTTATTGGTGGCCGAATCTCGGCAAGCAGTCGCGACGGACAGACTGTGCAGGCCCTGTTCTCTGATTACAGTGTCAGCGGCGACATCAATGACCCGGCTGCGCGCACCGAGTTACTTCGGCGGGTAGACACCCTGCCCCCCGGCCTCATGCTGGCCCAGGCTGCGCTGGAGAGCGGCTGGGGCGGCTCCCGTTTCAGCCGCAAGGGCAACAATTTGTTCGGCATCTGGACCTGGGACGGTGAGGGGCTGGTGCCGTTTAATCGCCCCTCCGGCGCCACTCATCGGGTTAAAACCTACGACAACCTGCGGGGCTCGATCCGCCACTATCTGCAAACTCTGAACACCGGCAAAGCCTATCGTCGGCTACGCCAGATACGCGCCTACCAGAGGCTGGCTCAGCAACCGCTCGACCCCAGCCTGCTGGCAGGAGGGCTGGAGTACTACTCTGCCCGGGGCACGCGGTATGTGGATGATATCCGCCGCGTTATTCGGAATGATCAGCTGCAACGGCTGCCACAGCGGTCGAGCTGGGTCCGTCCCCGGGGCATGGTCGGCTGCAACGGCCAGACCGACCTGACTCTACCGCCGGCCAGCTGCGATTAACTGCCAGGGCTGTTGTTCATCCATCCCGCTGACCCGGCCCTCACGCCGCAGCTTCAACAGATGGGCATGAACCGAACGAGCTGCCCAGGGGTGAAGCTCTACCGGCACTTCTCGATAGATCTCTGCGACCATCGCCCCGATGGTGCTGGCACCCGTGGCTGAAAGATAGTCAATAATCATCTGCTCCCGTCGGCAGCGATGTTCGATCAGCTGAGCGATGGCTTTATGGGGATTACCCAGCACCCGGCCGTGGCCCGGCGCAATCGCGCCTAGCGGCAGCTCCAGCAACTGGTTCAGGGAGATCAGATACTCCCCCATATCCCCGTCCGGCGGCATGATGACCACCGTGCTGCCCTGCATGATGTGATCCCCGGAGAAGAGCAGACCCTCCTCCAACAGCAGGTAACAGAGATGATCCCGGCTGTGGCCTGGAGTGTGCACCGCCTGCAGGGCGAACCCCTCGCCGATCCGCTCACCATCAACCAGCGCTCTGCCACAGTTGAAGGGACTATGATGCCCCCCGGTCAGTGGGATTCCGCTGGCCCAGATCGGAATTCCGGTCATTTCACCCAGCAACTCGGCCCCGGCGGCGTGGTCGGCATGAGCGTGAGTCAGCACAATCCACCGTAAAGCGTCACCCGCTGCGGCGATCAGAGCCTCCAGATGGTCTGAATCGGCGGGTCCCGGGTCAAGAATTGCAACCGACGACTCACCCACCAGATAACTGTTGGTCCCGGGCCCGGTCATCGCACTCGGATTTCGCGCCGTCAGCCGACGGACCAGTGGGCTTAGCCTCACCACCTCCCCGGGTTTGACCTCTAGTTCAGCCATAATGCTCGGCATCTGCTTGATTCTCGTCATAATCCGGCTCCCCGGGCAGCACCACACGCGCACCCTTCGGGGTCTGTAACCGCCGGGGCAAAATGGTGGTGATCTGCTGTTGTTGGCCTAACTCTGCAAACCAGGAGTCACAAACCGGATGGCGGGAGATCGCCCGCAGATGATGAATCGTAGGAAACATCAGGGGCAGATCGCCACGCCCGTATTCCGCCAGCGCCGCCGCCGGGGTTATCCAGCGTTGGGCGGTCACCTCATTACCATCGTGAGTAACCTGCTGCCCTGCGGGCATTCGAGCCGCAAAAAAGCGGGTGCTGAACCGGCGAGTTGCGGCCACCGGAGTGATCCAGTGGCTGACGTCATACAGCTGGTCCAACGGCAAAACGAGCCGCTCCTTGCGACAGAATTCGGCAAACTGCAGTGATCCGGCATTAAGATCGTCACGGTAACCAGCGATACGTGCGGCTGATGCCGCATCCAACAGGTTGAGTTCTCCGGAACGCACCCGGGAGAGCAGCACACCCGCCTCCTCGAAACACTCCCGCAACGCAGCCACCCGATAGGCCAGCCCCCCACTGGTTTGACCAAATGGCGTGCTACAGGCCTGATCATCCGGGCCGCTACAGAACTTGGTAATAGCCGAACCACCATCTGCGGGCTCCAGCACCCCGCCGGGGAAGACAAACATGCCGCCCATGCCCCGGGACGCCGCATGCCGCTGTAACAGCAGGACCTCCAGACCATCGGCACCGTCCCTCGCCAGAATCAGGGTGGCGGAAGGTACCGGTTGGGCAGCAGTGTGTGTCATCGATTTTTCCGGGTTTCAGCCTGCGCTATATTAGGCCGACCACGCCATTCCACCAAACAGAATACTAATTTGGAAACCTCCAGAGCTCTGCTGCTCGGTCTGCTGCAAGGGCTGACCGAATTTCTCCCCGTATCCAGTTCCGCCCATCTGATTCTGGTGCCACAGCTGCTGGGGTGGGAGGATCAGGGTCTGGCCTTCGATGTTGCGGTTCACCTTGGCACCCTGACCGCAGTGCTCTGGTATTTCCGCCGACCGGTTTTGGCCATGACTCAGGCCAGCTGGGATCAGGTTCGCCATCGCAAAAGCAGTGCGGACGCACGACTCACTCTGGCGGTGGTTGTCGCTACGATTCCTGCCGGGGTGGGCGGGTTGCTGCTGAATGATCTGATCGAGGGCCCCCTGCGCTCACCCCTGGTGATTGCCACCACCACGGTCATTTTTGGCCTGCTGCTCGGCTGGGCCGACCACAAACCCGCTCAATCCAGGGATGAAAACAGCCTGCGCTGGCCAGATATCCTGATAATCGGTTCTGCCCAGGCCCTCGCCCTGATTCCCGGTACCTCTCGCTCCGGAATCACCATGACCGCCGCCCTCTTCTGCGGGCTCAATCGGGCCGCCGCCGCACGCTTCTCATTCCTGCTCTCAATTCCGCTGATTCTGGCTGCCGGCGGCATGAAAGGCCTGGATCTACTACAGAGCCCCCAACCGATCCCCTGGGCCGCCCTGACCGTCGGAACAGTCAGTTCAGCTATCAGCGCCTACCTCTGCATCACCCTGCTGCTGCGCTGGTTAGGCACGCTGGGATTTGGCCCTTTTGTGCTCTACCGGCTGCTGCTGGGGGGCGTGCTGTTCACAATCTATCTGTGATGGCAACGGCCTAGGGCAGCCAGTAAGCCAGTCGGATCATGTGGAAATCCATGCCATCGTTCGGGGATTTGATGCTGGCGTTAGAGATGTGCTGATAGCGATAACCCGCTTCAAACCTGCTATCACGGCCACAACGAAACCCTGCGCCGATCAGTGTGCCGAATTGAAAGGCCGTGCCAAAACTGCGCCGATCAACCGACGTATGGCTAAGGAGATGGACGCCCAGACCCGCTTCAAAATAGGGCATCCAGCGGCCACCGGATTTCGGCTGCAGCCGGATCACGGGGGTCACACTCCAGTCGGAGAGGCTCTCCCGCTTGCCTTGAGATGTATCCCCGTCCCAATGGGCCAGACCCAACTCCCAGTGCCCCCGCCAGTGCCACTTGCCCTCGTCAAACCAGCTCTGCTGCCACTGGGGGCTGAGCAGGTCGAGCCGATAGAGGTCAATACTGTCTTCGCCTCCTCCCGCGTTCAACCCCACCCCACCAGGAGACGCCGCCGCAGGTAACACCACGATCAGAAAACCCAATAGACCCAGCACCACCCTTGTTGTTGTCGATCCCACCAGAAACTCCTTGCTGTTTTACCAAAACCATCGCCCAGCTATTTTAAAGAGATTCCCGTTCATACCAACACCCTGGCGGGCAACTCACCCAACAGGCGCACTACCGGCGCCGGCAGGCCGATTTCACCAACGCCCCGGGGGTGGACCCAGCGCCGCAGGCGATCGGTCGGATTCAATCCTGCCACCGATGCCCGCTGGCACTCAACCAGAAGCGGTTTGATTACCCAAGTGACGTGGGTAAATTCATGACAGAGAGTCTGGAGCTCCGAGCAACCGGCTAAACGCCTGTCCGACTCAAGCTCCGGTGGGCTCCACAACCCGCCCCAGATCCCTTTTTGCGGGCGCTGCTCCAACAGGATCGCTCCGCTCTCATCCCGCAACAGCAACCAGCGAACCTGCCGCAGCCGACGAACCTTTTTCGGTCTTGGCTCCGGCAGTTGATCCACCTGGCCACCAATATAAGCCCGGCAGCTGTCGGCCACCGGACAGCGGTCACAATCCGGATTACGACGACCACAGAGTGTCGCGCCGAAATCCATAATCGCCTGGGTGTAGTCCCCGCTCCGTTCTGCCGGGGTAGTGGACTCTGCGTGGCGCCAAAGTTCCCGGGCCACAGCCGGACTACCGGGCCAGCCAGTAACTCCATAATATCGAGCCAGCACCCGCTTTACATTGCCATCGAGTATCGGCTGAGGCTGACCAAAACAGATGCTCAGTATTGCCCCCGCAGTGGAGCGACCGATACCCCGAAGAGCCAGCACTTGGTCAAATGTCCGGGGAAACTGCCCCCCATGTTCCGCCACAATCTGAGCCGCCGCGCCATGCAGATTGCGGGCCCGGGCGTAATAGCCCAAACCGCTCCAGCACGCCAGGACCTGATCCTGGGATGCCCCAGCCAGGGCCTCAATTGAGGGAAACCTGACGAGAAATTCCAGATAGTAGGGGATAACCGTCTGCACCTGGGTCTGCTGTAGCATAATTTCCGACAGCCAGACCCGATAGGGGTCAGTGGTTTGGCGCCAGGGAAGATCCTGCCGACCATACTGGTCATACCAGGTCAGCAGTCGGGCGCTGAAAGCGGCCCCCGGATTACTGCCCAAACAGACCCTTCAGTAACTGCTGTTTCAGCTGCTCTTTTGGTTCTGGTGCTGGCGCCTCTTCCGCGTCTGCCTCAGTCCCGGAGTTAGAACCAGAGTCGGTGGCCGCTTCACCACCGCCCAAAACGCCGCCCAGGGCCTCGAATAGTTTAGTTTTGGCCTTCTCTTTAACCACCCCGGCCACATCTGGCCTGATCGAAGGGCTCTCCAGCGAACCACTCACTCGCACCGGAATCGCGTTACCCTTGATCTGTAGAGTCGCAACACCCGCGGCGTCGGTGACCTCTTCGGCCCGTGCGGCCTCCAGGCGATAATCCAGAGTCTGTTTAGGCAGATTCACCGATCCCCCCCCGGTTATCTGCAGGTAGCCTTTGCCCGCGGCCCGCACCTGCTGAATCAGCAGGTCCTGATTTTGGACCACGCCATTGGTCACCACTGCGCTGCCCCGCATGTTCGAGAAGTGAGAATCCGGGCTCGGATCACAGCTCTCCGCAGCCCCCCCCTGGAGCGCCTTCAGGGCGCCCCGGGCGCGACAGATATCCCGGTCGATATTGATCCCATTAAGCTTGCCATCCACCACGGAAAATTTAAGATTGCCGTCCAGATCCGCCAGCAGATCGTCGCTGCTCCTGCCTGCACCGGAGAGATCGACACTAATATTGGCCACCCCACTGACCCGCTCGTTATCGGCCAGATCCTTAACCAGGGGCGCGATCTGCACCCCGCTGAGGGTCTGTTGCAGAGAGAGAACCGGTCGGTTGGTGCTGGCGTCCACGGTGACGCGGCCATCCAGAGTGCCGTCATAGAGCTTCGCGGAGAGGGGCGCCAACCGGGCCACACCACCCCTGGCCTTGATGGAGAGAACCAGATCAGAGAGGGTGAGACCGCTAACCATCAGCTGACCCGCTTTGAGGGTGCCCTGCAGATCAAGGGTTGCCACTGGCGCCAGAGCGGCCACCAGATTCACCGGCTCCGCTTCGCCTGTCCCGCCCTCTGATTTCGGCGCTTCGCTGGCTGGTGGCATGTAGCGGTCCAGATCGATCTGATCCAGCGCCAGATCAAACCGGCTCGCCGGGGCGGCAAAATTGCTGACCGAGAGGCTGCCCTTGAGAATCGAATCGTCCACCCGTAACAGCAGCTCCGATAGCTCCGCCTTGTCCGCACTGGCGTTCAGGCTGAACTCGGCCCCCAATCGATTCAGCACCCTGGAATCGGCAGTATCGGGCACCACCTGGCCCAAGGTTTTCAGCAACGTCCGGGGATTCAGGTCCGCTAGCTTGAACTGACCCTCAACCATCGGCGCGCTCTGCAGCCCGGTAATCGCCGCATCACCAGAGAGGGCCAGGTCGAACAACTCCAGTTGTAGGTCAGAGAGTGTCGCGGCATCGGCAGCCAGATCCGCCTCAACATCTGCTTGCAGCTTCAAAGCCAGTGCTCCGCCGGGCAGGGTTTCTCCCTTCAGATCAGCCTTGAACAGCAGACCCTTCAACAGATAATTGGCCCTGTCGGGATCGAAAGTCACCTGCGTGGTCAACGCTACGGCACCGGCTATCGCCGGTGCACTGCTCTCCAGGTTAAAGTTGAGATCCAGATCAATCGGTCGACCCACACGCATTTCGCCACTGACCAGATTCAACGCCGCCAGTTCGTAGCGACTGCCGCTCTGGGCATCATCCCAGATCAGCCGGGCAGAGGTGACATCCAGGCCTCCGATGGCCAGACCCGCAAGGGCAGCAGCCTCATCGCGATCACTCTCGGTTTTCTCTTCACCCGCTTCGTCGGCGCCCCCAGCTGCAGCAAGGTCACTCCAGTTGGTGGTGCCATCCGTCAGACGCCCGACCCGCACCACGGCGCCATCAAGCTTCAGCCGATCCACGATCAGCTCCTTCTGTAGTAGCGGCATCAGTTTGACCCGCACACCGGCCTGGCCGATCTCCAGCATCGGCTCTGCTCCGAAAGCAGCGTGGTTGCTCAGGGTCGTGTGGCCCAGCTCCAGCCCGAGCCAGGGGAAGACCGAGAGGCTGATATCCCCTTCGATGGTCAGATCACGACCTGTGGCCTTCTTGACCTGCTCACTGATCTGAGGTTTGAAGTCATTGGGGTCAACCACCATCGGAATCACAACAATCGCGGCGACCAGAATCACGACCAGCAGCAGTAGCAGTCCAGCCAGAATTTTGAACAGAGCTTTCATCTTCGCTTCAACCTCAAATGTGATGCAAAAAGAGTTGCCAGACAGCCTAGAAGATCGGGCCGCCCCAGGCAATCTCTAGAGTTGGAATTTAGGCCTGTTATTGGATCCAGATCAGACTCGCCATGCGGCCGGTGAGGCCATCCCGCCGGTGGGAATAGAATCGGGTGTCGCTATAACAGCAGAGGTCGCCACCGAAAATCTCGGTCACCCCCCCGCTCTGTAGACGCCGCCGCGCCAGTTGATGGAGATTCGCCAGCCAGCGGCCCGCGGGCGTGGGCTGGAAAGCGGCCTCACAGTCCGGGTCACCGCGCAATAATGCGGCGCGAACCTCCGCCCCCACTTCATAAACAGCAGGACCGATCGCTGGACCCAACCAGGCGATGCAGTCGGAACCAGGGCTCCGCATTGCCGCCAGAGTGGCCTCGATAACGCCAGCAGCGAGTCCCCGCCAGCCGGCATGAATTGCCGCCACTTCGCTCCCTTCGCGGTTGCTCAGCAAAACCGGCAGACAATCTGCGGTCATCACCGCACATACGCCACCGGGGCGACCTGTGAATGATGCATCCGCCTGCGGAATCGCCCCCGTTACCCGGTTGGCGACGCTGGGCGCACTCCCGGCATCAACCACCGTTGTGCCGTGAATTTGATCCAGCCAGAGCGGCTCTCCCGGCAAATCTGCCACCTTGACCAAACGCTGCCGATTCACCGCTACAGCAGCGGCCTCATCGCCGACATGAGTCGCCAGATTGAGGCTTGCATAGGGCCCAAGGCTGACCCCGCCAGCGCGGGTGGTGGTAAACGCTCTGACCCGGGCAGGCAGAGGCCAGTCGGGCCGCACCAGTGCACCCTTCATCAACCTGGGGAACAGCCCGGAAGAGTCATCGACTGGCCGCCAACCGCAGGGCACTGAGCAGCTCCTGCAAATCGGCTGGGATGGGTGCGGTCAGTTCCAACTCCTCGCCGGTCACCGGATGAACCAGCCCCAGGGCACTGGCATGCAGGGCCTGATGACGAAACCCGCTCAACAGCTCACGCAACGCCTGATCCATCCCCCGGCTGTACTGCCGCCGGTTGCCGTAGAGCGGATCGCCCACCAGGGGGTGGTTAAGGTGGCTCATATGGACCCGGATCTGGTGGGTTCGACCCGTCTCAAGACGCAGCCGCAGATGAGTATGGTGGCGAAACTTCTCGGCAACCCGGTAATGAGTCACAGCGGGTCGGCCATTGCGGACCACGGCCATCCGCTTGCGATCCACCGGGTGACGGCCAATCGGGGCATCACAGTGGCCCCCCGCCACCAGGGTGCCCATCACCACTGCATCATATTCCCGGCGGATCTGCCGCTGCGCCATCTGCTCCACCAGCGCAGTGTGAACCGGCAGGGTCCGGGCCACCACCAGTAGCCCGCTGGTCTCTCTATCCAGACGATGAACAATGCCCCCCCGGGGCACCACACTGGCCCCTGGCGTGTGGTGCAGCAGCGCATTCATCAGTGTTCCGCTGGGACGACCTGCCCCGGGATGAACCACCAGCCCCACCGGTTTATT
>JAKLLR010000081.1 GCA_022014175.1 Gammaproteobacteria bacterium | reverse complement strand
CAGCCTCGTTTAATCCGCTCTCTGGCTGTAACTGGTCAAACAGTGCCAGGGCGCTCTGCTTGACCAGATCCGCATGGGTGGTATCCAGATGGTAACGAGTGGCCATGTTGCTCACGGTGTGGTTGCGGATATCGTGGTGCTGTATGCGTTCCAGAAAATCATAGAGCAGCCCCTCCCGCAACGCCTGGTCAGAGACGTGGAGCGTCTCAAACTCCAGTCGCTCCATTGCCGCGCGGAGCACGCAGAGGCCACCGGGCAAGACTGAAAGCCGTCTCGGACTGACTTCACCCTGGGCCAACGGTTCGGCCCGGCCGGCAGTGATGAGCTGCTCTGTCAAGGTCTCCAGCGCAGAGCGGGTCATCAGCCCTTCGGTGCAGAGTCCATGGGCGTGGGCCAGCTCGGCCAGGGCTTTGACCGTGCCGGAAGAGCCGATGACCCGCTGCCAGCCCATCTCCTGATAGGCGGACTCGATGGGTGCAAACTCAAGCTCTGCGTCACGCCGGGCGGCATTCACCCGGGCTCGGGTGACCGCACCATCGGCGAAATACTTTTTGGTGTAGCTGATGCAGCCGAGCAGCAGGCTTTCGGTCAGCAGGGGTTGGTGATGCTGACCGATAATCAACTCGGTGCTGCCGCCGCCGATGTCGATCACCAGCTGGCGACTGTCCGGGTCTGTGATGTTGTGGCTGACCCCCAGATAGACCAGGCGGGCCTCTTCCCGACCGGAGATGATTTCGATGGGATGACCCAGGGCGCTCTCCGCAGCGCGCTGAAACTCGACCCCGTTTTTTGCCTGCCGGAGGGCGTTGGTGCCGACTGCCCGGATTCGGCTGCCGGGAATGCCTTGGAGGCGCTGGCCGAACTGCCGCAGGCAGGTAATGGCTCGATCCCGGGCCTCGGCGGAGAGGTTGTTCTTCTCGTCCAGCCCGTCGGCCAACTGCACCATCTCCCGCAGCCGGTCGATGATCTGTAGCTGGCCGTCCCGGACTTCTGCCACGATCATGTGGAAACTGTTGGAGCCCAGGTCAACCGCAGCGGTGTAGTGGCGTCTGTTTTCGCTCAAAACTGATTGGCCTGGGCGGTCCGCCGGGGTGGTGTGGGGTTGGGGAGATTGACTAAAACAGTGCCGCAGCTGCCGTACCATCCGGTTTGTTTCTGCATGGTCATATGCCCCCATTCACTACAGGCCGAGGTTGGCATTCGCCGCTGTCCTACAGATTAGCAGGCGGGTGGGGTCTGCATCTGCCCAATTTTACTCTGTGTCGCCGGACTTGCCTGTTGGCTATCCAGAACTCAGAGCTCTATCTGCGCCCTGCTCGCACTAGTAGGATTTGGGTAGGCCCAGTACCTTCTCCGCAATGTAGCAGAGTACCAGTTGCTGGCTGACCGGAGCGAGTCGGGGAATCAGGCTCTCCCGCAGATAGCGTTCGACCTGATACTCCCTGGCGTAACCATAACCGCCGTGGGTCAGCACCGCCTGGCCACAAACCGCATAGGCGGTCTCAGCCCCCAGATATTTGGCAGCGTTGGCGTAGGCGCCGGCAGACTCCCCCTGGTCGTAGCGCCGGGCGGCGTCAAATACGGTCAGGTTGGCGGCGAGCAGGCGAGCCCAGCCTTCAGCCAGGGGGTGTTGTATCCCCTGATTCTGGCCAATGGGGCGATCAAACACCACCCGCTCCCGGGCGTACTGAGTAGCCCGTTCCAGCGCGGCGTAACCCACCCCCACGGCTTCGGAGCCGATCAGGATCCGCTCAGGATTCAGACTGTGCAGCAGATAGTGGAATCCCTTGCCCTCTTCGCCGATGCGATCCGCCTCGGGGATCATCAGGTCATCGATAAAGAGCTGATTGGAGTCCACCGCGTGACGGCCCATTTTGTGGATCTCCCGGATCTCCACCCGCGTCCGGTCGAGAGGAGTGTAGAACAGGGTCAGCCCGTCGCTGGGGCGGTCGGACTCCGCCAGGGGTGTGGTGCGGGTCAGCAGCATGATGTGGGTGGCGGACTGAGCGGTGCTGGTCCAGACTTTACTGCCGCTCACCCGGTAGCCGTCGGCACAGCGTACCGCTTTGGTGGTGATCGCGGTGGTGTTGAGACCGGCATCCGGTTCAGTCACCGCAAAACAGGCTCGATGGTCGCCGCTGATCAGCGGCGGCAGCATCCGCTTTTTCTGCTCTTCGTTGCCGTAGACCACAATACTGTTCGGCCCGAAAATATTCATGTGGACCGCTGACGCGCCGCTCATGCAGGCGCCGGAGCGGGCGATGGTCTGCATCATGATTGCGGCTTCGGTGATCCCCAGGCCGCTGCCGCCGTAGTGCTGGGGCATGGCGATACCGAGCCAGCCCCCCTCCGCCAGAGCGGCGACAAAGGTTTCTGGAAAGCAGCCATCCTCGTCCCGGGCCAGCCAGTAGTGTTCGTCGAAGGGTTCGCAAAGCCGCTGAATGGCCTCTTCGATGGCTTGTTGATCGGGTGTTAGCGGTATTTCGCAGTTAGTATTGATGGGGCCTCTCCCGGATTTCTCATGCCCTCTAGCGGGCCCTGATTATGCGCTCTAGGTTACAATTCAGGCTGTTAACTGTCATTGTCACTTATGCCTAATTGGTTCGGTTTTCCTCATGCCTGCTCAAGACTTGCTCAACCGTTTTGTGTTTGAACAGGATGCGGTGCGCGGCGAGCTAATTCAGCTGGGTCCGGCGCTACAGCCAGCGCTGGCTCGACAGAGTTATCCTGAGCCGGTTGCGGGGCTATTGAATCAGGCTTTTGCCGCAGTCTGCCTGCTCTCGGCGACCATCAAATACCGGGGTGCCACCACCCTGCAGGTGAATGGCACCGGGCCGGTAAAAATGATGCTGGCTCAGACCACGGATGAGCTCCGTTTCCGGGGGCTGGCCCACTGGCAGGCAAGCGAGTCATTGAATCTTCTCGGAGAGGGCCGCATGCAGATTACAATTGACCGCAAAGACCAGCCGGAGCGATATCAGAGTCTGGTGCCGTTTGAGGGGGGGTCGCTGAGCCATGCCCTTGAACACTATTTCGATCAGTCCGAGCAGTTGCCGACGCGATTCTGGCTGGCGGCTGATGGTCAGCGGGCTGGTGGACTGATGCTGCAGCAGATGCCCGGGGCGGTGGATTCAAGTGGCTGGGAACACTTGCAGGTGCTGGCCGAAACCGTGACCGATGCGGAGTTGCTGGAGCTGGATGCCGAGAGCCTGATCTACCGCCTGTTTAATCAGGAGAGGGTGCGGCTGTTCGAGCCTGCGGTCCCGAGTTTTGGCTGTAACTGCTCTTCGACTCGATCCGAGCGGGCGGTCCGCACCCTGAGTTATCGTGAGGCTCTGGATCTGCTGGCGGAGCGGGGTGAAATTGAAATCTGTTGCGAATTTTGTGATGCCCGGTACCGGTTTAACAGTCGGGATCTCGAACGAATTTATACCCGGCTACAGTCTTCAGGCCCGTCGGAGCTGCATTAAACTGTGACAACCCGTTTGTTGGTTCAACTTCTGGTTGGGGGCTGGCTGCTTTTGATCTCCTCGGCAGTGGTGCTGGCGGATGAACTGGAGGCCGCCCGGGCGGCATTCAGGGCGGGGGACCACACCACCGCAGTACTGCTGTTTCAGGCCGCTGCTGAGGAGGGCCTCGCGGAAGCCCAGTACGTGCTTGGAGTGGCGGCGGCAACCGGCCAGGGGGCTGAGCAGGATCACGTTGAAGCCGCCAACTGGTTCGGCCGGGCGGCGGAGCAGGGTTGGCCGCGGGCGCAGTACAACCTCGGGGTGTTGTACCTGCAGGGCAGAGGGGTGGTGAAGGATGCGGCGCAGGCCCGGACATGGTTCCGGCTTGCTGCGGACCAGGGCGAAGTGGCGGCCCAATACAACCTGGCGGTGTTGCTGGATCAGGGCCTCGGCGGCGAAGCGGACGAGGAGGAGGCTCGTCGCTGGTACCAGACGGCGGCCGAGTCCGGCCACGGAGCAGCCGCCTATAATCTGGGGACCTACTATTTCGAGGGCGATGGTAAACGGCAGGATCTGGAGGCTGCGCGGCACTGGTTTGAGCGGGCAGCAGCAGCGGGTAATATCACCGCCCAGTTTAATCTGGGTGCCATCTATCAGCAGGGTATCGGGGTTGAGGTCGACCTGCCAAGGGCGGTGGAGTGGTATCGCCAGGCGGCGGATCAGGGTGATGTGCCGGCCCAGTACAACCTTGGATTAATGTACCGCATGGGTCTGGGGGTAGCGGCAGACGCGACAGAGGCGGCCCGCTGGTACCGGCTGGCGGCAGAGCATGGTGACCCCAGTGCCCAGAACAGCCTTGGCTGGCTCTATTATCTCGGAGAAGGGGTGGCGCAGGATCTGGTCCAGTCCTACGCCTGGCTGGAGCTGGCCGCAAGCCAGGATAATGCCCTGGCCGCCCGCGCCTTGGAGCATGTTTCCGGACAGCTGGACAAGGAGCAGAAGGCCGCAGCGGAGAAGCTGTCCTGGCGTCTCTACGAACAGCATGTCTTTGCCAAACCCGGGGGCGCCAGTCGCCGTCCCGGTCGGCCTGCTCAGGAGTAAAGGTTGCGATTACGGTATCAGCAGCAACTTGCCGGTGGTGGTGCGGCTCTGCAGCAGCCGGTGGGCCTGGGCGGCCTCTTTCAGTTTGAGGGTCCGCTCGATTCGCAGTTGTAGTTGCTGGTGTTGGATGGCCTCAAACACGGCCCCCGCGCGCCAGAGCAGCTGCTCTCGGGTATCCACATAATTGAACAGGCTTGGGCGGGTCAGAAACAGAGATTTCTCACTCAGTCGCAGGGGGTCAATTGGTCCCACCGGGCCACTGGATTGGCCAAACAGCACCAGATAACCCCGGGGCTGAAGCACCTGAAGACTACCTTCAAAGGTGGTTTTTCCCACGGAGTCGTAGACCACATTGACGCCGGCGCCACCGGTGAGATCCAGAGTGGCAGCGGCGAAGTCGGTTTCGTTGTAGAGAATTACCTCGTCGGCGCCGGCCCGCCGGGCGAGTTCCGCTTTTTCGTTGGTAGAGACGGTAGCGATGACCCGGGCGCCGATCCGGCTGGCCATCTGGGTCAGCAAGAGGCCGACCCCGCCGGCTGCAGCGTGAACCAGGCAGACCTGCCCGGCAGTCAGTGGGTAGGTGCTGTTGACCAGATAGTGGGCGGTCATGCCCTGCAGCAGCGCCGCAGCAGCCAATCTGGGCTCAAGCCCATTCGGCAGAGGAATCGCTTTGTCCTCGGGCACCCGGGTCTCTTCGGCGTAGGCCCCAATGTGATTGCCATAGGCGACTCGATCACCCGTCGTGAACGCTTTGACATCCTCGCCCACAGCAATCACCTCGCCAGCGGCTTCAAGACCGATGACGATGGGCAGCGCCAGCGGGTACTGCCCACTGCGCTGATAGGTGTCGATGTAGTTCACCCCGATTGCCTGGTTGCGCACAATCAGATCCGTCGGACCCGGCTCCGGAGGTAGCAGGGCCTGATACTGCAGCACCTCGGGGCCGCCGGTTTGGTGGATGACCACGGCTTTCATTGTGCAGGTTCTCCGCTGGGTCGGCTGATGTAATAGAAACGCAGATTGAGCATGACGGCCGCCGCCGTGAGGCCACTGATCAGACCGATCCACAATCCGCCCGGGCCATAGTCGAGTCTCAGGCCGAAATAATAACTGACCGGGAAGCCCAAACTCCAGTAGGCGCACAGGGTCAGCCACATAGGCACGCGGGTATCCTTGAGCCCTCGCAGGGCGCCGGCAGCGGCGACCTGCAGGCCGTCCGAGAACTGAAAAAGCGCAGCTAAACCGAGCAGGCTGGTGGCGATTGCAATGACTGCCGGGTCGTTGGTATAGAGCCGGGTGATGGTGCCAGGTGCCAACAGCATCAGCGTGGCGCTAAGGCTCATCATGCCGCCCGCCAGGGCGATACCGCAGAAACCCCTGAAGCGGGCCTGCACCCGATTGCCTGCCCCGGCGGCTTGACCCACCCGTACCGCGATAGCGCCGGAGAGCCCCAGGGGCAGCATAAAAGCCATGCCGGTAAAGTTAGCCGCGATCTGATGGGCTGCCATCGGCAGCTGGCCAAACTGTCCCATGCTGATGGCCACTGCGGCAAACAGCCCGGCCTCAAGCAGGATACTGGCGCCGATGGGGAGTCCAAGGGCCAGCAGTGCTCGGATCGCAGGGAAGTCCGGCGACGGCAGGCGGATGGGGCCAAGGGCTCGAAAGCGGGGGCTGTTACGCACGTAATAGATCATCAGCAAGGCTTGCAGCCCCAGGACCAGAGCTGAGGCCCAGCCACAACCAATGGCACCCAGGGCCGGGAAGCCAAGCAGGCCATACATCAATACAGCGTTCGCAGCCAGGTTGGCGGGAAGGCTCAGCAAGTTGATTACCAGCACCGGGCGGGCGTTACCGCAGCCCTCGTTCAAAAAGCGCAAGGCCATAAAAAGGGTTATCGCCGGACAGCCCCAGGAGATGGCATCCAGATAGCCATCCACCCCGGGGATCAGTGCATCAGAGACCTGGGCCAGCCGCAGCAGCGGTGCCATATTGCGCAGCAGGAGGAACATGACCAGCGCCAGGAGTGCCGCGATCCAGAGGCTCTGGCGCAGGCTGTCTCCGCTGGCGTGTCCAGCGCTACCGTGGGCTCCGAACTGGTGGGCAACGGTGGGTGACAGGGCCATCAGAACTCCCAAGCTGCCGAGCATGGCGGGCACCCAGATCGCCGAGCCCAGGGCGACAATGGCAAGGTCTGCGGCACTGAGGTATCCGGCCATGACCGTGTCGGTGAACCCCAGCAGCATCTGCGCCAGCTGAGCCCCCATCAGGGGTAATCCCAACCCAAGCAGGGCCAGAATTTCGCGCCGTATGCGGCGGTGGAGGGGTTGGCGGGATGATGTCATCGGAGGGCAACGCTCATCCGTTATCATAATCCTTTTGTCCGCCCGGAAATCGCCATGAATCAGCTCGAACAGTTGCGCCAGCAGACCACCGTGGTCGCCGATACCGGTGATTTCGCCTCGGTGGTTCGCTATCGACCAACCGATGCCACCACTAACCCCAGCCTGATATTGGCTGCGGCGCAGATGGCTGAATACCGGACCCTGGTTGAAGCCACGTTACAGGAGACCGATAGTGGGGAGCTGGATCAGTTGCTCGATGCTCTGGCGGTCACTTTCGGTTGCGAAATGCTAAAGCTGGTTCCGGGCAGGGTCTCCACCGAAGTGGATGCCCGCCTATCCTTTAATACTGCAGAGAGCCTGACTCGGGCCCGTCGGCTGATTGATCTCTACCAGGCCCGTGGTGTGGAGCGGGAGCGGGTTCTGATCAAACTTGCCGCCACCTGGGAGGGCATCGAGGCGGCGCGGCAGCTGGAGCAGGAGGGTATTCACTGCAACTTGACCCTGCTGTTTGGATTTGGTCAGGCGGTGGCGTGTGCGGAGGCGGGGGTGACTCTGGTCTCGCCATTCGTCGGGCGGATTCTGGACTGGTATAAACAGGCCGAAGGGGTCGAGAGCTATCCCCCGGAGGCGGACCCCGGCGTACGCTCCGTAAGCCGGATCTACAACTACTTTAAGAAATTCAACTACCCCACCCAAATTATGGGGGCCAGTTTTCGCAACACCGGCGAGATTCTGGCTCTGGCGGGTTGTGACCTGCTGACCATCGCGCCCAAATTTCTCGATGCGCTGGCCGCAGCCGAGGGGCCGGTGCCCCGGCAACTATCGGCGGCAGCGGCAGAGGCGCTGACCATCGAACGGGTGGCGATGGACGAAACCCGTTTCCGCTGGATGCTGAACGAAGATGCCATGGCCACTGAAAAACTGGCGGAAGGGATTCGCAATTTTAGTCGGGATATTGAAAAACTGGAGCAGTTTGTCTCGGGTTTGACAGCTGGTTAGCCCAGCTCCAATGGCAGGCTAGCTACGACACCATTTTTCGTAAATTAAACCCTGCAACAGCGCCGGGATAGTCCGTCGGTCAACTCATTGTAAATTTATGAGTGAGCAGATTTGGCTGCGGCGAGGTGCACACGAGCTCAACAAGGGACATCCTGGCCCTGGGGGGTTCGGCATTGTGTCAGTCACTGTCGCCGTTAAATAGCCGCTTCTCGATCACCCCGTGTACTCCCCAGTTGCCGTCCACCACCTGAGTGATGCCGAAATCCGCAGCCACGGACATCAGTGAGATGGCTTCGTCTTCGCTCAGGCCCTGGGTGGTCATGAGGAAGCTGCGCATTTTGCGGAAGGCATCCCGCATGGCTGTGTCGATGGAGGACTTAGAGTAAATATCACTCTGGGCCGCTTCACCCAGGGCGGTGAGGTAGTTGGCGTAGCTGAAGCCGTGGACCACCCACTCGGATTCAGTCTCCAGCAGCGGGTAATCCAGTCCTTCAAGCGGAGTGTCCGCAAGGTCTTCGGCCTTATGTAACAGGACCTGTAGCACACCGGTTAATGAGGTCTCGATGGCGGTGCCTGCCAGTTCCGAATCACCCTGGGCGGCGTGAGGGTCGCCAGCGCTCAGCAGAGCTCCAGGAACGGCTACCGGATAGTACATGGTGCCGCCTTTGCCGATGCGCCAGTTATCGATATTGCCGCCGAAGTACCCCGGTGGGATAGAGTCGACGTAATCGGCTTCTGCCGGGGCGACTCCCATGGTGCCAAAGTGGAGCCGAATTGGTACCCGTACGCGCGCCAGCACGTTGCTGTTTTTGGTGATGGTGCTGTGATCCACCGGGACGCCTGGATAATCGATGGTTTTGTGGACCACCCCATAAGGGTCCGTCTGGGGTACCCAGCGGAAGTTGTAGATGGCTTTGGCCCAGTCGCGCGCGCCGGTGGCGTCCAGCTCGTAGATAGTGATGACTTCCCGGGGTTTGGGCTCTTCGATCATGTCGTTGTAGTGGTAACCCCACCAGGCGGCGGCATTGCTGCCAAAGGTTTTACCCGGGTACTCAGGATTGCCGGAGGGGCGGGGGTGAAGATCCAGAATGCGAACCTCCAGCACATCGCCGGGTTCTGCGTCACAGACATACACCGGGCCGGTGAGAATGTGAACACCAAAGCCTTCACCGGCGCCCCGTCCATAAGCTGACGCATCCATCGGGCCGGCACCCCGACGATCGACCCCCTTGCTGTTCGCTGCCCAGCTGAAGACGCTCTCGGCGCCAGGGTCACCCTGTACCATCCGCGAGGCATCGTCATTGGCGTGGTGGGTCAGGGTTTCAAGGGTGACCAGGTCGCCAGAGTGGACTGTGGCTCGGGGTGCTTGTTGTTTGCTGAAATAACCCCAGTGAACCGTCTCACTGTTAGCCGGAATCAGATGGTGAGTCGGGCTGTTCGGCGCGTCACCGCAATCTGTTTCAGCCCAGCTCGTGAGGGTGATCAGGGTGAGGAGAGCGACTGTAGCGGAATTACGGGTTACAGAGTGAGGCATGGTTTGAACTCGGAGTTGGCAGTGGCGGAACCTGTTCTCAGGCAATCTCTGTGCCCATGTTTGAAGAGTTGGATTAAAGTTCCATAACAGATTGAAATATATAAATTAAATTTATTTTTTAGTGTCCTGCAGAAATTGTGGAGCAGACACTGTTTTGCACTTTGGCACGGCGCCTGGCTCAGTTGGGTGCAGACCCCGTCGCCTTAACCCCCAACCCGTGCCAGCCACCACTGCGCAGACAGGCCAGCATACCTGCTGTGACCTGGGTCGCTCCCGCGGTTGGTCGGTGCTGTTCGCCCAGTTCGGCAGTGCAGTCCGAGATGGCACGATCCAGGGCGCTGGCACTGCCTCCCAGTTTCCACCAGCTGGAAATGTTCAGTGCCTTCAGCGGGTCAAACTCCTCGCTAATCTCTGTTGATTCTGTCGCGGGCGGGCTGTTCGACGTCAGGCTCGGGTCGCGGCTGTCAGTCGGTGTACTGGTCGTGTCCAATTTTCTCAGCTTTGTCATCCAGCTCTCTCCAGCGGTCTCCTGTTCGACCCGATCCGGAATCTTGACATACCACCCCCGTGCCTCCATGCAGGTGACAAAGGCGCGGTTGTCGTTGCTGCTGCTGGCGTGGCAGGTTTCCT
>JAKLLR010000080.1 GCA_022014175.1 Gammaproteobacteria bacterium | reverse complement strand
GGAGAGGCCACGGACGAAACAAAAAATGCAAACAGCAGTGAGGCTGTCATTGATGTGCAGCCTGCCCCGGTCACAACGAGAGAGCCTGCCCCGGTCGCCAAGGTCAGCGCACCACCACCCTGCCCCGAGTGCGGGATCATTGAGCGGATCACGCCCCTGCAGCAGAGCGGCACGGGAACCGGTCTTGGCGCGGTGGTCGGTGGTGTCGGCGGCGCGCTTCTCGGTAGCCAGATCGGTGGTGGCAGCGGCAAAAAGCTCGCCACAATCGCCGGTGCTGCCGGCGGCGCTCTGGCCGGACACGAGGCGGAGAAACAGATCCGTAATACCGCCTCCTATGAGATAGTTGTTCGACATGCTGACGGCCGGACTTCACTGGTCAATCTGGCCACCCCCGGGCCATTTACAGTTGGTGAGCCGGTACGCCTGGTTAACGGCCAACTGATGCCACGCTAGCCTGAGCATACTACCCTGGGGCAACCGATTGCTCAGTCACCGGCACACCACCTAGCGATTACCGGGCACCATATCGGTGGCGGTCCTCTACCGTCGTGACCAGGGCAGGCTGCACATCACCAATCCGGGACCAAACGAAGGTGGCATCGGAGATCGCCCGCTTAAAGCGCTGCTACGGTATCCACCAGCAGCTCAGACGCGCCCGACCAAAACCTGTCGCGCCGCCACTCATCGAGCAAGACGGTTCAGCCAGTAGAGCCCGGACAGGGTCTTGGCATCGGTGATCCCCCCCTGACCCACCAGCGCGTCAGCAGCGAGCCGGGATATCCGTAGCGGCTGTAGAAACTCATCCTCATCGGGCTGGGCAATACCACCGGAGAGCCCTTCGGCCAGATAGATGTGGATCACTTCATCGGCATAGCCGATGCAGGGGTGGCAGTCTCCCAGATGCTGCCACTCTCTGGCCGAATACCCGGTCTCCTCTAGCAGCTCCCGTCTGGCGGTGACCTCGGGTGCCTCACCGGGATCGATCTTGCCCGCTGGAAACTCCAGAAACTCCTGTCTCAGCGCGTATCGATACTGCCGTACCAGCAGTAGATCAGAGTTCTCAAACCGCGGCAGAATAACCACCGCGCCGGGATGACAGATATATTCCCGGGTGCTGTGACTGCCGTCCGGCAACTCCACTTCGTCCCGTTTAACCGTCAACAGGCGGCCTGAAAACAGGGTCTCAGACGAGAGGGTGCGCTCGGTAAAGTCTTTCGGCTCCATAACAACCACCACCTTGCAAACAGACCTGCTCCGGGTTCAGGATACCGGAATGCAAACTCCCCAGAACAGCGTCCATCCACTGCCTCCCGGAAAGATGCGGTGGCAGACCGGGCCAGCCGATCCGATCCGATGTCTGGACAGCTTTGGCAAATCGCCGCAGGAGGTTGTTAAGAGGTTGTTGGGCGACTCGGACACTCTTGAGAGGCGCAGCAGGCTGGTCTGTGTGGTCTGCAGCCATTCGATCACCAGCACGGCAGCGGTAACAGAGCGCCAGGGCAGTCACCAGCACCATCTGACCAACCCCCACGGTCTCTCATTCCTTCTCGGTTGTTTTTCCGACGCCCCGGGTTGCACCGAGACCGGCCAGCCGGTCGCTGCAGACAACTGGTTTGCCCGCCACGTCTGGCGTATTGCGCTTTGTGGCCGTTGCCATACCCATTTGGGATGGGTTTTTTATGGCCCTGACAGCAACCGCTTCTTCGGTCTGATTCTGAATCGAATCAAACCACAGCCATAGCACCCCAGGGGGCAATCTGCTCAACCACCACAACCGCACCCTGCCGACAGCCCGGCGCAACCGTTACAATGGGTCTTTTTTGCCGAAGCTCCAAATGACTGCGCTCTCTATACGAAATCTGACCAAAGTCTACGCCAACGGCTTCCAGGCCCTTAAAGGCATTGATCTGGATGTGGCCGAAGGGGGCTTCTACGCCCTGCTTGGGCCCAACGGCGCAGGCAAATCTACCACCATTGGCATCGTCACCTCCCTGGTCAACAAAACCGCGGGCTCGGTGAAGGTCTTTGGTCACGACATCGACCAAGAGCTGGAACAGGCCAAGGCCTGCATCGGCCTGGTCCCCCAAGAGTTGAACTTTAATCAGTTTGAGGAGGTCCTGCCAATCATTCTGAACCAGGCCGGTTACTACGGGGTGCCGCGTAAGATCGCCCTGGAGCGGGCGGAGTTTTACCTCAGAAAACTGGATCTTTGGGACCAGCGTGAGCTGATGTCCCAGCGCCTCTCCGGCGGTATGAAACGGCGCCTGATGATCGCCAGGGCGTTGGTACATGAGCCGCGCCTGCTGATTCTTGACGAGCCCACCGCAGGGGTCGATCTGGAGATTCGCCGCTCCATGTGGAAATTCCTGCGGGAGATAAACGCCCAGGGCACCACCATCATTCTGACCACCCACTACCTTGAGGAGGCCGAAACCCTCTGCCGTAACGTCGGCATCATCAACAACGGAGAAATTATCAAGAACACCGACATGAAAACCCTGCTGAGTGAGCTGGATGTCGAGACCTTCGTGCTGATGTTGCGCCAGCCACTGCAGGATAACTCCATACTTTCGCCCTTCAACGGCCGCCAGACAGATGAGAACACCATTGAACTGGATCTGCCGCGCAGCGAAAGTTTGAACCGAATTTTCCAGCAACTCTCTGCGAATAACCTTGAGGTCGTCAGCGTACGTACCCGGGAGAACCCCCTCGAAGCGCTCTTCATGGGATTGGTTGGGATAGAGGAGACGCCCCTTGCTGCTCTCTCAGAAGCTGCCGGAGCGGCCCGATGAAGCTCGCCAGCTACAGAGTCGCCTTCCACACCCTGGTACATAAGGAGATCATGCGGATTATGCGGATCTGGGTACAGACCCTGGTCCCGCCCGCGATCACCATGACCCTCTATTTCGTCATTTTCGGCAATCTGATTGGCAGCCGAATCGGCCAGATGGGGGGGCACAGTTATATGGAGTACATCGTGCCGGGGCTGATCATGCTCTCAGTCATCACCAATGCCTACGCCAACGTGGTGACCTCATTTTTCGGCGCTAAATTTGGCAAACATATCGAGGAGCTGTTGATCTCCCCGGTACCCAACTGGGTGATTCTCTGGGGGTACGTGCTGGGGGGCATGGCCCGCTCACTGGCCATCGGCGTGATCGTCACCATCATCTCCCTGTTTTTCACCAGGCTACAGGTTCAACACTGGGGTATCACCATCAGCGTGCTGATTCTGACCTCAATCCTGTTCTCCCTGGCCGGGTTCGTGAACGCCGTCTTTGCCCAGAAGTTTGACGATATCTCCATCGTGCCGACTTTCGTGTTGACGCCCCTGACCTACCTCGGTGGCATCTTCTACTCGGTTCAGCTGCTGCCGGAATTCTGGCAGAAAGTCTCAATGCTCAACCCGATCCTGCATATGGTCAACGCCTTCCGCTACGGTATTCTCGGGGTCTCGGATATTCCGATTGCCACCGCCTACAGCATCATCTGCATTTTCATCGTGCTGTTTTACTGCATCTGTCTTCGGCTGCTGCAACGAGGTGTGGGGCTACGAACATGATCACCCCCGAGAAACTACCCCCGGGGCTGCTCCGTGACGTGGTGGAGGGGCGACATCCAACCCCGCCCTGCGCCAGACTACTCGGCTGGGAACTGCTGGATGCAGACATCGAGGCGGGCACCATCGCCACCCGTTTTAACGAGGCCGAGGCATTCTACAACCCCGCAGGCATCGTCCAGGGCGGATTCCTGGCAGCAATGCTTGACGACACCCTAGGCCAGGCCCTTATGGCGACACTGGAGCCGGGCTGGTTTGCCCCCACGATTGAACTTAAGATCAGCTACATCCGGTCTGCTCGGACGGCGCCAATCTACGGTTTCGGCCGGGTCGTCCATCGGGGCAGCACGATCGCATTTCTCGACGGGCACCTGGAGGGTACAGACGGCAAACTCATCGCCACCGCCACCGCGACCGCCAAACTAACCCGATCCGCTACGCCCTAACCGAATCTCCGCGCCAGCTCATCGACCAGCGGTTTCATAAAGAACCGGTGTTCAGGCATCAGATCAATCCGGACACCAAGCTCTTCCAGTCGCCCGCCCACCAGGGGGCCGACCACCGCCACACAGGTCGATGCCAGTCCGGCACGAAGATCAGTTTCCAAATCATGTTTGCGGGCCACCTTAAACAGCCGCTGAACCTGAGGCTGGCTGGTAAAGGCGATGGCATTCACTTCTCCAGCAGCAAGCCTCTGGATCAACGCCAGCACCTGGCCCTCTTCCACCTCGTCAGCGTAGACATAAGGAGCCACCAGGCGGGGTTTGATCCCCTGCCCGGCCAGATAGCGGGTGAGCCGCTCATTGGGATCACTGCCATAAAGCTGAACAGCAACCGTGCGCCCGGAGAGATCCAGGGTGCCAAGGGTCTCAATCACCCCCTCAGTAGTGGGCTGAGCCGCTTTCAGCGTGGGACGCAACCCCAAAGTCCGCAGTGCTGCGCCCGGCTTGGGACCACGAATCAGGGTACTCACCCCGGCCAGGACCGAGACAAACGCCTGCTTCCGCCCGGCGCGCTCGGCAAAACCAACCAGACGGCGCAGCCCCTCTCCGGTGAGAAGAATAAAATCACTGGGGGGGGAGGCGATGAACTCCTCCAACCAGCGCTCTACGCCTCTCCGGTCCGGCGAATCGTGAATCGCAAGCAACGGACAGCGCAGTGTCTCTGCACCCCGCCGTTCCAGCAGACTGGCCATCACATCCAGCTGCCGGCTCTCCGGCAGCGCAATCAGGCGACCAGCCAGCGGCCCTTCTGATTCAGCCATCAGCCCGCGCTCCGGATGTCAAAAGACTCCAGCTCACTGTCCCACAGAATTCTGGCCCGACCGCTGCTGATCTGGGCGATGACCTGATCCACCTTGGTGGCAAGGGCCACCTCCGCGCTGCCGTAATCAGTCCCCTCCCGGGTCACGAAAGCCTCTACCAGGGCGCGTAGACTGGCTGTCTCCAGTACCTCCATCGGGATTTCAACGGCCTCATTCATCATCGGGTGAAGACCAGCTCGGAATCGCTGGAGAGCGCCGGATTGAACCGGTAACTGTCTTCGGCAAAGCGCTTGATCTGATCCGGGTGACTCATCCGCTCACGGATAATGGCAGAGGCCAGCCTGCCCCGAGCCCGTTTGGCCGAAAACGAGATGATGCGGTAGCGGCCATCCCGCTGCTCCTTGAATACCGGCGTAATGACCCGCCCTTCAAGCAGCGCTGGCCTGACCGCGCTGAAATATTCGTTAGAAGCCAGATTAATCTATACCTGATCCCCCTGAGCCGCCAGATCCTGATTCAGTCGCCGAGTAATCCGGTCACCCCAGAATTTGTAGAGATTGTCCCCCCGGGGGTTGGCCAGCGCGGTCCCCATCTCCAGTCGGTAGGGCTGAATCAGATCGAGTGGCCGCAACACCCCATATAACCCGGAAAGAATCCTCAGATGTTGGCTGGCGAACGCCAGATCCGCGTCGCTGAAATTTTCCGCCGCCAGACCAGTATAGACATCTCCCTTAAACGCCAGGGCAGCGGGTCGGGCGTTATCAAGACTGAACGGCGTTTCAAACTGCTGAAAGCGTTCGTGATTCAGCTCGGCTATCTGATCGCTCACTTTCATCAGGGACGCCAGCTCACCGGCGTCCATAACCTGCAACTGCGTTACCAGCTGCTCACTCTGGTCCAGCTCTTCCGGGCTGGAAACCGGCCCTGACCAGCTGAAATCAAAACTCTGTTTTTTTGCCGGTGATATAACGATCAGCATCTTGCGTCCTTTTAATCCAAAATACTCTGAACTACTATTCTAGCGACGGATGATACCTGCCGGGCAGCCGATCTGAGCTCGGCGAGACGGATTCAAAAAAATTTGGAGAAGAAACTCATGTCCCTGAAAAACCAGACCGTAGTCATTATCGGCGGCAGCTCCGGAATCGGTCTCAGCTGTGCCGAAACGGCCCTGGCTCGGGGTGCCAGGGTGATCATCGGTAGCCGTTCAGCCGACAAACTTCATGCTGCCGCCAGTCGGCTTAATGGCAATATTGAAACCCGTCAGGTCGATTTTACCCAAGCCGAACAGGTTGAAGCGTTGTTCGCCTCAATCGAGCAGATTGATCACCTGTTACTGCCCGCCGTTGAGTTCACCCCGGGATCAATTCTGGAGCAGGATATCAATGCCGCCCGGGCATCTTTCGAGAGCAAATTCTGGGGGCCCTATTACTGCGCCAAGTTCGCCGCGCCTAAGATAAAGAGCGGCGGTTCAATTCTATTTGTATCCGGTGTTGCCGGCCGCAAACCACTACCTGGATTCAGCGCACTATCCGCCGCCTGCGGAGCCATCGAATCCCTGACCATGCAACTGGCGATGGAGTTGGCCCCGGTACGCGTCAACTGCCTGTCCCCCGGGGTTATCGATACCCCTGCGCTAGACAAAGTGCCCGAGGAGCAACGGGAAGCTTTCAAACAAGCCTGTGTGGAACAACTGTTTATCAAACACATCGGCAGCAGCGACGAGATCGCCCATGCCGCCGCTTTTCTGATGGAGAATAGTTACACCACCGGCTCAGTACTCAATGTGGATGGGGGGTTTGTCTACAGTTGAGCGAATTACTCAGGCTCAGCAGGTAGACGCCAGGCTAACGGACCAAGAACAACCGCGACAAGAATAAGCGCAGGAATATCGCCGTAAAAATGACCATGTTCGGCCACATCTACCGAAGCCTGCCAAGCCATAATGCCACCGTGCACCAGGCTGGACCAAACCGTGAACCAGATCAGACTCATGTGCCGGCGAGGCGCCCTTGAGGCCCAGAGCAGAAACAGACCCAAGGTGCTGTAAATTCCTATGATCATCTCCTCATACTCCGTCTGAGGTGGCTGCCAACGCCAACCTGACGGCCAAAGATGATACATCAGAGGATAGACCCCCAATAAAAAAATCAGGCCAAAAAGGATCAGGCCGTAACTAAGCCAACGCTCTCTACTCTGCATAACACCCTCCTAAACTAAAACAGTTAAAGATCAAAGGTCGCCAGGCACCATCCAGACTGCGTAATTTGGACCATCTCCAACCGGCAACCGGGCGTAGGCAGTCCAGAGATCTCCAGTCTCTTGGTCGACTTCAATCATCCGCAGAAATGCATCATTCCGGGGTAGCGGAAACTCGAGAAACTTGCCCGTCGCCGGGTTTAACTGATAGATAATATTGTTATTACCAGTCGCCACCCACAGCGCCTGGCGGTGCGTATCCCAGGTCACGCTATAGGGGGCGCTGTTACGATCCGGTAAATCATAGAGAACTGGCTTGGCCGAAGGGTCCCGGCTGTCCAACGCCCAAACCTGACCCTCGCCAGACAGCGCTACGTATACGACATCCCGCTCGTCAATGGCCATGCGATGAGGCATCGACCCCTCAGGCATATCAAACCAGGCGTCGACTTCACCCGTCGTGATATCGAAACTGCCAATCGTGCTATTGAGGTGGGTAAACCAGAGTTTGCTTGAGTCCGAATTAATCACACAACCATACAGTGCGGCGTGAAAAATTGACTCGCCCTCCGGCACTGGCATATCGACTGTCTCTAGCGCCCCGCTTTCGGGCTCGAGGCTGGCTAGCTGGTTGGTCCCAAGCAGTGTCATCCAAATCCGGCCGCTTGAGTCTTTTTGAACCACCCGTTTCTCATTGAAGCAGGCATCATGAACCAGAGAAAATTCGCCGAAATCCGGATAGAACCGCCACTGCTCAGTGACTGGATCGAGTCGGGCCATCCCAAAGCTCTCCTCAAGAGATATCCACAACTCGCCGTCCGGCCCGGCATTAATTGTATGGGGTCCCTGCTGACCTTCAGGCAAATCCGACCAGGTCACATGGCCACTCGTGAGGTTTAAGCGCCCCACGCGATCTTTGCTGTCCTCGACAACCCAGGCATAAGGAGATAGGGGGGAGATCGCCACCTCCCGGGTCCAGCCATCCGTACGCAGATCATACTCACGAATGACCGTTTTTTCGGTCACCCCCAGAGGCGCACGGAGCACCGCAAACTCATCGGCGGAATACTCCTCAAAATTCATCCCGGCGAGGTAATGGCTCAGCGTGGTCGCAACCAAATCCTCATCCCGCTGATTGAATAGGCTGTTTTCCGCTGAGATGTAGCGCGCAAAATTGGGATCTTCCGGAGTGATGCCCCAGCGTAAACCCAAATCCGGAGCAAAACGCAAGGCCATAAGCCGCATGTATGACACCATGCTTCGCCAACCCTGCTCCAGATGGGGGGTGACTTGTTCTGAAGGTGCCGACTGATTCAGGGCCAACGTAAACCGTTGCACCCGCTGATCCGGGAATTGATGACAGCCCGAGCCCGCACAGGTGGCCACCGTAGCGCGGGCGCCTCGGTCCTGGAGCGAGAGGCCACTGAGCCAGGCCGATGGGGGCACCTGATCGGCCACATTGTCCACTCGGACCATCTTAAAATGCGCAGTAAACCCCGAAGTCCCTCTACCAAATTCCGCAGAAGACTGACGAAAACCGATCTTTCGAACAGTCAGCGCAAGATCATCTACCGATGCCCCTGGAATATCTGGAAATGTAAACTCCCCATTCTCGCCACTAAAAACCGTGGTTGTGGTTGCACCCGGAACTGTAGATGTGGCGGTAACCATAACGCCGGTTATTGGCGTGGTGTCTACCGCTGTTACCTGACCACTCATCTCAAGAGCAGGAACAGCAGCCCACCAGAAGCTTAGCAGGAGCCCACTGACCACTGACAAACGACTCTGGTTACTCATCTTCCTTCCCTCCGTACTTTTTATTTTTTGAGCGGCAGCATGCGACTCCCGTCTGCCAAAGCCTCTCAACAGAGGGGAGCCGCGGATAACCTTAGCGGTCAAATTTGATACGGCCCTCTGCTACAGCTTTCAAGGTTCCCGGCTGATAATCATCCGGAGTCACGCCGGGACGATTCAACACGTAATCGTCTGGCACCATATCCAGAACTGAGGCGTGCTCCCTCTGGAAATCAACGGCACCAAAAGTAGCGATCGCGAAACCCGGTTTACCGTCGGGCATTTCCTTTGGCAGCATACCCATCCACATCATACGCCAGAACTCATCTTTGCGATCATAAAACTCGCCCAGATAAAAGTGCGGGAACAGAGGCTGCTCTGCCTCCATGTACAGCACTTTGCGGCTATACGGATGCTCTACCGGTGGGATCGCTTCAATGACGTGAACTTGTCTCGGCTCCCAACCATGGTTGATGGGGTTCCAGTACGGTGGATTATCAAAATCATATCGCTCATTTACGTCCCCGCCCGTGGGCGCCTTCGAATGAACAATAGCCAGAATCCACCGCTTGCCTAGATAGCGATACTCTGGATACCAGGTTGGATACGAATTCAGCAGAAAACTATCGTCATTGAGAAAGTCCAGCGCTCCAGTCGGATCCATCCAGCTGCCGCCAGAAACCCGGCGAATACGCCGTGCCGCTTTCACATACGCCCAAGTTGAATCCAGGCGGCCATCGTTGTATTTGATCTGATAGACCCCCAACCCTGCTGTATCTCGAGGGGCAACGAAGAAATCCATCTGTTTTTTATGAATCGTGCCGTCATCGAGAGAAGCAGGTCCGCCACTTACTCGCCCCTCCATGCGAATCTGCCCGCCGCGCATAGTCAAAGTGCGCTCGATACCCTTGACACCGTCAACCACATAGGTGCCTATGTTGCCAACTTCCTGGGCATCCCCCGCCCCCGGCGCGACGTAGTACTGGTTCCATATCAGTTTCATAGCGATATCTGGATCGTCAGGACTGATCTCAGGAAAAGGCACACCCGCAACGAACCCATCCACCGTGCGAGTGGCGGGGTTATAGGTCGCCTGGCTGGCGTATTTCTCGGTAGCTGTCGCATAGTCGGGACTCACTACAATGGGCGCTGAGTGTTGCAATGGGATTGTTAGCCCATAGTTACGGACCCACATTGCTAGCTTCTCTGGAATCAGCTCCTTGACTGTATGACCCTCAAAGGTATCCGCCTGCAATTGATCTATGTTACTTGCATCAATCACTGTGCCTTCGGTCAGCTCTGCAGCCGCCACCGAACCCGCAAACAACGA
>JAKLLR010000156.1 GCA_022014175.1 Gammaproteobacteria bacterium | reverse complement strand
CTCTCAACGTAAGAACCCATAAAACCTCCGTTGCGGCCCTGGCTGGACTCGCGAGTTAGCAAACACCACGCTTTAGCGGTTGGGATTATGGCTGATCCAGATATAATCGCCAAGCGGGTTCACAGGCGATTAACGCACCAGAGCATACGCTGCTGTTCCAGCGCCATTGCTCAATCCACCACCAGATCACTACAAACCCCACCGCAGGGACTGATGGCCAAAGTGGGATCCCTATCCTAACAACGGCCCGCGAGTAAAAACGTCAGCACTTCCGCCATGGTCTGATTGATCGCGTCGTAGCGCGGGGCTGGAGCAGAGATGATCTCCGCCGCACTCTGCACATACTCAGCGGGCACCAGCTCGTCACCACAGTGAGTGACGAGCTGCCGGGCGGACTCCGGCGTGGTCTCCAGATGAAACTGTAGCCCGATCACTGATCCACCCAGTTGAAATGCCTGATTGACACAACCGACGCTGCTGGCGATGCGTACCGCTCCGGGGGGCAGATCGAAGGTGTCGCCGTGCCAGTGGAAGACCGCCAGCGACGGCGGAAACTGAAACAGTGAAGCATCTTCACAGGACACCCCGGCCACCGGCAGCCAGCCGATCTCCCTGACCGGATTGGGATAGACCCGGGCGCCCAGCGCGCTGGCAATAAGCTGCGCACCGAGACAGATACCCAGCACCGGCTTGCCAAGCGCGATGAATTCACGAATGAAGGCTTTCTCCTGAACCAGCCAGGGGAAGTTACTCTCATCGTTGGCGCTCATGGGACCGCCCATAACCACCAGAAAATCCGGCTCGCCGGGATCCGGCAAGCACGGTGATTCAAACAATCGACTACAGGAGATTGTGTGCCCCGCCGCCTGCAACCAGGCATCAATACTGCCCAGCCCCTCAAACGGCACATGTTGAAAATAGTGACTCTGCATCCGCCCCTCTGCTTAACCCCCAAACAACCCGATTCACGAAGCGAATCGCCCGATATCAACCTGCGGGCAAGGAGATTTGCGGCAATCCGCACAAAACTCTCCGCTGCAATGCGATGATTATCAGGTAGCGAATCTGCTAGCCACTTTTTAACATCTCTTTCTCATTCAATTATTGCAGGCCAGATTTTCCATGGGGTTATTTGTTGATCGCGACCACTTTAGCGAACCCGAGCGTCAGCTCTTTTCGCAGCGGGTACGGGACAATCTCTCTGCACTCCGGAGACTGCTCAACCGCCCTGGATTCGGCCACGGCGCCCCCAGCTTCGGTGCCGAACTGGAGATGTATATCATTGATCAGGCCGGTTCGGTGGCACCGATCAATGAGCAAATTATTGCGGCCTGCGGGGACAGTCAGCTGCAACCGGAGCTGAACCGCTTCAATCTCGAATACAACCTCAGCGCGGTCAAGGCTGCCGGGCACCCGTTTCAGGCAATTGAAACGGAGATTAACCAGGCGATGGAGAGACTCGATCAGGCCGCATCGGAGCACCAGGCCCGCGTTGTACCCATCGGCATTCTGCCAACTCTGCGGGAGGCTGACCTCTCTGCTGAGGCCATGACCGATATCCCCCGATACCGTGCGCTCTCCAGAGAATTACTGGCGCTGCGCGACGGGCCGTTCCAGATTGAGATCGATGGCTTGGACCCCCTCTCCCTGACCAGCGACAACGTCACACCGGAAGGGGCCAACACCTCGTTTCAGGTGCACTGGCGGATTAACCCAGAACGGTTTGCCAGCACCTTCAACGCTGTGCAGATGCTGACACCGCTGGCCCTTGCCATCGGTGCCAACTCCCCCACCCTGCTGGGACACCGCCTCTGGGATGAAACCCGCATCGCCCTGTTCAAACAGAGCATCGACTACCGCCACCCGCTCGACGGCAGCTGGCGGCTGCCCTCAAGGATCCCGTTCGGCTTCGGCTGGGTGCGCTCCGGCGCCTTCGAGTTGTTTGCCGAAACCTGCGCACTTTTCCCACCGCTGCTGCCGATCGTCGGAACTGAAGAGAGCCTGGCGGTCGTGCAGGAAGGGGGGATCCCCAGACTGGAGGAGCTGCGATTGCACCATGGCACGGTCTGGCCCTGGAACCGGGCGATCTACGATGATGCCGATGGCGGTCACCTGCGGATTGAAATGCGCGCCCTGCCCGCCGGACCAACTCCCCGGGATATGATCGCCAACGCCGCGCTACTGATTGGGGCCGCTGAAACCCTGCAACACCAGATGGCTCACCTGCTCCCGGCGCTGCCCTACCATTACGCCGAATACAATTTCTACCGGGCCGCCAAGCAGGGTCTTGCGGCCAGCTTGATCTGGCCGAGAGCAGACCAGACCACGCTTGAGGAGACCCCGGTCAAGCAGCTCATTCAGGCACTCCTGCCGATGGCCCGGGATGGTCTTGGCGCCCTGGGTGTGGCGGACGATGAGATAAACCGGGTGCTGGCGCCAATCCATGACCGGCTGGCAAGTGGCGTCACCGGTGCGCGCTGGCAGCGGCGAATGTTCGAACACCTGCTGCAATCAGGCGACCGCCCAGAGGCCCGCGTCAGACTACTTGAAAACTATATTCGGGAATTACAGAGCGGCCGCACGGTGGCCGACTGGAGTGACACACTGTGACGACACCCCCTGCCACCATCCGCTACCTGACCCGCGAGGAACTCGGGCCGAT
>JAKLLR010000155.1 GCA_022014175.1 Gammaproteobacteria bacterium | reverse complement strand
ATTGTCAACATCGGCCGTTCGCTGATGGGGTCCGCATCTGCCACCAGTTCAATGCGGGGCAGCTCCGTCGCCCCTTCTGCGTATTTAAGCGCATTTTCGCAGAGATTATCCATGATCTGGCGCAGGTGGGCGGGGTCCATGCGGACCTCTTTCGCCGTATCGATGCGCAGGCTGATCTCCTCTGGCTTGAGTTCATGCGATGCGATGAACCCCTTATGGTACTGGGCCAGCCAGTCTGGCAGATCGACCCGTTCCGGGGTGGTCTGGTCGCGTCGTCCGAGATTGAGGATGTCCTCCACGATCCGGTTCACCCGGGCACAGTGGCGCTGGATCATCGTCAGCAGGGACCGGTCCGCTGCCGCCAGGCCCGGGGACTCCTCCAGCAGCTCCGCTGCATTGCCGATGGCACCCAGCGGGTTGCGGATCTCGTGGGCAATGCCGCCACTCAGGCTACCGAGGGCGGCCATTTTCATCAGCTGGGCCTTTTGCCGGACTGCGGAGCGGTCCTCCAGAAAGATCAGGGTGGATGTCCTGGCCAGGTTGGGCAGGGCCGCGAAGCGCACCGAGATATCCTGGGAGTGGCTGTTCTCCAGGCGGGGCTCTTCGTTCTCTGCATCCGGGTTCTCGCGCCAACGCCCAACCAGTTGCACCAACTGTGGAGAGAGGATCTGAAGTGGCTGCTCCAGGGTGATCGGCATGCCCAGTAGCTCCATGGCCGCCCGGTTGACCAGCCGCACCTGATCGCTCCGGTCAACCGCGATAACCCCCGACTGCATACGCTGGATAATCTGCTCGTTGAGTTCTGCCGACTCCGCCAGCTCCAACCGGCGGGCTTCAGCCAGAGCAGTGGCGGAGCGGACCCGTCTGGAGAGTCCCTGGCTGACCAGGGCCGCCATGAAAAGCGTCATGCCGAGAAGACCGACGCTGGTGTAGGCGGACGCATCCTGCGCGCCTGTCAACTGGCGATTCGCCTCTTCTGCCAGTGAGGCCAGACTGGCGAGGGCTGCGAACAGAAAAGCGAGCTGGGACCCCAGTATCAAGCCCCCTGCGGCGACACTGATCAACAGCAGAATCCCCAGGCCGCTGGCGACGCCGCCGCTGGCCTGCATCAGCACCACAATGGTTACGATATCGATAAAGACCATCAGAACAGTCTGGCTGGCCAGAGAGGGTTTTCGCCAAAATACTGGCGGTATAGCCAGTAGTGTCGCGCCGGCATAGGCCAGCGCAGTGTCCGCAAACAACCCCGGGTTGATCTGGGCGATGGGTGTTAGCCAGAATCGATTTTGCGCCAGCAGCAGAAAAATGGCCGCCAGTACCACACGATAAGCGGTGTAGTAGCGGAGGGGCCGCCAGCCGAGGGTGTACTCAAGACTTGTCCGCAGGTCAACGTCGTCGAGCCGGGCTGCAGGCGGGTTCATTACGGACTCTCTTCAGATTTTTCGGCGTTCAGGTGCGCCGCGCTACAGTAGGTCTGTTCGCCTCTTGTCAGGGTCTCGGATTCAGGTACATAGGTGCCGCAATAGTGACAGCGCCGCATCGGTGTGCCGATTGTCGGGCTGTGTTTGCGGTGGTGGCCCTGGGTCCCCAGACGCCGAAAAAGCAGGTACGCCCCGGCGGCCAGCAGCAGAACAACAACAAGTCGTCCCATGGTGTTACGGCTGTGGGGTCCCGGTCGTGCCGGTGGGTATGCGAATGAGACTAACGGCCACGGCGGCCACCGCGAATGGCAGTGCCAGCAGCGTGAAGTAGCTGGGCAGAGCCCACTCCAGAGCGATGAGCAGGCCGCCGACCGCGGGGCCCAGAATGGCACCGAAACGGCCGAGACCGATAGCCCAGCCCGTGCCCGTGGCCCGGACTGGTGCGGGATAGAGGCGGGCAGCAAAGGTATACAGCCCAATGAGTGCCCCCAGACCGAGCAGTCCGCAGGCAAAACCCATGATCAGAATGCCGGTACTGGAGTGCGCCATCTGGCCGATGCCGAACATGGCGAAAGTGGCGCCAGCGAAAAACAGGCCGATGCGTCTGCCGGGTTGGCTGTGGGTGGTCAGTCGGGCCAGCAGCAGCATGCCAATCGCGCCGCCGAGGTTGATCACTATTCCGGCGTTGATACCCTGTTTGAGGGCGTAACCGGCATCAACCAGAATGGTCGGGATCCAGCTCATCAGAAAGTAGATCGCCAGATAACCCATAAAGAAGGCGATCCAGAGTAGAAGGGTGTTGCCCGGTGGGACGTCCCGGAAGAGCGCGGTGAGGTTGCTGCTGCCACCCCCGGATGTGGCGGACCTGCCCGCGATTGCGGACGGGGGGGCATCCGCGCTGATCTCACTGAGCTGGAGCCTGGCCAGCAGCCCGGCGAGTCGCCTGCGGCTCTGATCATCACTGCGCCGGGACAACCAGACCATGGACTCCGGCAGCAGTTTGGCCACCACCGGCAGCAACAGCAACGGCGCCGCCCCACCCACAAAGAACACCGCCGGCCAGCCCTGGGCCGGTATCAGTACGCTTGCCAGCAGCCCGCCGACGATTGCGCCAAGTGGATAACCCAGGTGCATCAGGCTGACCATCAAGTTACGTTGCCGGTGGGGTGCGTACTCCGCAACCAGGGTGTTCAGGCTGGGTAGCACGCCCCCGATTCCAAACCCGGTGAGCACTCGAAAAAACATCAATTGGCCGCTGCCCTGGGCCAGG